>JBMZBW010000050.1:0-16564 GCA_049612785.1 Alphaproteobacteria bacterium | reverse complement strand
TTCAAATCCTGCTCCCGCAACCAATCTTCCCTGACATCTCAGATCAGTTCATGAAGTCTTCGAACAGAAGTACTGAAACGTCGATCCTTTGCCTCGGTACGATAGCACCAGCGGCGCAATTTCAGCCACTCTAGCAAAGTCCAAGTGCGGTCACGCCTAGAGCGGGGCGTGAAATCCACCGGCAACAGCTTTAGCGAAAGAAACGACCGGCTGACCGATTGTACAAAGTCAGGAAGGGCGCTAGCTACCAACGGCCTATCGCTCGATTAACACGAGGCCGAACGAGAGTGTAGGAAGCATGGCCAAAACCACGAGTAAAGATGCGGAGACGCGCGGGGTGCTCAAGAGAATTACGCCTCCGCCCCTCAAGCGGGATTAGGCAACGGCCTGAATGCTTGCATCAGCAAGAGTTTCAGCCGTGTTGGCTTCAAACAAGCGAACTTCGAGGTCAGCGCGTGCATTATCGGACAGCTCGTACATGTCGCCTTCAACAACAACCAGGCGGCCATTGTCACGAAGGCTGCGGATGTAGGCCGAAGCGTTGTTGCCGTGGGTGCTGCGCTTGTAGATTTCACGAGCAGACTTTGCTTCATGGTGCAACTGGTTGCGACTGAAACGGGTCACACCATCAATCAAAGACAGTTTAGCCGCGGCTGACAAGAAAAGGTCTGCGCCCGACTTGTGGCCCAGGCGCATGCAGATGGCATGCGTTGTACGGATCGACAGATTTCGATCAAAATTAGCACCGGCTTCGGAAACTTTTTCATTCCAGTCGATCTTTGAAAGCACCGGGATAAGGTGTTCAACTGCGAAAGATTCGGAACCCTGAAATTCCACCCGAATTTGATCGCGCTCCATCTTCAACGAGCAGTTTTCCATCTAAAATCTCCAAAAAAGCGAATTATGATTTGCTATTACTCTTAATGCTTTTTGACTGTCAAGGATTTGCCCTTAAATTTGATTGATTTTTATTAGCTTTTGAATGGATGCAAGATTTGTGAGGGTTCGTTCGTACTAAGCGGCCAAATATTTTGCATAAGCTCCGATTGAACGGATGGTTCGTATCACAGGCCGTGATTTCGACTTGCTTTAAGCACAATTGATAGCCGTGAAATCTCACTATTGATTAAGCTCAGCACCGCCGAAAGGCACTAGGATTTAACCCTCTGCCTTTGCCTGAGGAGGAAAAGCCTCTCTTTAATTTGCGACCGTTCCTTGATCAGAGAACCGTTGACGACACTTCCGGCTTCAGTGATGGAAAGGAATGGAACCTTTCGTTTACAGCCCGCCGCCCGATGACGCTTTGCCCGTCTTGTTTGAAGACGACTGGCTGATTGCGCTCGACAAGCCTGAGGGCC
The DNA here is from genome assembly GCA_049612785.1 of Alphaproteobacteria bacterium. Taxonomy (GTDB): domain Bacteria; phylum Pseudomonadota; class Alphaproteobacteria; order UBA7985; family UBA7985; genus UBA7985. The sequence goes on along the minus strand of JBMZBW010000050.1, from coordinate 15,206 downwards.
TTTTGAGTGTACCCGGACGGCTGGAGGACCATCGCGACAGCCTCTACACCCGTGTTCTGCGACGCCACCCGAATGCTATGGTGGTTCACCGACTGGATCTCGCGACGTCTGGGGTCATGGTGATGGCCAAGTCGCTGGAGGCCAACAGAGCATTATCGCGGTTATTCCAGCTCAGGCAGGTCGAGAAAATCTATGAGGCCGTGATTGAAGGGCATCCGGCGACCACGCAGGGGCGCGTGGATCTGCCGCTCATTTGCGATTGGCCCAATCGTCCCCGACAAATCGTCGATCATGGGGTTGGTAAGCCTTCCCAGACCGAATGGCGCAGGCTCGATGCGCAGAACGTGAATGACCAAAGCGGGACGCGGGTGCAACTGCGGCCCCTTACGGGTCGATCACACCAGTTGCGGGTCCATATGGCTGAAATCGGCCACCCGATCTTCGGGGATCGGTTCTATGCCACCGCTCGCGGTGCCGCTGCCAGCCCGCGGCTGCTTCTTCACGCACGCACGCTGGAACTGTCACACCCGCAAGATCATCGCCCGCTTCGGTTTGAAGCCCCCTGCCCGTTTTGACCGCTTAAATCGCGTGTCGCTGCCCCACAATCGCCCCGCGACTGTTCCGAATGGGCTTCAGGGCCACGGGTGCCAACGCCTGTTGCTCGTCTTCGGTCAAAAGCTGCAGGCGGGTGAGGATGGCGTATAGCGCGGCATCCTGAATGTCGGAGACGCCATCAAGGGTCTTGAGCGTCAGACCCCAGCCTCTGTCTCGAATGACCACAGCGTAGTATCCATCCGCCCCACCCTTGGCGACGATACGGCCACGGGTCTGCTGAGCCAGTGCGACGCTGAAATGTCCAGTACCCGCCAAATACCATGGATGAGCAGCTATGGCGTCCAGCAGCCGGGTCTGAGCCTGGCCTCGACCCGTTGCGAGGTCAGGCCGGCTGTAGACCGCCAAGGCGCGGGCCATATCGATCATCGGCAACGCGGGCGTGGGTAAGGCACAGCCGTCGACCCCCCATATAACGTCTGCCTCTGCAGCACCGCTGAGCTCAAGCAGGTTCCGCGCATAGAGTTGCTGGCTGGGGTGGTCGGGTTGCTCGTAGCCTTCGACCGACCAGCCTTGGTGACGACACACGGTCAGAAAGCCAGAGTGCTTGCCGCTGCAGTTATGGATCAGCGATGATTTCGGCGCACCGGAGCGGATCACGTCCACCCGCGCGTCAGGGTGCAGAGGCCAGTCAGGACCACAGGCGAGATCCTCAGCGCTGCACCCGATATGGGCAAGCCACGACTGCACCACTTCCACGTGACCCGGTTCACCAAAATGCGAAGCACAGGCAAGGGACAGATGAACATCACTGAGAGCAAAAGCATCCGCTGCACCGGTTTCGACCAGTGGCAAACCCTGAATGAACTTGGCCGATGAGCGGGGATAGACCGTCAATTCAGGCACACCGGCCTGGTGCATCACAGCGCCTGTTTCAGCCTCCACCACAACGTAATGGCCGCCTTGAACCGTCTCGACGCCATCGGCACGGGTTGCGTAAACAAGTGGCTCAGCTTTCTGAAACCATTGTGCTGCTGAATACATAAATACCCCCGAGTGAACGATGCTTTCATGATGAGCATATCAACGGGAGCGGAGGAAACAAAAAAGGGCAGATCCTGCAGTCTGCCCTTGATCACTGATTAATGCTGACGGGGGGCGTCTTCAGGAGCCCAGAATGTCGTCCAGCATGCGCTTCATCGCGTAAACATCATAAAAGACGGCGACCGGAAGGTCGTCTGCATCATAGAAACGCAGCTCGAGGCCCTCACGCTCATAGCGAGCGATGCGGTAAAAAGGAATGGTCGGCGGGAACTCGCCAAAGCAGCCCATGAGGGTCGTCATGGACCCTTCCGGAGAAATGGTCACAGAACCATCCTCGCCCGGCTCCTGAAACGTGCCGACCAGAGCGTTGCATTCCATCCGAGACGCGTAGCTGCCTGAGATATCGACACGCATCATCACGCGCTCATCGCTTTGGCCACCCTTCCAGATCACCTCGCCTTCCTCATCGTAAAGCGTCTGCGCCCACCATGTACCAAACAGCGGATGAAACTTGAAAAGTGGCAAGGTCAGTTCCTTGGACTCCGCCTGAGAAAGCGTTGGTGAAGCCAGCGCCCCCAAGACAGCCGCGAGTACAGCCAGACCTTTGATTTGTCGAATGATGGCGAACGTCAGTTTAAACATGGTTTTTTCCCTGCATTGGATTGAAGTCAGGAAGCCTTGTAACCGACCGGTTGTTACACTGATTTACAGGCGTATTTCAGTTTTTTTCACCTGTAACAGTTTTCATCATAGATTTTTCGCAATGTCTCAGATGGTAGGCCCGGCAGGATTCGAACCTGCGACAACTCGGTTATGAGCCGAGGGTTCTAACCGCTGAACTACGGGCCCTCTGAGGTCTAAGGCTGATAGCACTCTGGCCGAGCCTACGCAAAGCGCCATTGGATTAATCTGCTTTGTGAATTTCGACTTGGTGTGGATAAGGAATTTCGATCCCAGCCTCGTCCAAAGCCTTTTTCGCTTCCAGCCGGAAAGCAGCCTGTGCGTCCCAGTACTTCTTACCGTCAGCCCAGGCCCAAACCGTAAGATCCACCGAGAAATCACCGAGGTTGGAAACGTAGACATAGGGCTCCGGCTGCTCTTCCCAGCCCTTGTTCGCAGACACGACGCCTTGCAGGACTTCCATCGCCTTGTCGATGTCGCTGTCGTACGCCACACCGATGACGGCAATCATCCGCCGGCGACCCAGACGCGTGTAGTTCTCAATCGAGCCTTCGAAGATGGCCGTGTTCGGAACGGAAACCAGCACGTTGGCCAAGGTAATCAGATCTGTGCGGAATAGGCCCACGCGACTCACAGAACCGCTGGTTCCTGCTGCGACGACCCACTCGCCGACCTTCAACGGGCGCAAGACAAGCAGCATGACCCCGGCTGCTACGTTGGACAGCGTGCCCTGTACCGCCAGACCGATGGCCAGAGCGACACCACTGAGCAGAGCCAGAATAGTCGCGGTTTGAACCCCGAACATCTGGAGGGCGATGAGCACGGTAACAATCAGGATCGCAAAGCGCAGGATTTGAACCAGCACTTTCTCGATGGTGGCATCGAGCAGCGTTCGCTCCTGCAGGAATTTGTCGATAACGCGGGTGAACCACGCTGCGAAAATCCAACCAACGACAAGGACGACAGCCGCGCCCAATACTTTCGCCCCGATGGGCAGCAAAAGGTTCAGGAATTGATTGTCGCTTTGTCCCAAAACGGCATCAATGAGCATTGAAAAATTAAGCCAATCCATGACGTCCTCGCTCCCCTAAGAGCCTGTTACTGTCGTGTGGTTCGGACTGGGAAAAACGTGATCCGTTCGCCCCAGCGCGTAGTAGAAGAATAACCCTCCCCACTCCCGCGCGGCTAGTGCAAACCGCTCCCATTCATCGATTCCTTGGCCAAACACCACCGTACGACGACGATCAGAGCGGTAATCGACTGGGATTGGAACAACGCTTATGCCCTTTCTGTCGAATACGCCGACAGCGCGCGGCATGTGAAAGGCCGATGTAACCAGACCGTATTTTCCCTCTTTCAATTCAGGGAAAAGCGCAAGAAGGGCGTCAGGATGCTCTGCTGTATTTCGAGACTGACTTTCAACCTTGATCCGGCTGGAATCGTAACCTTGCTGACCAAGCCATTCAGCCACCAGCGCAGACTCGCCAATTTCAAGCCGATTGGTCAACGAACTGTCACCACCTGTCAGATACAAGTCGATTTCCGTTTGGCTCAAAACTTCGATGGCTGTCAGCATGCGGTCACTGGCACTTCCCACCTGAATCAAGGCTGCACTGTCCAGGGACGCGCGCAGGTCTAAGGAGCCACCAAGCACGATTACACCGTCCAGACGACCCGCTTCAGACTGCAAACGATAGGGCGGAAAGCGATTTTCCAGAGGCTCCAGCATGCGGGACCCCAGCGGCAGGAAAAACAGCGCCAAGACAGCAATAAGCACGGACACCTGAAACAGCTGACCGGTGCGCGCGTAAATGCCCCGGTTCAGCATCCGAATCAGGGTGCCAACCAAAAAGATAACGAGCAAGAAGTGCACTGGATCGAGAAGCCAGTGCACGACTTTGGACAAAGCAAACATCGGCTTGCGCCAGTCTTGCGAAATGAGACCTAGTGGTCGAGGAAAGACCGCAGCTTGCGTGATCGAGATGGATGCTTGAGCTTGCGAAGGGCCTTGGCTTCGATCTGACGGATACGCTCACGGGTAACAGAGAACTGCTGGCCCACTTCTTCGAGCGTGTGGTCGGTGTTCATACCGATACCAAACCGCATACGCAGCACGCGCTCTTCCCGTGGGGTCAGCGAGGACAGAACCCGCGTGGTGGATTCACGCAAGTTGTTATTGATCGCTGCTTCCACCGGGATAATGGCGTTCTCATCCTTGATGAAATCACCGAGGTGCGAATCTTCTTCGTCCCCAATCGGCGTTTCCAGAGAAATCGGCTCCTTGGCGATCTTCATGACCTTGCGCACCTTTTCCAGTGGCATACCCAGACGAGCGGCCAGCTCTTCGGGCGTTGCCTCACGGCCAATTTCGTGGAGCATCTGACGACCGGTCCGGACCAGCTTGTTGATCGTTTCAATCATGTGCACTGGAATACGGATCGTCCGCGCCTGGTCAGCGATCGAACGGGTAATGGCCTGTCGGATCCACCACGTCGCATAGGTGGAGAACTTGTAACCTCTGCGGTACTCGAACTTATCAACCGCCTTCATCAGGCCGATGTTGCCTTCCTGAATCAGATCAAGGAACTGCAGACCGCGGTTGGTGTACTTCTTGGCAATGGAGATCACCAGGCGCAGGTTCGCCTCGATCATTTCAGCCTTGGCGCGGTTGGAGTCGCGCTCGCCCTTCTGCACCTTTTCGACGATGCGTTTGAATTCGCTCACTGGCAGATCAACCTGGTGGATGATATCGGCGATGTCTTCGCGGATTTCTTTGGCCATGGAGCCATAACGGTCAAAGAGCATTTTCCACGATGCATCGACAGCCGCCATACGCTCGAGCCAGCTGGGGTCAATCTCGTTTTCGAAGTACTCGTCGATGAACTCGTCACGCGGAATCTTACAGCGGTCGGACAGCTTCATCAGCTTGGTTTCGTGACCAATGATGGCTTTGTTGATCGACTTCATCTGATCAACCAGCTGGTCAATCAGGTTGTTGTTCAGACGGACCAGCTTCATGGCTCGGATAACCGTATCGCGGCCTTCCTCATAAGCTGCTTCGATTTCTTCAGGCACGTCTTCACCGGTCTGAAGCAGGGTCATGCGGTCCTTTTGGACCTTGTGCAGACCACTGTAGGCACCGGCAATGACATCCAGCGCTTCCATGACGTCTTCGCGCAGGATGCCTTCCATCGCGGACAAGGATACGCTGTTGTCCTCATCATCATCGTCGTCATCCGAGGATGCAGTAGCACCCTCCTCGCCGTTTTCCTCGCCCTCGTCCTCGTCGTCGTCTTCATCCTCGTCATCGGCCAACCCTTCGGCGGCTGCGACATCAAGGGACGGGTCATTGGCGTCTTCGTCGTCGCCCGCGATCGAGCGCATGTGAGCGGCATAGGTTGCGTCGAGGTCAATGACATCCCGCAGCAGGACCACTTCCTCCTGCAGTGACTGACGCCACGACATGAGCGCGGAGAACGTCAGCGGAGACTCACAGATGCCGGCGATCATATCTTCGCGCCCGGCTTCGATCCGCTTGGCAATAGCAATTTCGCCCTCGCGGGAGAGCAGCTCGACCGAGCCCATTTCGCGCAGGTACATGCGGACCGGATCATCGGTCCGGCCTACATCTTCATCCTTGATGTTGCCAGTCGGGTTGGCGACATCAGTCGTCTCTTCTTTGTCGCCGTCTGCGTTCTCGCTTTCGGTCACAGTAACGCCGGCCTCGGACAACTGCGCCATGACGTCTTCAATCTGGTCGCTGCTGACTTGGTCTTCGGGCAGAAATTCATTGATGTCGTCGTACGTCACCGAGCCATTCGCCTTGGCGCGTTCGGTGAGTTTGCGTACTGCGATCAGGACAGTGTCCTGAGCACCTCCGGCAGCATCTTTTGCGGCATCCGTTTCGGCTGGCTTTTCCGCTGCGCGCGTTTGGTTGCTCATTCAGACCTCGATGTTTCAACGTAATCGTGGCGTTGCCTTGTTATCGCCTTTGGGGGCGCTCTACGCAGCAACGTGTTTTGCTATTTGACCCCGATGAAGGGCCTATGATCAGGAGGATGGCTTGGAGTTGGTATAAGCCTTGGCGCGCAAATGCAGAGCCTTGAGCTCTTCATCCGAAACAGCATACGCAGGCAACGCCACCCGAGACACTTGCAACTCATGCTGCATGTCCCGATGCGTAAAACCTGCGAACAAGGTCTCTAGACCCTCGATCACCTCATCTTTCCGAGCTTCTGGCTTTGCAAAGCCTGCATGGAGCTGGGTATCTGGACCCGATAAGCGCTCGACCATGCTGTCTAGCCCACGCTCCGACAGATGAGCGCGCAAGTGCGCTGAGTCAAGAGTTACATCATTGAATAGGGCCTGAACCAGCGCATCGCGGAATTGCGCCAATTCAACGTCCAGCATGGTCAGGGTGGCGAGGTTTTCGCCATAAAGGTCCAAAAGATCAGGATGATTGAGGAAAGCGGCAAACAAAACCTCGTACTGACGCCGCCCTAACGCTTGTGTATCCAAGGCTGAAATACGGTCATTGCCAGGGCGACCCAAGCCTGAAGCCGGTCCGCTGCGATAGCCTTTCCCGCCGGAATTACGCTGCCACTGACGACCAGCGGATTTGCGGAAAGGGTGATGTCCGAAAGATGCTTCAAAACGGCCAACCATATCGGCTTCTAGCGCCGCATTCAGGCTGGAGTCTTCGACGGTTTTGAGCGCTTCGCTGATCCGTTTCCATAGGGCTGCACGCTGCTCTGCGTCATTACGCCCCATCGAAAGCCGCTCCCATCGCCAAAGGGCCGAGGGCAAGGTTTCGGATTGGGACAGAACGGTCTGTAAAGCGCGCAAACCACCGTGGCGCAGCAAGTCATCCGGATCCTGGCCTTCAGGCAAGGTCGCGAATTTGACGGTTTTTCCAGCTTTGAGCAGCGGCAAAGCGCGCTCGGCAGTCCGGCGGGCTGCGCGCTGTCCGGCGGCATCGCCGTCCAGACAAACCGTTGGCGCAGGCACCATCTTCCACAGGAGCCGCAGGTGATCTTCGGTGAGCGCCGTACCCAGCGGGGCCACTGCGTTCTCGACCCCAGCCTGCGCCAGTGCAATGGCGTCCATATAGCCCTCGACAACTAGGATTTCGCCCCGATCATGGGCCGACTTCCGCGCCAAGTGGTGCCCATAGAGCAGCTGGCCTTTGTGAAAAATCGCTGTGTCTGGCGAATTGAGATACTTGGGCTCACCCTCTCCCAGTATTCGGCCACCAAAGGCGACAGGGTTCCCTTGGCGATCCCAAATCGGAAACATCAGACGCCCCCGGAACATGTCAAAGGGGGAACGACCGTCTTCGGGGGCTTTAGCCAGAGCCGCGTCGATGATGACTTGAGCGCTGAAGCCCTGAGCGATCAGCTTTTTGAACAACCAGTCCCGTGAATCGGGCGAATACCCCAGACCGAAATGCTTCACCGTCTCTGGCGTCAAACCACGCTTCTCGATGTAAGCGCGTGCGCCCCCAGCTTCGGGTAGGCTCAGCGCATCCTGATAGGCTTTGACGGCGGCAACCATAGCCTCTTTGAGCCCCTTGGCACGCTCAGCCTTGCGCACAGCGTCCGGATCGGCCTTGGGCATGTCCAAACCGGCTTGCCCCGCAAGGGTCTCCACCGCTTCCATGAAGGTCTGACCGTCATGGTTCATCACAAAACCAATGTGATCCCCATGCGCCCCACACCCAAAGCAGTGATAAAAGCCCTTGTCGTTGTTCACGTAGAACGACGGTGTTTTTTCATTGTGGAAGGGACAGCACGCCGTCCACTCACGGCCCTTTCGCTGCAGCTTGACGCGCGCACCAACCACGTCCGAGAGATCAAGGCGCGTTCGAAGTTCGTCAAGGAAAGCGGGTGGGATGGTAGCCAAGGCTGGATTGGTTCCTTTTGGTGCGCGTCTGCCCTGCCAACTCACCATTGGCGTGAGCGCGGTCGGACAACTTAGATTTTCGCCAACAGCGAAGCTCGGCATTCTATCCTGAAAACCGGGTGAAGCCTCCCCTTAACATTTGCTCCTGATGCTGAATTCTGAACAACACAGGGGACAACACTGGGATAACCCACCGTGACCTTGATCGATCAGGGAGCGCTGATTGCGCTTTCCATTTCGGGCGTCTGGGCGCTGACGTCACTCATCTCTGCCGGTCCTGCGCGGATATTGGGGGGCATGCGCTACAACCGGATCCGCATCACGCTGGTGGCGCTGACCATGGCGGTGATCGCAGTCGGACTGGTCATCCAACAGGGCAAAATGCCGTCGGTGATGCAATTCGGGGTGCTGAGTGTCTCTGGCTTCATCGGAATTTTCATCGGCGATACGCTGCTGTACAGCACGATTGCCCGGCTTGGACCACGGCGCACCACGATGCTGTTTTCCACCCATGCGCCCATGACGGCGTTGATTGGCTTGGGTCTGGGTGAGGTTCTTAGCTTACGCGATTGGCTGGGTATTTCGCTCGTGTTTGCCGGCGTGACCGTAGCCATCGTGTACGGCAAGCGCCGTGATCAGCTGCATGTGTGGGAGTCGGTGCAGGGTCTGATGCTGATCGGCGTTCTGCTGGGTCTGGGTGCGGCCCTGGCCCAAGCCGTAGGCACCATCATCGCAAACCCCGTCATGGACGATCCAAACCTTACAAGTCGGCCAGACCCCATTGTCGCTTCGGCCATTCGTGTTTCGATTGCGGCTCTTGCGCTTTGGCTGATCATGCTGGTCCCCGGTCCGTGGACCCCTACCCCGGCACAGGCGTCCGCGCGCCTGACCCCGCGACTGGTGGCTATCGTCGCCTTGAGTGGCTTTCTGGGGATTGGCGTGGGTATGACCCTGTTCTTGCTTGCACTGGGCATGACCGACGCAGCGCTGGTGGCAACCTTGTCATCGATGACACCGGTTGCACAATTGCCCTTGATCTGGATTGTGACCCGTCAGCGCCCAGCGCTTCTCGCTTGGGTAGGCGCGGTGCTGGCAGGGCTAGGAACCGCCCTGCTGCTCTATCAGGTTACCTGAGCGGGGGCTCAGGCAGCCTTGGCCAGCGCGCACAGGCGCTGCTTTACGATGGGAGAAACCGACCCGAAGTCGATTTGTCCGGCATACTTTTCCTTAAGCATGCTCATAACCGGACCCATGTCTTTGATGGATCCAGCGCCCGTTTCGGTGATTACCGCGTCGAGTGCAGCCTGCACCTCGTCTTCGCTCATCATCTGAGGAAGGAAACGCTGGATCACTTCGATTTCCGCCGCTTCCTGAGCGGCAGCGTCCGGACGTCCGCCTTCTTCGTACATCTTGATGCTTTCCCGGCGCTGCTTGATCATCTTCTGCAACAGAGAAAGAATTTCAGAGTCAGCGATGCCATCGGCATTGCCTGAGGACCGAACGTCGATGTCCTGCTGCTTGATCGCAGCGTTGACCAGACGAAGCGTGGAGAGCGTCACCTGATCCTTGGCTTTCATCGCGTCCTTCATGGACCCGTTGAGTGTTTCGCGTAGCATGGAATGCCTGCGTGCTGTTTTAAGATGCGCGGAAGCTAATGTTGTGGCGGAACTTTGGCAAGAACCCACAAAGCCCGCCGCTGACTTGCATTCAACGCATGCGAGCCTGAGAATCGGGGATGACGCGCCTCTGACATTCCTTGACGCACACCGTCCGCAGGCTTACTCCACTGTCTTCCAGTACGTGCTTTAAATTTAGAGCGATTTGCACCGATTGGAGCCTCTCCCCTATGTCCGACCCATCCGTTGATTTGGGACCCGATAAGACGCGGTTTTCCGCGGCTTTAGCCACTAAGCCGAGCCTCGCTACAGGCGCGCTCGTATTGGGAAATGGCGCTATTTTGTGGGGCCTTGGCCTTGGGGCCGAAGGTCGACGATTGGGTGAAGTTTGCTTCAACACATCCATGAGCGGCTATCAGGAAATTCTGATGGATCCGTCTTATGCCGGTCAGATCATTACCTTCACATTCCCGCATATCGGCAATGTCGGAACCAATGACGAAGATGTCGAGGCGCTGCAGGTTCATGCGCGCGGCTGTGTTCTGCGTTGCGATATCACCCAGCCCTCCAACTATCGTGCGGCGCAGCACCTGTCCGACTGGTTACGCGCCAAGGATATGACCGGCATCGCTGGCGTAGACACCCGCGCACTCACCCGATTGATTCGGGACAATGGCGCGCCCAGCGGTGTGGTCGTCAACGGCGACCTGAGTGAAGCCAACCTGACAGCCGCTTTTGAAGAAGCCAGCACCTGGTCTGGGCTCAAGGGCTTGGATCTCGCAAAGGAAGTCACCACCGGCCAGACCTACAAGTGGTCCCAAACCACGTGGAGCCGGACCGACGGTTTTGGCGAAATGACGGCCCCGACAAAGAAGGTCGTCGCTGTCGATTTTGGTGCCAAGCTGAACATCCTGCGCAACCTTGCTGCACGCGGCTGTGACGTGACGGTTGTTCCGGCGTCAACCACGGCTGAAGAAATCCTCAGCCACAAGCCTGATGGCGTCTTTCTCTCCAACGGTCCGGGCGATCCGGCGGCAACCGGTGCTTACGCGGTTGGTGCGGTGCAAGGTGTGCTGGAAAGCGGAACCCCGATTTTCGGGATTTGCCTGGGTCACCAGATCCTTGCGCAGGCGCTCGGGGCCAAAACCTCTAAGCTGCATCAGGGACACCGGGGCGGAAATCATCCCGTCAAGGACCTGACCACGGGCAAGGTCGAAATCACCTCGCAGAATCACGGTTTTGCCGTTGAGATCGAAAGCCTGCCCAGCGACGTGGAGGCGACCCACGTGTCGCTGTTCGACGGGACCAACGAAGGCATCCGCTCGACGAAATACCGCGCCTTTTCGGTCCAGTACCACCCCGAAGCCAGTCCCGGCCCACACGACTCACACTACCTGTTCGATCGTTTCATGGAGATGATGGATGCCTAAACGTACTGACATCAACTCGATCATGATCATCGGCGCTGGTCCGATTGTCATCGGTCAGGCTTGTGAATTCGACTACTCCGGCGCGCAGGCGTGCAAGGCGCTGCGGGAAGAGGGCTACCGGGTCATTCTGGTGAACTCCAACCCCGCAACCATCATGACAGACCCGGATCTGGCCGACGCGACCTATGTTGAGCCCATCACCCCGGAAATGGTCGCCAAGATCATCGAAAAGGAGCGCCCCGACGCGCTGTTGCCGACGATGGGCGGGCAGACGGGCCTGAACACTGGTCTGGCGCTGCACTACGACGGCACATTGGAAAAATACGGTGTCGAGCTGATCGGTGCGCGTGCTGAATCCATTGAAAAGGCAGAAGACCGCCAAAAGTTCCGCGATGCCATGGACAAGATCGGGCTGGAAAGCCCGCGCTCCCTGCTCGTGACCACCATGGAACAGGCCGAAGAAGCGCTGGCCAAGACCGGACTGCCGGCGATCCTGCGTCCGTCCTTTACCTTGGGCGGTGAAGGCGGCGGGATTTGCTATAACCGTGAAGAATTCCTCGAAATGCTCGCAGGCGGCCTGCGGCTTTCGCCCGTGACGGAGGTTCTGGTCGAAGAATCCATTCTGGGCTGGAAAGAATTCGAGATGGAAGTGGTGCGCGACAACGCGGACAACTGCATTATCGTGTGCTCCATCGAGAACATCGACCCCATGGGCGTCCATACGGGCGACTCCATTACGGTCGCGCCGAGCCTGACCCTGACTGACAAAGAGCTGCAGATCATGCGCGACGCCTCCATCGCGGTTCTGCGAGAAATCGGCGTGGATACCGGTGGTTCGAACGTGCAATTCGCGGTCAACCCGGACAATGGTCGCCTGATCGTCATCGAAATGAACCCGCGCGTGTCACGGTCTTCGGCGCTGGCGTCCAAAGCCACAGGCTTCCCGATTGCCAAAATCGCCGCGAAGCTGGCGGTGGGTTACACCCTGGACGAGCTGCAAAACGATATGACCAAGGTCACCCCGGCGTCTTTTGAGCCGAGCATCGACTATGTGGTCACCAAAATACCGCGTTTTGCCTTCGAAAAGTTTCCGGGCGCTCAGTCCAACCTGACCACAGCCATGAAATCGGTCGGCGAAGTCATGGCCCTGGGCGGTGATTTCAAGGAAAGCTTCCACAAAGCGCTTATTGGTCTGGAAACCGGGCTACAGGGCGCGGACGATATCGACGTTCCCGGAATCGAGAACGGTGCCATCACAGACCCCGGCGCTGTTGCGGCGCATCTGCGCGCACCGACGCCAACCCGCATTCTGGCTGTCTGTACCGCTTTGCGCGCGGGAATGAGCGTCGAGGACGTGCACAACGCCTCCAAGATTGACCCGTGGTTCCTGCGAGAGATTCAGGATCTGGTGCTCGAAGGTCCCGGCAAAGGCACCCGCGTCTACAAGCGGATCGACACCTGCGCGGCTGAGTTCCCGTCAAACACCAACTATTTCTATTCCACCGTCGTCGATGACCGTTTCAACGCGCCTGTGTGCGAAGCGGAAGTCTCCGACCGGGAAAAAGTGATGATTCTGGGCGGCGGTCCAAACCGGATTGGGCAAGGCATCGAGTTCGACTACTGCTGTGTCCATGCCTGCTACGCGCTTAAGGAAGCGGGCTATGAGACGATCATGGTCAACTGTAACCCTGAGACCGTTTCGACCGACTACGACACCGCTGACCGTCTGTACTTCGAGCCTTTGACTGAAGAGCACGTGCTCTCGATTGCGCGCAAGGAACAAGAACGCGGGACGCTCAAAGGCGTGATCGTGCAATTTGGCGGTCAAACCCCGCTGAAAATTGCTGCAGCGCTGGAAAAGGCCGGGGTTCCGATCCTTGGCACCTCCCCTGACGCCATTGATCTGGCCGAAGATCGGGAGCGGTTCCAGAAGCTGTTGAACGATATTGGCCTGCTCCAGCCGTCCAACGGCCTGGGCCGCACGCCGGAAGAAGTTGAAGCCGTCGCTGAAAAGATCGGCTACCCCGTCCTGCTTCGCCCCTCCTACGTTTTGGGCGGTCGCGGGATGGAGATCGTCAACGACACCGAACGGCTGCGCAAATACGTTTCTGAAGCGGTGAAGGTTTCCGGCGACAACCCCGTTTTGATCGACAGCTACCTGAGGGATGCCATTGAGGTCGACGTTGACGCTATCTGTGATGGCGAACAGGTCTATATCGCCGGGATCATGGAGCATATCGAAGAAGCCGGGATCCATTCGGGCGACAGCGCCTGTTCCCTGCCCCCCTATTCGCTTTCCGACGATCTGGTGGAGCGGCTCAAAGACCAAGCCGAAAAGCTTGCAGTAGCGCTGAACGTCCGAGGCCTGATGAACGTGCAGTTCGCGGTTCAGGGCGATACGATTTACGTGCTCGAGGTGAACCCGCGCGCCAGCCGTACGGTGCCTTTCGTTGCCAAGGCAACAGGCGTTCCCGTCGCGAAGATTGCCGCACGCATCATGGCGGGCGAGACCCTCGCCCAGCTGCCACCCAAGCCGCACAACGCGGGCCAGATGGCGGTCAAAGAAGCGGTCTTCCCCTTTGATCGTTTCCCGGGCGTTGATGTTCTGCTTGGCCCTGAAATGCGCTCCACCGGTGAGGTCATGGGTCTGGACGAAGACTTTGCACACGCCTTCCTCAAGGCGCAGCTCGCGGCAAACGTGAAGCTACCGAGTTCGGGCGTCGTCTTCCTGTCTGTGCGCGATCACGACAAGGCGCGCTTGCCAGAGCTGGGCGCTATGTTCATCGATGCCGGCTTCACCCTGCTTGCCACCGATGGCACGTGCAATACGCTTCGCGAAGCTGGTTTGGAGTGCGCGCACGTCAACAAAGTGCACGAAGGACAACCGAACGCAGTCGACGCAATGATCAATGAGGAAATTCACCTTGTGGTGAATACCGTTGAAGGTCAAAAGGCCATCGATGACTCGAAAAGCCTCCGTAGAACCGCTTTGACCCGCAAAATCCCGTATCATACGACCCTGGCGAGCGCTTTTGCGGTTGCACAAGCGATAAAAGCGTCGCAGACAGGCGCCCTCACAGTTGCGTCCTTGCAGTCTTACGCAGCTTGAGCCCTAATTAATCAACCCAAGACGACCCCGGTCCCTGCCAAACGGAGGACTTACAGCAGATGGAAAAGTTTCCACTCACCAAAGAAGGTTTCGAACGCCTCGAAACCCGGTTGAAGCATCTTAAGTCTGTAGAACGACCCGCAATCATTCAGCAGATTGCTGAAGCACGTGAGCACGGCGATCTGTCCGAGAACGCGGAATACCATTCCGCGCGGGAGAAACAGGGCTTCATCGAAGGCGAAATTGCGAACCTCGAAGGAACGCTTGGCCGGGCTGAGGTCTTCGACGTCTCCACTTTGTCAGGCGACACAGTGGTCTTTGGCGCAACCGTTGATCTGGTTGACGAAGAAACCGACGAGCCTGTGACCTATCAGATCGTTGGCGACCTCGAAGCGGACCTGAAGGCGGGAAAAATTTCCGTCTCTTCACCGCTGTCGCGCGCCTTGATCGGCAAGGAAGTCGGCGCATCTGCCGAAGTCACAACGCCGAAAGGCACGCGCTACTACGAAGTCGAGAAAATCTCTTTCGTCTAGGACTGATCCGCCGTCTTCGGGCGGCGGTTCCAATCCAGCCGTACGACAACCTGACCATGATCTGATTTACGAGCGTGATACTTGGACACTTGCCAGTGCTCCAGCTCATCCAGCATGTCGTCCATCAAATGATCGTTAAACACCCGCAGCGAACCGACATCCCCGACCGCTGGTGATCCCCAATCCTCCCGCATCCAGTCGGGCATGAAGTGACGGGAAACAAGGATGTGGTCGAGAGTATTGTGCTGCCCGTCCCAAAAGAAAGTGTAGAGAACATCGCGCTGTGTCTTTCGACCATGTCGCCGCGCGGTGGAATACAGCGCCAAATCGCTTGCGACGT
>JBMZBW010000049.1:0-16780 GCA_049612785.1 Alphaproteobacteria bacterium | reverse complement strand
CCGCGCTCTGTGTTCTTCCGAGCCTTGCTCAGGAACACGATGCAGCCGCTTATAGGTCGGTTCGTTCCAGCCTGCAATCATCGTTTTCCGCTCGTTTCAGCGTGTCGGCTATGAACGCAGGGTCTCGCTTTGCAACGCAAATCCAATTAACTAAGCGGCATGCAAACCGATACAGCCATCTTGTCAGTCAATCAGGCCATGATCTTCGCGATTTTTGGCCTCGCCATGATCTCCTTCATCTGGGGCCGCATTCGCTATGACGTGGTCGCCCTGACCGCCCTTGTTGCTGCGGTTCTGCTGGGTGTTGTGCAGTCGGGCGATGCCTTCATGGGTTTCTCGCAAAGCGCGGTCATTACCGTGGCGCTGGTGCTGATTATCTCCAAGGCCATTCAGGATAGTGGCGTGATTGATCGTCTTGCAGGCCCGCTGGAAAGCGTTTCTGACCGTCCATTGCTGTTTATGGCCATGCTAACGGGGATCGCAGCCCTGCTTTCGGGCTTTATGAACAATGTCGGCGCGCTGGCACTGCTGATGCCGGTGGCGCTTTCTCTGTCCAAACGCCCGAGCCAAATCCTGATGCCCCTATCGTTTGGTACCATTCTGGGCGGCTTGACGACGCTCATTGGTACGCCGCCGAACATTATCGTTTCTAACTACCGAGAGCAGATCACAGGCGAACCTTTCGGATTGTTCGCCTTTTCACCGGTAGGCGGTGTCCTTGCCTTTGTGGGCCTGGTTTTTCTGTTGCTGATCGGGTGGCGGCTGATCCCCACCAAGCGCAAGCCGCCACAGGGGGAGACGGCACACTTCGAAATCAAGGATTACGTGACGGAAATTCTGGTCCCTGAAGATCATCCTCTGATCAATGAGCAGATCTTCCGGCTTGAAAGCCTCTCTGATGGCGGGATTCAGGTTGTGGGGATCATCCGCGGGGCAACCAAACTGTTCGGTAACCTACGCCTGCGTCATATCCGCAAGGGCGATATCCTGATGATCCAGGCCGGACCAAACGTGCTGCAGGACTTTCTGGCCGCGCAAAAGCTGGAGTTAGCCGGGGCTGACGAATTCATCGAAGAACACATGACATCCGAACACGCGGCGCTGATGGAGGCCGTGGTTCTGCCCGGATCGCGGGTCGAAGGGCGCTCACCGCGCAGTCTGTACCTGCGACGCAAGTACGGCGCGAACCTGCTCGCCATCGCGCGAGAAGGCACACCGATCCAGGACCGCATTGGACGGGTGAGGCTGAGGGCGGGTGATGTATTGCTGTTGCAGGGTGAGCCCTCAACGCTGCCGGATACCATCAACGATCTGGGCGCTGTTCCTCTGGCACAGCGCGCTCTGATGCTGGGTCAAAACCAGAAAGAAGACTGGGCACCGCTTGGCTTTTTTGCCCTCGCTATTGCAGCAACGGCACTGCTGGGTGTGCCGGTCGCCATTGCTTTCGCCGCTGCCGTTGTCGGGATGCTGCTGTTCGGCAAGATCGATCCGCAAAAGCTGTATCAAGCCATTGATTGGCCGATCATTGTGCTTCTCGGCGCAATGATACCCTTGGGCGATGCTTTGGAAAAAACGGGCGCAACTGCGCTGATTGCTGAAGGCGTGGTGACAACTGCGGGTGCCTTTGGACCCCTCATTCTGCTTGCCATCATCATGTTCGTGACCATGACCCTGTCTGACATCATGAACAATGCCGCAACAGCCGTGGTTATGGCCCCCATTGCGGCGACTGTTGCCAATGAAATTGGCTCTTCTCAGGATGCTTTCCTGATGGCCGTTGCGTTGGGCGCGTCCTGTGCTTTCCTTACGCCGATTGGTCACCAGAATAATCTGCTGGTTATGGGACCGGGTGGCTACAAATTTGGGGACTATTGGCGGATGGGTCTACCGCTCGAAATCCTCATCATTCTCATCGGAACGCCCTTGATTGCCTTCATTTGGGGCATCTAGCAGAAAAGTTACCCCTGACATTCTGAGAAAGAACTCTTGCATAAAACGGAATCAATTCCGATTTATGAAGAAGCTTACGGGACCGCACTATTTTCAGGGGAGGCTTGCCTATGAACTCGCCAACACTTCGAAACCTTGGTCTCGCGGTATACGTGATTCTTGCCGTTGTGACCGCGTTCGCTGCCATCACCGGATCGGTGATTTAAGCCATGTCTCAGGGAAAACGTGTTTCATCAAAATCGATGAAAGCCGGGGCCTACGCTGACCCCTCCGATACCGTCTCCAAGGCCGCTTCGGGCGGCGTGAAAACCGGTATTGCCCGCTGGCTGATCGGCCTGCCTCTGCCCGTCATGGGGCTGGCGCTGATCATTGAGACCGTCAGCGCCGACATTGATGCCGCCATCGTCCTGTTGGCCGCAATTGCCTTGCAACTCGCAGGGATCGGTCTGGTTCGCCAAGGCCTGAAAACACGGCAGTCCGGCGGTGTCGAAGCCGCGCTGAACAGCCCGACCCTGATTTTGAGTCTGGGCTTGGTTGCTCTGGTGGGTGCTTTGTTCCTGACCTGTGTCGCTGGCCCGGCGGGAGTTGCGCAGGCTGCTGGCGTTGCCGTGCTTGGTGCTATTGGGCTGTGGCTGGGTCTGTTCACGGCCACGGGCGCTGAAAGCAGCACAAATGGCCTGCGCGAGAAAGTCGCCGGCATTGATATGGCCGATCTGCGCAAGCAGTTGGCGGAGGCCCATGGCTACGTGAAGCGGATGAGGACCAGCGGCGCACAGCTGTCTTCAACCAAAGATCAGGCACAGGTGGACCGCATTGCCAATCAAGCAGAAAGCGTGCTCGAAGGTATCCTTGCCGACCCCGGCGATATTCGGCGGGCAAGGCGGTTCATGGCCACCTATCTTGAGCGGGCCACCACGTCGGTAGAGCACTTTGCCGCTGCTGAAGCCAAAGGCAAAGCGGAAGCCCACCGCAGCGATTTCAATGCCACGCTTGATGTCATCGAAAAGTCTTTTGCTGACCAAAAACAACGTCTGGACGCCGAAGATTCAATCGACCTCGAAGTCCAGCTCGACGTCCTACGCAAACAAATGGAACGAGAAGGCCTGTAGCAGAGCCTCCGTCTTCCGAGCCAAACCAAGAAGGATCTACTCCAATGGCTACCGAAACAAAAACCGTCGTTGCTGAAGTCATTTTTCCTGACGTCGCTGAGGACGGCTCCGTGACCAACACGGCCCTGGTCCCTATCGACATGGATGACCCAACCAATCAGGCCATGGTCAACAAGTACATGTCCGAGCTGGACATGTCCGATACGAACTCGATCATTTTCTTTGGTTCCAAGGCGCAGCAGGAGCTCACCACGGTTTCTTCCTCCATGCTCGACGGTGTGCGGAACAAGGACGTAGGTCCCGCGGGTGACGCCCTGACAAACATGGTGTCTGCGCTCAAGGGCTTTGACGCCCGTTCGCTCGACCCGAACCGCAAGCCGAATTTCTTCATGCGTCTGTTTGGTATGGGACAGGACAATCTGGTTCGGTTTCAATCGAAGTTCGATACCGTGCAAAACCAAGTGGATCAGATCGAAATTGATCTGGAAAAGCATAAGACCGTGATGCTCACCGACATCGAGAAGCTGGACAAGCTGTACGATGCCAATCTCGACTACTTCCACGATCTGGAACTCTGGATTGACGCTGGTGAGAAAAAGCTGGCCTTGCTGGATGCTGAGGAAATCCCCGCACTCGAAGCCAAGGCTGAAGAAACCGGTGAAATGCTGGACGCACAAGCGGTCCGTGATCTGCGCGCTGCACGCGATGATCTGGAACGCCGCGTCCATGACCTGAAACTGACGCGTCAGGTGACCATGCAGTCCCTGCCCTCAATCCGTCTTGTTCAGGAAAACGACAAGGCTTTGGTGAACAAGATCAATTCTATCGTCGTGAACACCAAACCTCTCTGGCAGCAGCAGCTGGCTCAGGCCATTGCCATTCACAATATGGCTAAGACCGGTCAGGCCGTTGAAGCCGCGCAGGATCTGACCAACGATCTTCTGAAATCGAACGCAGATACCCTCCGTGCGGGTAACGCTCAGGTGCGTGAACAGATTGAACGAGGGGTCTTTGATATCGAAACCGTGCAAGAGGCAAACGATAGCCTGATCGGCGCGATCAATGACTCGCTCGTCATCGCTGAGGAAGCCAAGAAAAAGCGCGCTGAGGCCGTGGTCGCCATGCAGTCTATGGAAAATGACCTGAAGGCGGTGCTGAAATCAGCTTCCGCAGCCGCCATTGAGGCTGGCCAATCTGCTGTAGACGCTAACTAAGCTGCCCTCCCCGGTGGTTGTTTGAAAACAAACAAGGAGAACGCCAAAAATGGCATTCGGAATTTTCGGCGGTCAGTTCGTTGATGTCATCGAATGGACCGATGATAGCAGCGATACAATGGTTTACCGCTTTGAACGCCAAGGCAACGAAATCAAGTATGGCGCCATGCTCACAGTCCGCGAAGGACAAGTGGCGGTTATGGTCAACGAAGGCGAAGTCGCTGACGTGTTCGACCCGGGCCTGTGGCAACTCGAAACGGCAAACCTGCCGATTTTGAGCACTTTGCAGTCATGGAAATACGGCTTTAAAAGCCCCTTCAAATGCGAAGTCTACTTCATCAACACCAAACGGTTTTCCGACCTCAAGTGGGGAACGAAGAACCCGATCATGCTGCGCGATGCAGAGTTTGGTCCGGTACGCTTGCGCGCCTTTGGAACCTATGAAATCCGCGTCTCCGACCCGGTTGAGTTCCTGCGGGAAGTCGTGGGCACCGATGGCCGTTTTTCTGTCGATGAAGTCAGTAACCAGCTGCGTAATCTGATCGTCAGCCGGGTTGCTGTTGGTTTGGGAAAGGCCAAAATACCGGCGCTGGATCTGGCGGCCAATTACATGGAATTGGGCGACTTCCTGACCAGCCTCGTTGGACCGGATTTTGCCGCCTATGGTCTGGATCTGCAGAAGTTGCTGATCGAGAACATTTCCCTTCCGCCCAACGTGGAAGAAGCACTGGACAAGCGTTCTTCGATGGGCGTGATTGGCGATCTGAACAAATACATGAAGTTCCAGGCTGCTGAGTCCCTGACAGCGGAGGGTGAAGCCGGTGGTGCTGCGGCCACGGGTGCCGGAATGGGTATGGGGCTGGCTATGGCGCAGCAAATGGCTGCCGCCTTCTCCCCCGCGGGAGCCGCATCACCAGCTGCAGCAGCAGCGCCGCCGCCGCTGCCCTCAGAGCCGTCTTATTACATCGCCGTAAACGGGACACAGACCGGACCGTTTCAGGGGCATGCCCTTCACGATGAAATCGCGGCTGGTCGCCTGCATCGTGACGCTCTGGTCTGGGCAGCGGGGATGGCAGCGTGGACCAAGGCGTCGGACGTTCCGGCCATCGCGCGGTTGTTTGACGTCGCGCCTCCACCCGTCCCCCAAGCGCCTCCGTCGCTTTAAGACGACAAACAAAAAGGGGGCCGAGCGCCCCCTTTCTTCAATCTTGCGTCCAGCAGAATAAACGGGGAAATTCCCATGGACTCAGCACCAAACAGCGAAACAACAACCCTCGAGCGGCAGGATTACCCCTGCCAGAATTGCGGTGCGCTGCTGGCCTATAAGCCGGGCGCGGATGCCTTGGGCTGCGACTACTGCGGGCACGTTAATCCGCTGCACCATGACGCGCGCGAAATTATCGAGAACGACCTCGACAGTGCCCTGCGCGATCTGGAAAGCAATCATGCCACCGAGCACGTGGCGTCGGTCAAGTGCGATAGCTGTGCGGCTGAATTTACGCTGGCCAAGAATGAAACGGCGGGACGGTGTCCTTTTTGTGCTGTACCGGTTGTCGTTGACCCGGTTCAGGTACGACGCCTGACGCCCGACGCCGTGCTGCCGTTCAAGTTGACGGCAAAGGACGCGCGTCTGGCCACCCAACGGTGGCTGCGACGCTCCTGGCTCGCGCCGGAGACCATGCGCAGGCACACCAACGCTGACGATCAGTTCAAGGGGATCTACCTGCCGTACTGGACCTATGACGCCGATACAGCATCGCAGTATCAGGGTTTCAGAGGAGACACCTACACCGTCACCGTTGGAAGCGGCGAGAACAAGCGAACAGAAACCCGCGTCCGCTGGACACCTAAAAGTGGACGGGTGGCGCGCATGTTTGACGACGTGCTTGTGCCATCGTCCCATTCTCTGCCCAGCAAGTACCTCTCCCGCCTGACACCTTGGGATCTGGAAAACCAGAAACCTTACGCAGATGAATACCTCGCAGGTTACATCTCAGAGGCTTATCAGGTGCCGCTGGCAGAGGGTTTCACGGAAGCCAAACGGATCATGCAGATTGCGATTGAGCGCGATGTGCGTCGCTCCATCGGCGGTGATCGGCAGCGCATCACCCGGCTGGAAACGCAATACGACGACACGACCTTCAAGCACGTCCTGCTCCCGACCTACCTGTCTGCGTTCCGCTGGCAGAACAAGGTTTATCGCTTTGTGGTCAATGCGCGAACGGGTGAGGTTCAGGGCGAGCGTCCCGTGTCGTGGTGGAAAGTGGCTGTGCTGGTTGTGCTGGGGGTCATTTTGGCAGGGCTGGTGCTGGCTGGAATGGTCGCTCTGGACGCAATCGACACCTGATAGGGGCTCTCCTCAGAGCGTACCCGTCACTGAACCCCGCCAAGCATCGTAGGATGCCTGCGCCGCTTCGCCCTCGGGCGATGTCCAGAAATCCGGGCGGAACAGCAGGCCAAAATTCACGTTCTCCGGTCCCGTCGGCAGCCACTCGCGCAGGTCTTCGCGGGCGGCAGCCGCAGCGGAAAGCCTCGCTGGGCCATAGCCTGTTACTGTTGCCATCGCAGACTGATAGGCCCCTCGAGAAACATTGGCGATGAAGTCAGATGCCAGCGCTGGATTTCGCGCGCCGGCAGGTATGGCAAAAACATCCAGATCAATAACGTGGCTATCCCAGAGGTAACCAATAGTCAGACCCGACGACCGAAGCTCCCTCAAAGCATCAAAATGATGGATCAGACCAATGCTGCCCTGACCGGTTTTCAGCAGCTTAAAGATTTCATCGGTAGAGTTGATGAATTGCACATTCCCGCGCACCCGGTTCAGCACCGCCAGCGCTTCTGCCACACCCTCGCGCGTGCTTAACCGCTCGTACACCCGCTCGGATGAAACACCTTCCGACAACAACGCCAGCTCCATAACCACTTGTGCCGAGGTCGTCAGAAGGCGGCGACCAGGAAACAGCACAGGGTCAAAGGCGTCTGTGAGGGCATAGGGCTCTGCACCGCTGAAAAGTCGGCGGTCAAAGCCAAAGCTCTGGGACCAGACCACGTTGCCAACCCAACACAAGCCAATCGAACCGTTGATGAAGTCGGTTTCAACATCCTGAATGCCCATCAGTTCATGCTGCATGGGTTGCAGGTAACCCTGGAAGCATAGCGCTTCAGCATCCGCGCGTTCCAGGTCAACCACGTCCCACGCGACCGGCTCACCACTTTCGCGATAGGTCGAGACCTTCTGACGAATTTCGTTCGGATGCCCGGTATAGGTCACGACGTTAACGGTCTGGCCGGACTGAAACCCAAAAGGCTGGGCCAGCACTTGCGTCTGTGCCTTCTGGTAAAACCCGCCCCACGAAGCAATGGTGAGACCCGCCGCCTCTGTTTGCGCCCAAGCCGACTGCGTGAACCCCGTGCCGATCAGAGCCGCGCAAGCGAGGTCTTTCAGAACACGAAGGCATTGACGCATAAAACCACCCAACATGAGATTATAAGAGTTCAGCACTTTTTTATCCGCGCCGGCTCAGGCTAAATCATGTAAATGTAGATAAAGATCAAACTATGTTCGTGCAAACTTTCGATCAGGGATAGACCGAACGTGAAGTCCAGAGACTCAAGTAGAGGCATTTTCTCTCCTATTACAGCGGCTTGGCGTTGGTTATGGGCGCCGCGAAAGAATCCGCACGCGGCTGAAGAACGAGAGAACCAGCGGCGACGCGAAAAACGCCGTCGCAGCAGTGCGACCGCAGCGGCCACAAAAACCCGAGTATCGACAAAGCCGAACACAGCACCTCAAACCACTGAGCTTGCTTATGTTGATAAGAGCGGAAACGTCCGCCTGACAGAAGGCGGTCGTGTTGTCGCGCGGGCGAACAAGGGCTCCAAGGCTGCAGCGCTGGCGGATGCCAAAGCGCTCTATGAGCAACGTGCCGCCGAACTCTCTGCGCTCGAAGCCGCGATCAATGCGCCGGATGCCCTGATTTCTGAGCTGGAAGGCACAATCGCCCAACTCAAAAACGATCTGCGTGACACGCCGGGTCTGGGGGATCTGACTGTCTTGGAGACCCGTTTTTCCGCTCTGGAAGCTGAGTTGGAACACAGGACGCAGGAGCAATGGAACCAAAAGCGTGACGTCATTGCTCGGATGGAAGCGCTGAGCAGCGCAGCACCCGGTGGGCTGCAAGTGCAAATAGATGCACTGGCGGCGGAGTGGTCACAGTCAGGGTCCGCAGGGACCGTACACGACACCGTTCTCGACCGTCGTTACCTCGCAGCTTTGGAGGCTGCGACTGTTCGCAGAAAAATGGCTGAAGAACAGCCAGAGGTTTTTGCGGCTGAACGACAGGCTGTTCTTGATGAATTGATTGACTTGATGTCCAGTTCACAGCGCCAGAACATGCATTCCAAGCTGCGGGAACTGCAACTGGCTTGGGCCAAAGCCGGCGGTCCGGAGGAACCGGAGCTCCACCAGCAGTTCACACAAATGGCTGCGGCTATTGAGCAGGATATCCAGACCTTTGAAACCGAAACGCAGGATCTGCGCGCTGAGATGGAGCAGGAAGCTGCATCCTTGGAGGTCACTTTCGACACCCTCGCCAATGACACTGATGCCCTGTCGGACGGAAAGACCTTGCGAGCCTTGTCTAAAACCGTAACGGCCTTGGAGACGCGAACAGCTGGGTCCAACCGTGACATCACGGACAGACTTCGTCGCCGCATTGATGAACTTCACTGGCGCGCAGACCGGGAAGTCGAAAAACGGCGCTCCCAAATTGGCGTGCTTGCCCAAGAAGCGCGAGCTCATTTGCAGCAGGCCCAGCAACTGCCAGCGCAAGTCAGCACACTCAAGGAATGGCGCAGTGTCGAGGACATGGCGAAAACCGGCATGGCCAGCGCGGAAACTGCCCTCGCACGGCTCAAGGAACTGGGTCGCCTTGCTTCGGATGAGGCTGGACGGATCAGCAGTGAACTTCGAGACTCTCGCAAGGCTGTGAATGAAGCCCGAAAAGCATTCTTTGAAACACTGGATGAAAGCCGCGAAACCAACAACTTCCGCAAGCGCGCGCTCTTGGACCGATTGAGCCATCCGCCAACCGGGGCTTCGGTCAAGGAACTCGATGAGCACGTGGACGCGGTCATGGCTGAATGGAAGCAAACCGGCAGTGCGGGACGAGAGGCGGATCAGTCCCTCTGGGCTGAGTTTCAGGACGTTCGATCCGGCATCCGCAACCTGCGTGATGAAGCCTCTGCTGCCGAGCGCGATGATTTCGGCGCACGCCTGGCCGAAGCTTTCACCCGCAAACGCGAACTCAGCTACGCCATTGAAGATGAAATTCGCATGGGTCGACTGGTTCTGGAAAACAAGAAAGATCCGAAGTTCGAAAAGGAGCTGAGGCGCAAGGAGCGTCGGCTGGAAGACCTGCGCAAGGATCTGGCGGACATCCAACGAAAGCTGTCCAAGCTCTCAAGAAACCGATCCCCCGAATTGGCTGAACCAAAATCGGCGCAACCGACTGATCACGCCGCATAAATTGGAAAAGTAACGCTTTTTAGCAATTGATATTGTTTTTGCCATTAATTCATGGTTCTCCAGTCGTGATACTTTGGGGTTTTTGACTTTATGCGTTTTTCTGCCGCTGTGAGCGGAGCTTTCCTGATGCTGCTGTCTGGCTGCAGTGCGACCTTCGAGGGTGCCGCTACGGACCCCGAGTTGGCAGGCAAAGACATTTCAGAAATGTTTGCTGACAATGGCGAGCGGGTGTTGCTGCAGGGTGGTGATGCACCTTTGGACCAGAATGCTCTGGACAAAGATGCCAAACCCGATGAGCAAAAATTTGCAATTCAGACCGACCAGGGAATCTTTATGATGACCCAGGTGCAGCTGAACCAATACATCGCCATCCGCAGAGCGGAGCAAGCCGCGCAAGCGCAGGCTGCGGCAGATCAAAACGGCCTGCAAAGCCCCTATGGTCGCGTAGTTTCTCGGACTGTCATTTCATCGGGCACCACAGGCACGAACGCCGCGCCAAACCATACCCTTGCAACGCCACTGGACCCGACAACGATTAAGTCCACCAAAAGCGTAACGGGGGCCTTTGAGCGTTTTATTGGTCCCGATCTGGCTTTCACCAAGGGTCCGAAGGACATGAAGAATGCCGATGGGACTTATCCCTGCGTCATGACTTTTGACGATGGCCCGCACCATACGCGTGATCCCCAGATCTACGACATTCTGGACGCAAAGAACGTCAAGGCTCTGTTCTTCTTTGTCGGCAACAAGGTCAAGGCCAACCCTAACACCGCCAAAGAAGCCAAGGCGCGAGGCCATGAGGTTGGCTACCACTCTTGGGACCACAAGAACCTTCGGGCTGAGTCCCTTGCAACGGTGAAGAATGACTTTGCCAAAGGCGTTGAGCTGTTCAACAGCCTGGGCTTGGCACCAAAGGTGTATCGACCGCCTTTCGGCAACTACAACTCTGGGATCCTGGCTACGGCCAAAAGTCATGGCATGACCGTCATCAACTGGACCAACGACAGCCTGGATTGGAAGCTCAAATCCGCCTCCGCCATCACGTCTCAGGTGTTGGAAAAAAGTCAGCCTGGAGACATCGTCCTGCTGCATTCAATCCACGCGCGAGGGATCGAAGCCCTACCCGGTATTATCGATGGATTGAGAGCCCAGGGGTGCCGGTTTACGACCATGCAGTCTTGGATTGCTCGTGCAACATCCTGAAGGCTTTACGACGCCGGTCGGACTTCAAACGCAGGATCATTGGACAGGATAGCGCCAAAACCGCAGCCTCCGACCGCGAAAGATACACCGGATACCGGTTTCCACGCGCCCAATGCACCGGCACTCGTCAAGCGGGCGACGAAGTCAGGCTGATTGTTTTCGACGATCCAAGCATTTGAAAACAGCGTTGCTCGAATAACCCGCGCATTGGTCTCGTCGATTGCTGCGAAAACCTCGTCCGCCGGGGTGCGTGGCGGAAACACGGCGAGCACGGTTCCACTGGTCGTCGATGGCAAGCGCGTGACAATGGCCAGAATGACCGACAAGGCGAGCAGGGCCAAGGTTCCCAGCGTCAAAGCCCCGAATGCGACAGTCGACTGGCTCATTTTGGTCTAGCCGGCCGCAGGCTGCGCAGAGCGCTCAAGTGGTTTCTCATCAATTGGCCAATGGATAACCGCCGCAACCCCACCCATGATGATCGCCACGATCCACATGAGCGTCAGGTCACCCGTTGCATTTTCAATCCAACGCGCGAGGAAGGTCGCTGAGAAACTGCCAACTTGATGGGAGATAAACACGATGGCGTAGAGTGTGGTCATGTATCGAACACCAAAGACCTGCGCGACGATCCCTTGTGTCAGAGGCACTGTCGACAGCCACAGAAGGCCCATGCTGGCCGCAAAGATCAAAGTGCTCAGCGGTGAAATTGGCAAAACGATAAACAGCACCATAACAATTGATCGCGCGCCGTAGATGAAGGCGAGGCCATGTTTCTTCGGTCCATTCTTGCCAAACAGCCCGGAAACATAGGCACCGATGATGTTGAAAATGCCCACCAAAGCCAAAGCAACGGCGCCAATACCACCAAATCCATTCAGCCATTGGGGTTGAACGCCCTGATCGATCAGGAACTTTGGCAGATAGATATAGATAAACGCGATGTGAAAGCCGCAGACGAAGAACCCCAGGAACAACAGGACGTAACCCCGGTGCTGGAACGCCAATTTGATTTCGGCCCAAACCTCTGCCGAGCTACCAGCGTTTGCATCCGCACTTTTGTCCGAGGCCGTGCCTTTAATCCCGGCAAAGAAGAACGAAAGCGGTATGATCAGGAACGTGATCCCCGCCAGAATGTAGAGCGCGCTGTCCCAGCCAATCTGCTGCAGCATGATACCGGCGGGCATGCCTATCGCGAACTGACCAAAGGACGCCGCAGCGGTCCCCATGCCCAGCGCCCATGATCTCTGCTCTGCTGAAACCAGTTTGCTGAAGCTCATGGCAATGATCGTAAAGCCGGTCGCTGCCACACCACCACCCACCAGAACCCCCATGAACAGATAGGTCCACGTGGTACCGGGGAAGATCAGCATGCCAATGATGCCAAGCCCGTACATCACCGATCCAGCAATCAGAACCCACATGGGACCAAAGCGATCAACGAGGCTGGCTGCATAAGCGCCCATGAGCCCCCAAAGCAGGTTTTGCCAACCCAGCGCGAGACCGAAGTCACCAGACGATACCCCCAGTGCATCAGGCGCGCCGGCAACAAACAGCCCGAAAGAAGACCGCACCCCCATCGAAATCAACGCCATCAGACAACCGGCAATGATGATGATTCCCACGCGCGCGCTGATGTTGGATTGACCTGAACTCATTCGAGTATCTCCCAAACCGGTTCACTCCAACGATAGGTGAGGAGCGAGCCAAGTTTCTGCCCATCTGGAAATGGAATTGTTGTTGGTTCATGGTACAAGCAAACGTAAGGATTTCGACCCCAAAAATCGCCACGCGCTCGGCTGATCTGACACGCGAAAACGCGCGTATCCCGCAGGATGGATAATTTGAACATCAAAAGACTCAAACCACTGCAGCGACTTGGCCAAGCCTGCTTGATCAGCATCACCGTTGCATTGATTACGGGGTCCGTCAGGGCAGAGGACGCCGCCTTTGAAGCCTGCAGCGGTGTCGAGACACTCGTTATCATGGACTTTGAGCCAACGTCATCTTCGCTGACCGAGCCAGCCAAGCAAGCCATCACAGCGCTGAGCCAAGTTGCCAGCGCTTCGGACTGCATCTTGACCGTTACAGGCTACACGTCGTTTGACGGTACGACACTGACCAACAACGCGCTCTCGGAAATGCGGGCGCAGACCGTGCGCTCCAATCTCATTTTCAATGGTTTGGAGGCCACCAATGTGCATCTGGTAAATGTCGGTGAGACAGACCAGTTTGGCGACCTTGCAGCAAATCGCCGGGTGGTCGTGAAACCCACGCCTTCCGCAGGCAAACGCTGCTCAGCCAACCCTCTGATGGACGAGTTGCCGCCGCGCGTCAGTATCATCGATTACCCGTCGAGCAGCCTTGATCTGTCTGATGTCGCCAAGGAAGTCCTGCGAAAGGCTGCAGAAGTTTACCGACAAAACAACTGCGCCATTCAGGTCCTTGGATACGCCTCTTCCGACGGTCACGCAGGGCTGAACAAGAAACGATCCGAAGAGCGCGCCCGGATTGTTGCTGACTTTCTGATCGAAAACCGCGTGCCAAGCACCCTGCTCCACGTGCAGGGTCTGGGTGAAACCGACCAATTTGGTACGGAGCTGGCGGCAAATCGGCGGGTTGAAGTTTCCATGATCTGAAACACGCTCGCCCTTGTTTTGCTCTCAAACAAAGGTGATGAGCAAAAACCAGCCTATGCATAAAGGGGGCTAACAGGTTAAGCCCTTGTCCATATCCTCGTTCACAAAAACCCGCATCTTTTATGCCTGAGCCTTTGTCATCCAACCTGCCTCCCGTCTTCGTCGCTCTGGATATGAGTGAAGCCGAAGTTGCGCCTTTGATGGGCGCGCTGGATGGTTTGAATGTCGGCTATAAGATCGGCATGGAGCTGTTTTATCAGTCCGGCGCGCCTCTGGTGCGAAAGCTTGCAGCCAACCATCCGGTGTTTCTGGATCTGAAGCTTCACGACATACCGAATACGGTTCGCTCTGCCGCGAGCCGGATTGCTGACCTCGGCGTGCGGGTAACGACGGTCCACGCTGCGGGCGGTGCTGCGATGCTGGAACCGTTGCCCGCTCTCGAACGTGATGATTTCCAGTTTCTGGCCGTGACAGTGCTGACCAGCATGAACAGCGACGATCTCGCCGGGCTGGGTGTCGTCGATACCTCGCCCGCCAAGCGCGTCAGGCGGCTGTTTGATCTGGCGCGATCCAGCGGTATCACGGGCTATATTTGCTCACCGCTGGAAGTATCCGAGCTTCATTCTGAACTGCCCACCGGCACGTTCATTACGCCGGGGGTTCGTCCCGCAGGCGCGGATTTGAACGATCAGAACCGCGTCGCCACGCCTGCTCAAGCCATGAGCCATGGGGCGACATCATTGGTGATTGGACGCCCCATCACGAAGGCAAAAGACCCTCGCGCCGCTGCTGAGGCAATTTTGGACGAGCTTGCCCATGGTTAAGCCTATCCGCCTCATGGGGCAGTTCCCCCCGCTCTCGGCTGGCCGTGTTGTGCGCCAAGTGATTGTTGATGGGCTGCTGGGTCAGTGGCGGCTTCTCCTGACGGTGGCTTTGATCCCCTTCATTCTGGCTCTGATAATCGACATTGGCACAGCCATTACGCTCGATCTTCGCGGTGCACGGGATTTGGTCGCCAGTCCGGAAACCATCATCATCGACATCATTGCGCTGATCCTGATCGAAATCATCGTTGGCGCTTACTACACCACCAATGTCGCACGGCTTCTGGGCATCGGCTCCAAATCCGGACGACCAACGCTGGACGAAGACTGGCGTGACGCCTTTGGTGCCGTAGCCGTTCGTTTGCTGATCTTTTACGTCTTTGGTGCCGTTCTGCTGGGCGGCGGTTTTGTTGCCTACCTGATGTTCAGAGACGACTTGCCGACATCACAACTCGCGCCGTTTATCATCGCGGTTCCGGCGCTGATCCAGTTGTACCTGTATACCCGCTTCAGCTTTGTCATTTCCGCCGCAGCCGTGGGCGCGCCGTACACCTTTGGCGACAGCATTCGAGCAACCGGCGGGATCACCGTGCTGTTGCTTGGCCTCAACCTGGTGTTTTCCCTGCCGCTGGTGGTTGCGCAGTTGGCTCTGCAGACGGGGACGGCCTCTTTCCCAACCTTTGGATTGGGCTACTTTGCAGTGATGATCCTCACTCAAGCGCTGTTCCTGCTGCGCGTAGCCGTGTTCACGATCATCAATCTGGTGTGCTTCGTGAATAGAACAGGCTGGGCACCGGGCGCACGGCGCGTTTAAGACCAAGAAAGAAGACTTGGATGACGGTTCTCAGAACCCTTTCACAAATCATTATTTTCGGGTCAGCAGCCGTCGCGCCCGCAGCGGTGTACCTTGGCGCTCAGTCCGGCTTGCTGGACCTCAAGAACTCGATCTATGGCCTGTGTGTGGTGGCGCTGTTGTACCACGCGGCGGCGTGGGAATTGACCGGACTGATGGCACAGCGCCGGGGAAAGCTCGGCGGCGGCAGCACACGCGCAGCGGCCTTCTGGTCCGGCCCCGGACTGCGGTCGACCGTATTGGGCTTCAGTATTATTTTCGCAGCCGTTTTTGGGTGGATCGGCCTGACAATGGTGGGCTCCTTACTCACCTACGGCGACGGCGAAACCCTGTGGGGAAGCCTGGGTGCTGCTGTTGGTGATTTCATCCAATACGGCTCCAATGATCCCCGTGAATTGGCGACCATCGGTGTGGAAACCCGCGAAGCGCCTGCGCTGGATCAGACAGCCGTGAATCGTTCGGCGCTGTACATCCTGATCGCGCTGAGCGGCGTGCTGGTTGCCTACGCTTTTGTGCGCGCTTGGGCTGTGGTTCCCTTGCGTCATCGCAGACCCAAAAAGGCCTTTACGTTCCACGCTTGGAGCGCTTTGCGTGGACTGAGCGCTATTCGAGCTGCTGCTGCTCTTGTGCTGGCCGCCGGCATTGCTGTCGCGGTGCTTAATCTTCCCATTTTTGCAGCCTTGGGGTCTTATCTCTCTTTGCTGGGATCAGGAATTGCACTGGTCGTTTTTCTGGGCGTGACGTGGTTGATCGCAGACAAAATTCTGGGAGACGATGTGCGGCTCCCTGCGCGCTGTTACGCCAAAATCTGCGGGATCAAGACCGCTGACATGCTCGAAGAAGTCATTCAGAACGGCGCGACCCACGTGGGCTTCGTGTTTTTCGAAAAATCTCCGCGCAACGTGGATTTTGAGACGGCATCAGCCCTTTGCACGCAGGCCAAAGGACGGATCAGCCGCGTTGGTTTGGTGGTTGAGCCGACCGACGAATACCTCGATGCACTAACCCAGGCCGTCGATCTGGATATGCTGCAGGTTCACGCGCACGAAGGGGCTGAAAGATTTTTCGCCATCCGACAACGTACCGGACTGCCGGTTATCGCCGTTGTTTCAGTGGCAGAGGAAGCTGACCTGAAGCATGTATCCGACATTCGGAAAGTCGCAGACGGTCTGCTCTTCGACGCCAAACCGCCGAAAAATGCTGAACTGCCGGGTGGGAACGCCTTGAGCTTCGACCATCGGGTGCTCAGGACCGCCAAAATTGGCAATACACCGTGGATGCTTGCTGGCGGTTTGAACCCGGATAATGTTGCAGAAGCCATCGCCGCGACACAACCAACATATGTTGACGTGTCTTCCGGGGTAGAAAAAGACGGTGAACGCGGCACAAAAGACCCTGCGAAGATCAGAGCCTTCTTAGCCGCAGTTGCTCAAGCGTGAAACACTGCTAGTGTTTGCCCGA
>JBMZBW010000048.1:0-17480 GCA_049612785.1 Alphaproteobacteria bacterium | reverse complement strand
TCCGTGATGATCGGACGACGCAGAACTTCGAAAGCACGCTCACCGGAAAGAGCCAGATTTGGCTTTGCCTTGGCGCGCTTGGACAGCATGTAGCCGCGTGACATGGCCCTTACTCCCCGCTTGCTTCACGCAGACCGAAGCGAACTTCGAGTGCTTCAGCTGCGTCTTTGGTGATCAGAACCTGCTCGTGAGCCAAAAGGTCGTAAACGTTAGCACCAGCGGTCGGCAGGCAGTTAACGCCAGCGATGTTGTTCGCTGCGAGCTGCAGGTTGCCGTCGATGGAAACATCCATGACCAGAACGGTCGAACCAGCGTACTTGGCCAGCGCGTCCTTCAGAGCCTTGGTCTTCGGTGCATCCATCTTGGCGCTGTCGATGACCGTCAGCTCACCGGACGCCTTCTTGGCCGAAAACGCAGTCTTCAGAGCCAGCGCACGGACCTTCTTGGGTAGGTCAAAGCTGTGATCGCGTGGGGTCGGGCCGTGGACGACGCCACCACCGCGGAACACGTTCACCCGCTTAGAGCCGTGACGTGCGCCACCAGAACCCTTCTGACGAACGAACTTCTTGCCCGTCCGTGCGATTTCAGACCGGGACAGAACCTTGTGCGTCCCCGCGCGGCGCTTAGCCTGTTGCCAGCGCACGGCGCGGTGCAACAAGTCAGCACGCACCGGCAGCATAAAGATGTCGTCGTGCAGGGTCGCTTCGCCCGCTTTATCACCCTGCAATGTCAGCATATCCACTTTCATGGAACTGCTTCTCCTCGCTTTGGAGCTTCATGGCCGGAGCCGCTGAAGCCGTTACCGGAGGCGCCGAACAGCGCCCCTCATTCTTTACTCTTCGCCGCCGTCTTCAGCAGGCGTTTCAACTTCAACCTCAGCTTCCGCTGCAGGAGCAGCAGGCGCAGAGCGGTCACGGATGCCCGCAGGCATTGGAACGCCTTCCGGTGCAGCCTTCTTGACTGCGTCGCGGATGGTTACGTAGCCGCCTTCGGAACCAGGCACAGCGCCCCTCACGAAGAGCAGACCGCGTTCAACGTCAACGTCGACCAGATCGAGGTTCAGCGTCGTCACCCGACGCGCACCCATGTGACCAGCCATTTTCTTGCCCTTGAACACGCGACCTGGATCCTGACACTGGCCGGTAGAGCCGTGCGAACGGTGAGAGATCGAAACACCGTGGGACGCGCGCAGGCCGCCGAAGTTCCAGCGCTTCATCGCACCGGCAAAGCCTTTACCGATGGACGTGCCGCAAACGTCGACCTTCTGACCGGCGACGAAGTGATCCGCCGCCAATTCAGCGCCAACCTCAACGAGGTTTTCCTCAGGAACGCGGAACTCGAGCAGCTTCTTCTTCGGCGACACGCGCGCCTTGGCAAAGTGGCTGCGCATCGGCTTGGACGTGTTCTTTGGCTTGGCTTCGTTGAAGCCGAGCTGAACAGCGCTGTAGCCGTCGCGTTCGGTAGTCTTCTGGGCAACGACCTGACAGCCGTCCATTTTCAGCACTGTTACTGGCTGGTGCGTGCCGTCTTCGGTGAAGAGGCGCATCATGCCCATTTTCTGTGCGATCAAACCCGTGCGCATGGTTCTTTCTCCGTGCGTTCTTAACTAATCAGCCGCGCCCTTAGGCTTGCAGCTTAATCTCAACGTCGACACCGCTTGCGAGGTCGAGCTTCATCAGCGCGTCCACGGTCTGTGGTGTTGGGTCAACGATATCCAGCACGCGCTTGTGCGTGCGAATTTCAAACTGCTCGCGGCTCTTCTTATCCACGTGCGGACCACGCAGGACGGTGAACCGTTCAATCCGTGTCGGCAGCGGAATTGGACCGCGGACCTGAGCGCCCGTGCGCTTGGCAGTGTTCACGATCTCCCGCGTGGAGTTATCCAGGATGCGGTGATCGAAGGCCTTAAGCCGGATCCGGATGTTCTGACTATCCATCAGTGTCCTCTTCGCCCGCCCAACAAAGGGCGATGCTCACATTTCGCTGCGCTGCCGCAGCACATTCCAACAATCTCAACGCCGGTTTGTCTCCGGCTCGGAAGCAGGGCTCCCCTGGGCTGAGCATTGGGGCGGCATCACAGCCGCCCCGCTCATAAGTCAGGACGTCAGTCCTTACTCAACGATGGTCGCAACAACACCTGCGCCAACGGTCCGGCCGCCTTCGCGAATAGCGAAACGGAGACCTTCGTCCATTGCGATCGGTGCGATCAGCTCAACGTTCATGGTGATGTTGTCACCAGGCATAACCATTTCCACGCCGTCTTCCAGAGTCACAACGCCAGTTACGTCGGTCGTACGGAAGTAGAACTGTGGACGGTAGTTGGTGAAGAATGGCGTGTGACGGCCACCTTCGTCCTTGGTCAGGATGTAAGCCTCACCCTTGAACTTGGTGTGTGGCGTGATGGAGCCAGGAGCAGCCAGAACCTGGCCACGCTGTACGTCTTCACGGCCAACACCACGCAGCAGAGCGCCGATGTTATCGCCAGCTTCGCCCTGATCCAGCAGCTTGCGGAACATTTCCACGCCGGTACAGGTCGTCTTCTGGGTTTCACGGATGCCGACGATTTCAATTTCTTCGCCAACCTTGACCACGCCGCGCTCAACACGACCGGTTACAACGGTACCGCGACCGGAAATGGAGAACACGTCTTCCACTGGCATCAGGAACGGCATGTCCAGAGCGCGCTGTGGCTCAGGAACGTACTCGTCAACAGCCTTCATCAGCTCAACGATCTGGTTCTTACCAATCTCGTCGTCACGGCCTTCCAGAGCAGCAAGAGCAGAACCCTTAACGATTGGAATATCGTCGCCTGGGAATTCGTACTCAGACAGCAGCTCGCGGATTTCCATCTCAACGAGTTCCAGCAGCTCTTCGTCGTCAACCTGATCAACCTTGTTCAGGAACACAACCAGCGCAGGTACACCAACCTGACGCGCGAGCAGGATGTGCTCACGGGTCTGAGGCATTGGGCCGTCAGCTGCGTTTACAACCAAGATACCGCCGTCCATCTGAGCAGCGCCGGTGATCATGTTCTTTACGTAGTCGGCGTGGCCTGGGCAATCTACGTGTGCGTAGTGACGAGCGTCAGTCTCGTACTCTACGTGTGCGGTAGAAATCGTGATGCCACGTGCTTTTTCTTCAGGTGCCTTATCGATCTCGTCGAAAGCCACTGCTGCAGAACCGTATACTTCAGACATCACCTTGGTGATTGCTGCAGTAAGGGTGGTTTTACCGTGGTCAACGTGGCCGATGGTGCCAACGTTCACGTGTGGTTTATTACGCTCAAACTTTTCCTTAGCCATGGGTCCTTATCCCTTTGTTCCCGTGGTTTCTGTCCTAAGTCCGGGCCGAGGCGCCGAAGCCCCTCTTCCCTTCAATCTGGTTAGCCCGAAATCAGGCCAGCTTCGCCACAACTTCCTCGGCTACAGCCTTTGGCACCGGCTCGTAGCGTTCGAATTGCATGGTGAATTGTGCACGTCCCGAAGACATGGAACGCAGCGTGTTGATGTAGCCGAACATGTTCGCCAGCGGCACCAACGCGTTGATCTGAGTAACGCCGCCGGTCTGAGCTTCGGAGCCCAGAACCATGCCGCGGCGAGAGTTCAGGTCGCCGATGATGTCGCCCATGTAGTCTTCAGGGGTAACAACTTCGACTTTCATCATCGGCTCAAGCAGCTGTACGCCAGCCATCGGAATGGCTTCGCGGAAACAGGCACGAGCAGCGATTTCAAAGGCGCCGACAGAGGAGTCGACGTCGTGGGTCTTGCCGTCCACCAGCTCAACGCGCCAGTCGATCAGCGGGAAGCCTGCCAGGGTGCCGGCGCCAGACTGGTCGCGGAAGCCCTTTTCAACGCCCGGGATGTATTCCTTCGGAACGGAACCACCGACGATCTTGGACTCAAAGCCAAAACCTTCGCCAGCTTCGTTAGGCTCGATCACAACAGAAATCTGTGCGAACTGGCCGGAACCACCGGACTGCTTCTTGTGGGTATAGGTGTGCTCGATGCGCTTGGTGATGCTCTCGCGGTAAGCAACCTGCGGTGCGCCAACGTTCGCTTCGACTTTGAACTCGCGACGCATGCGGTCAACGAGGATGTCGAGGTGAAGCTCGCCCATACCCGCGATGATGGTCTGGCCGCTTTCTTCGTCGGTGTTGACGCGGAAAGATGGATCTTCTGCAGCCAGCTTACCCAGCGCGATGCCGAGCTTTTCCTGGTCGCCCTTGGTCTTTGGCTCGATTGCGAGCTCGATTACAGGCTCAGGGAACTGCATTGGGTCAAGAACGACAGGCTTGAACTGGTCACACAGGGTTTCACCCGTGATGACGTCCTTCAGACCTACGAAAGCAACGATGTCACCGGTACCGCAGGAATCAACGTCCTTCGAGTCCCGTGCGTGCATCTCAACGATACGACCAAGGCGCTCTTTACGCTCCTTGTTCGAGTTCATTACCGTATCACCCTTGTTCACGCGACCAGAGTAGACGCGGGCAAAGGTGAAGGTGCCGTGCTGGGTGGCCATCAGCTTGAAGGCCAGCGCGGCGAATGGCTCGTCATCAGACGGCGCACGCGTGATGACTTCGTCGGAGTCACGGACGCCCTGGCCCTTAACGGCCGGTACTTCAACCGGGGACGGCAGGTAGTCAACGATTGCGTCGAGCAGGGTCTGAACGCCCTTGTTCTTGAATGCGGAACCGCCGAAGACCGGGAAGAAGTCGCGCGCGATGGTACCCTTACGGATCAGCGCCTTGATGGTCGCCTCATCTGGCTCCTCGCCTTCGAGGTACTTCTCCATCACGTCTTCGTCTTGCTCAACGATGGTTTCGAGCATCTTCTCACGGTACTCGTTCGCCTGATCGACGAGATCTTCAGGAATGTCGATGACGTCGTAGTCAGCGCCCATGGTCTCGTCGTTCCAGACGATACCCTTCATCTGAACCAGATCGACCATGCCCTTGAGCTCATGCTCCCAGCCGATCTGCAGCTGGCAGATCAGTGCGGTTGCGCCGAGGCGGTCTTCGATGGTCTGTGCAGACTTCAGGAAGTCAGCGCCCAGACGGTCGAGCTTGTTCATGAAACAGATGCGCGGAACACCGTAACGATCAGCCTGACGCCACACAGTCTCGGACTGCGGCTGTACGCCGGCCACGCCTTCGAATACGGCAACAGCGCCGTCGAGCACCTTCAGCGAACGCTCAACTTCAATGGTGAAGTCCACGTGGCCCGGGGTGTCGATGATGTTAATGCGGTGATCGCCCCAGAAAGCAGTGGTTGCTGCAGAGGTAATCGTAATGCCGCGCTCCTGCTCCTGCTCCATCCAGTCCATCGTCGCGGCACCATCGTGCACTTCGCCGATCTTGTGGGACTTACCGGTGTAGTAAAGGACGCGTTCAGTCGTCGTGGTTTTGCCCGCATCGATGTGGGCCATGATGCCAACGTTGCGGTAGAGTTCTAAAGGAGTGCTGCGTGCCATTGTGGCGGTTCCTTATGCCTTTGACTGCGGCGAGTGGGGATCACCCAGCCAATTCGAGATTACCAGCGGTAGTGCGAGAACGCCTTGTTGGCCTCGGCCATACGGTGCGTGTCTTCGCGCTTCTTGATGGCCGCGCCGCGGGAGCTCGCTGCGTCGAGCAGCTCGTTCGCCAAGCGGTCAGTCATCGTGTTTTCAGAACGGTTACGGGATGCGCCGATCAGCCAACGGATCGCCAGCGCCTGTGCGCGCTCGCTGCGGACTTCAACCGGCACCTGGTAGGTCGCACCACCAACGCGGCGGGAGCGGACCTCAACCTGTGGACGGACGTTTTCCAGCGCTTCGTGGAAAACCTGAACGCCTTCCTGACCGGTGCGGCCGGAAATGCGGTCGAACGCGCCGTAGACGATCTTTTCAGCGGCAGACTTTTTGCCATCGATCATCAGTACGTTCATAAACTTCGTTACAATTGTATCCCCGAACTTTGGATCAGGGAGAACTTCACGTTTCTCGGCGCGGTGACGACGGGACATAGCGATGTTCCTTCTCTTACAACAGTGTTGGGGGTGGACGATGCTGCGGTTTCTTCCGCGCTTCGGCCGACCCGGCCCAATGAGTTAAACGATCAATCTTACTTCGGACGCTTGGCGCCGTACTTGGAGCGGCGCTGGCGACGGTCCTTGACGCCCTGGGTATCCAGAACACCGCGGATGGTGTGGTACCGCACACCCGGCAGGTCTTTCACACGACCGCCGCGGATCATGACCACGGAGTGTTCCTGCAGGTTGTGGCCTTCGCCCGGGATATAGGAGGTCACTTCAAAGCCATTTGTCAGACGCACACGGGCGACTTTCCGGAGAGCCGAGTTCGGCTTCTTTGGCGTGGTGGTGTAAACGCGGGTGCAAACGCCACGGCGCTGAGGGCAAGCCTCAAGAGCGGGGACCTTGTTACGCACGGGCTTGTTCTGGCGGCCCTTGCGGATCAACTGGTTTACTGTGGGCATGAAAGCCTTCCTATTCGTCTGCCTATGTTTCCCGCGTACCAACGCGGAATTCAGCATCGCCCGATTTGATCGGTTCCGGCTGATAGCGACACAAAGACTTTCGGCCTCGACCGTTGCGCTGCGACCTAATGAGGGAGCGCCGGTGAGGCAAAAACTCTTCGCTTATCCAGACTTGTGAAGGGAAAAACCCTGCTCTCGTCCTTAGGCGCTACCGGCGCGGAGCCGACAAACGCACACCACCTAAAACAGTCGGTGGCGCGCAAGCGATGAGCGGGGGTGTATAGAGAGGGACCTTGCGGGTCAACCGCCGAAACCCATTTTCGCCTGCAATCCGGCGCATGGCCGACATGACCCTTTGCATTCCGCAACATTATAGGAACCAAGTTGCGAAGCTTTCCTATGACATCGCTGTGTCGCTGACATGCTTACTGGCGCTGATTTAGCAGAGAGCCTATCTTGTTTCCAAATCACGAATGAACCTTGGACCTTGAACCCATGAATTCACTCGGCCTTAACAAAGCCCCTGGCGACACGCGGGTCGTGGTTGCCATGTCTGGCGGCGTGGACTCTTCTGTGACCGCCGCCATGCTCAAAGCCGAAGGCTACGATGTCGTCGGCATCACTCTCCAGCTCTATGACCACGGAGCCGCGATTGAAAAACGCGGAGCCTGCTGTGCTGGGCAAGATATCTACGACGCCCGGCGGGTGGCGGAGATGATGGACTTTCCCCACTACGTACTCGACTACGAGAGCCGGTTTCGCGACAGCGTGATCGACGACTTCGCCGACTCTTACCTGATGGGTGAGACACCGATTCCGTGTGTGCGCTGTAACCAGACCGTCAAGTTTCGCGACCTGCTCGAAACAGCCAAAGACCTCGATGGCGACGTGCTGGCGACCGGTCACTATATAGAGCGTCGGGTCGAAGACGACGGTACCCCTGCCCTCTATCGCGCTTTTGATGGTGGCAAGGACCAATCCTACTTCTTGTTCGCGACAACGCCGGAACAGTTGGATTTCCTGCGCTTCCCGCTTGGCGCTTGGCCCAAGTCCAAAACCCGCGAGTTGGCTCAGGAGCTGGGCTTATCTATCGCCGATAAACCCGACAGTCAGGACATTTGTTTCGTCCCTGACGGTGACTATGCACGGATCGTTCGCAAAATCCGTCCGGAAGCCGATCAACCCGGAGAAATCGTCCACATGGATGGCCGCGTTCTCGGCGAACATCGCGGGATCATCGGCTACACCATTGGTCAACGCAAAGGACTGGGTATCGGCGGACTCAGCGAACCGATCTATGTCGTCAAACTCGACCCCGAAGCCAAACAGGTGATTGTCGGCCCGCGGGAAGCGCTCGATCGCAACATCGTGCATGTGCGCGAGGTCAACTGGCTGGGCGGGACGGTCGATACCGACGCCCCAAAGCGGATCCGCGTCAAGCTGCGTTCAGCCATGGAGCCGCTGGATGCTGCGCTGACCCTGCACGCCAACGAAACTGCCGAAGTCACCCTCATGGAACCGCATGCAGGCGTTGCTCCCGGTCAGGCCGCTGTTTTTTATGATGGTGAGCGTCTTCTTGGTGGCGGTTGGATAGCCGGCGCAGAGCGGCGGGTGGGCTAAAGCTGCCCAAGGTCCGGGCCTCGGAAAATTCGGTTCCGGGGCCTGCGCAGACACCGCCTTGCACCAACCGCGACTGAGGCTTGTTTGGATGGCAAGGCGCATAGGCAAATGGAGGCTTGACCCCCGGCCCTTCGACCCGTAGATACGCTGCACCGTGGCGGGGTAGCTCAGTTGGTTAGAGCAGGGGAATCATAATCCTCGTGTCGGGGGTTCGAATCCCTCCCTCGCTACCATTTCCTTTTACAGTCTGATTTCTCAGGGCGAAGTGAAGCGCTTTGAAGCCTTGGTATTGGCCGGGGTGGTTCATCAGTTTGATGGGTCTTGGCCAGGTTGATCTAACCTGACTGATTGTCTCTCTCTCGGTTCGCCAATCCAAACAGCGTCATGAGCTTCCAACCCGTCAGCTGCACGGTGATAATCAGCGCGAATTCAGCGATGTAGGCAAAGCCATACCCTGCCCAGCCAGTCTCCGCTTGCTCCACCACCACAATTAAATGATTATTCCAACCGAGCCATAAACAAATGAACAAGCCAATTGGCCAACCAACCATCGTCAGAGCAACAGTAACCATTGACATGAATAGTGGATCTTGGCGCTTGAAAAAATAAAAGAGACCAAAGGCCAGTGAATAGCCTGAAACACGGATCGCCCACTCAACCAAAAGGCTAGGCCAAGTCTGTGCAATGATTTGCATTTCCAATGAAAAGTCGTTCAG
Organism: Alphaproteobacteria bacterium; assembly: GCA_049612785.1. Taxonomy (GTDB): domain Bacteria; phylum Pseudomonadota; class Alphaproteobacteria; order UBA7985; family UBA7985; genus UBA7985. The sequence continues at coordinate 8,672 of JBMZBW010000048.1, read as the reverse complement.
CAACCACCAGTCTCGAGCAAGATTGAATGGAGTATACCAAATTGACGACAGCAAGCCGATTAAGATGATAATTGGAAAAACATTGTACATAAAATCATCATATTTTAATATCTCAACTAAATCAAATATATACATATTGATTATTGTCGTTTTACTTTGATTGCGTCATAAATCGAGACTTCACGTACATTTTTCACGCCTTTAAGTTTTTAAGAGTTCTGCGAAAGGCGTGTTTTCAAGCATTAATCGCTACAAAGCAGCAGCGCTGCACGCCTAGTCGCGCAAAACGCCTTCGCAGATTTTGGTCTTTACCTTCCCCCCTCCGCAGTCCGATACTTTGACCGAGAGGAGAAGCGCGTGAAATCTGGTGGTGTCCATCTTGATTGGCCGTCAAAAGCTGCTGCGTCAAAGCAGGCGAACACACTTGCGCGCACGACGGCAAGAGAGTTTGAAACGCTGGCAGGAAACGCCCTGATCCAGGGAGATAATCTCGACGCACTCAAAGAAATCCGCAGAGTGGGCCGACAACAGTTCAAACTGACCCTCATCGACCCACCCTACAATACCGGCGGCGGCTTCGTTTACGATGACGACCGTTCGGAAGCGGCTTGGCTGTCATTCCTGTTGCCCCGGCTGACAGTTGCGCGCGATATCATGACCGATGACGGCCTGATGATGATCTTCATGGACGAGACCGGCCTGCCCCTGCTTCGGATGTTGGGACGCGAGGTTTTTGGTCCGGCCAACGATTGCGGGGTGTTGATCTGGGAGAAGAAGCGCAAGCCCTCTTTCCTGCAAGCGCAAATGGGCGGGGTCACGGACTATATTGCGGTCTTCGCCAAAAACCGGAAACTGGCTCCGGCCCTGACCATGGGGACGGGCAAGGCGGGCAAGCGCTACCCCTTTAACAACCGTGGGAATCCCATGGGCGTGCTGGCATTTCCGGCGAACTCCGTCGCTTTCGATCTGCCGGACCAGCGCATATCAAAGCAGGACATGAGCACCGCTGGCGTGCCCTGTAAACTGCTGGACGCGGTTGTGATTGAAGGCGGTCGAAATAAGGGTGCCTTTCGGATGCAGGGTGAATGGCGGTACAGCCAATCCTCCGTCGATGACTTTGTCAGCACCGGGCAGACCATTAACATCAGCCGTCTGCCCTTCCGACCCAACCTCGTTAAGGCCGTTCCATCAGAAAAGAAGATCAACAATCTGCTGAGCTTCCGCACCAACTCAGACATACCAACCAATGAGGATGGTCTGGCGGAAGTCATGGCCCTTTTTGGCGGTGTGGCGGTGTTTGATTACCCAAAGCCAGTGGCCATCTTGAAATACCTCATCGAAGCATCGACCAAGCCCGGTGATGCCATTCTCGATTTCTTCGCCGGGACAGGCAGCACAGGGCATGCCGTCGCAAAGATCGGTGATGATCGTAGCTTTACTTTGGTGCAGGAACCCGCGCCCTTCGCAGACACACCAACGGGCATTTCAGCCAAAAAGGTATGCGAGGCAGAGGGCCTCCCCCCGCACCTCGCATCTTTAGCAGCCGAGCGTCTCCGCCGGGCCGGATTGAGCAGCGAGCGTGACTTTCAGATCGTCACGCTCCGCTGAGGTCTTAACCCTTGCCCCGCCACGGAATTGTCCGGGCGATGATGAAGCGCATGATCAGGTCGAACAGCAGCCCCAGCAAGCCAAGGATCAGGATCGTCACCCAAATGACTTCATAGTCAGACGTCTTACGGGCAACGTTCTCGACAAAGCCGATACCCGTGGTCCCTGCCAGCATTTCGGCGGCAACCAGGGTGCCCCAACAGACGCCGATTGCGATGCGAATGCCGGTCAGAATTTCTGGCATGGCATTAGGCAGAATCACGCGGCGCATGATCTGGCCCGTGGTCGCACCCAGCGAGTGTGAAGCCCGGATTTTGGACAGCTGTGTTCCCGTCGCTCCGGTCCGTGCCGAGATCACCATGATGGCAAAAGCCACGATGAACAGCAGGAAGATCTTACCATCATCCTGAATGCCAAAAATGGTCAGGATCAGCGGTGCCCAGGCCAGCGGTGGAACCGGTCGGTAGAGCTCGATCAGCGGGTCGAAGTAGTTCTTGAAGAACCGGGAAACCCCCATGGCGATCCCGAGCGGCACACCCAACACAATCCCGAAGAACAGCCCCATCAACACGCGGAAGATGGAATCCCACATGTGACCGGTCAGCATCGGAATAGACGGCGAGCTGAAATTACCCTGCGCGAGGTTGAGAACCGACATCTTGAAGTTTGGCTTAACCGAACCGTCGTTCTCGTGTTTTGGATAGGACCCAGGGATCATATCGGCGAGGAAATCCGGGATAAAGAAATCCACAATGTCCGAGATTGGCACCATGCGAACCCAGATCAGAGGAACATCTTTGAAGCCAATATCCGGGTTGGCGATACGGCCAAAGGTGGCCAGCACATCCGTTGGTTTCGGAAGCCAGCGGCCTGAACCCTGCTCAGAACACTGCGTTTTTGCTTTTACGATGAACCCACCGCCGAACATGGTGGCTTTGACGAGGTTCAAGCCGCCCTGTTGCTTCTGCTTCTGCACGTTGACCGCGTTAATGGCCTGCTCCACGCCGTCGAAGGCATCGGGTGGGAAAATCGTGCCGTCGTCGAAACGTTTGTATAGACGGTCAATGTTCTTGATCGTTTTGGCGCGGCTGTCCTCGATTTCCTCAGCCAGGCCCGAAACGGCCTCCGAGCGCGCCTTGAAGTCGGCCAGACGGCTCTTGATTGCAAGGGTCTGAGACTCAAGTTCGGGGCTCAGGTTTCGGATTTTGGCGAATTGAGCCGCCACTCCCGAAATCTCATCAGCGATCAGCTTGAACCGAACCCCACGCGCTGTTTCGGGCATGAGGGGGATTTCAACGGAATCGAGGCCCCACTTGGCCTGACCTTGTGCTTCTGCGATTGCGGTATCGATCTGTGACTGGGTGGGGAACGTGTTGTCACCCAGTTTTTCAGCGAGGTCATAGAGCTCACCCTCAACCTTCGCAAAGGCTGCGATGCTCTCGGGCGACTGTAATTCCGGTGCTGCCGAAATGCTCATGAGCAGGCGGATATCAGCGATGATGCTGGACAGTTCCTCTTGCTCAGCGATTGAGAAGCCCTGCTCGCTCAGTGTGGCTTCAAAGCTGTCCAATTGCGAACCATTCCGCGTGAGCAGCGTGGTGGATTTATAGAACCTTGCCCCCGCAGGCAGGGACGCATTGATGGGCGACAGCGCCTCGTCAACACGGGCAACCTGACAAATCTCATTGGCCGAGTTCGGGAAATAAGCCCGCGCTGCGCCCCAACTGAAATAGTACCAGATCAGAAGCAGCGACGAGACACCAGCCACGGCCCAATACCAGCCGTTTGTTGTGCGCAGCGGATCCCCAAAGACCTCGTCGCTCCTGCGTTTTGCTGAATCGCGCAGACCAAAGACAATGGATCCAACCAAAGCCAGCAGCAGCACGATAATGAGAACGGACGAAATAGCGGCCCGGTTGTCGGAAAGAAACTCGAACATGATTTAAGCCCCCTTCCCCATAATTTCCTCTTCCATGTTCCAGATCATGGTCAGGATTTCTTCTCGGACTTGGCCGAATTCCGCCTTTTGCTTGATTTCGCGCAAATCTGCTCCGATGCCCTGCTCCGCAAAAGGCAGGTTATATTCTTTGAACAGTCGGCCAGGACGCGGTGCCATGACGAACAGGCGCTCGCCGAGCAGCAGTGCTTCTTCCACCGAGTGAGTGATAATCATGATGGTCTTGCCGGTCTCTTTCCAGATATCGAGCACCAGTGACTGCATCTTTTCCCGTGTCAGCGCATCCAGTGCGCCCAAGGGCTCATCCATCAGGATCAGATCGGGGTCATTGATCAGACAGCGGGCCAGTGCCACGCGCTGCTGCATACCACCGGAGAGCTGGTAGGTCGGCGTGTCTCCAAAACCCTGTAGGCCAACGATTTCGAGCCAGCGTTCGACCTGCTCGGCCCGCTCTTTCTTTGGCACGTTTTTCATCCGCAGGCCGAAATCGACGTTTTTGGAAACCGTGAGCCACTCGAAAAGCGCCCCTTGTTGGAACACCATGCCACGCTCTACGCCGGGACCACGGATTTCTGTTCCACCAAGCTTAATGGACCCGGCAGTAGGATTGAGGAAGCCAGCGATAAGATTGAGGAGAGTAGTCTTTCCGCAGCCGGATGGACCGAGAACAGAGAGAAGCTCCCCTTTTTTGAGGGTAAAACTCACGTCTTTCAGCGCGTGGACCTGAAGCCCGCTTGGGGTCTCAAAGGTCATGTTCAACTGATCGGCGACAAGGTCACTCATGGGACACCGAAAAAATTAGGATGTTGGAAGGTGCGCGCCGTCGTTCGGCTCGCGCGAAAAAAAAGGCGGGTCGGTTTTCGCCGACCCGCCCATCCGGGTTTTAACCCAAACCGATCCTACTCGAGGAAGGAGCCGTCGATGGTTGCAGCCAGCTTCGCAGCATCGGACTCGTCAGAGAATACGAGGCCGAGGGAAGCAGCAGCCTGGGTCGCAATACCACCTTCGTTGAAGTAGGAGCTCAGCTGCTCTTCAACGGTTGGGAATACGAAGCCAGCCATCTGAGCGGTGGTCGTGTCGACGTCCATACCAGCATCAGCAGCGATGATGTCGATGCCGGACATATCGGTAGCCCAAGCAGCGTTAGATTCTGCGGTAACTTCCAAGAAGGACTTCAGCAGCTCTGGGTTTTCCGTAGCGAAGGACTCGGTCACGGACACAACGTCAAAGGACGAAATACCAGCGTCGAGCTTCTGCTGTGAGGACATGATTGGCGTACCAACTTCGCCAGCAGCCTTTGCAGACGCACCGCCGAAGATACAAGCCATGGAAACGGAACCATCAGCCAGAGAAACAGCGCCGTCAGCCGGAGCCTGATCAACGATGGTCAGCGCGTCCATGTCTACACCCAGCGCAGCCATCTGCAGGCGGAAGGAGTAGTCAGCCATGGTGTTCAAAGGAACAGCAACCGTGGTGCCTTCCAGCTCGGAAGCGTTGTCAGAATTGATGCCCAGAGAGTCGTTAACGAAACAGTCGTTTGCTTCGTAAGCAACAGCAATAGCAACCATCTTCAGAGGCGCGCCCTGCTGAACGGCGGTTACGAAGGGAGCGAGGCCCTGAGAGTAAGAAATGTCGATGTCACCAGCGAGCATTGCTTCGGACATGCCAACGCCAGTTGCGAAGTCAGTCCAGTTCACGTTTACGCCCATAGCGTCGTCATAGGTCTTCTCAACCTTGGCGATCTGGTTTGGGGTTGCCCACTCAAGGAAGAAGGCAACGTTCACGTCTTCTGCCAGAGCAGAGTTAGCGGTCAGCGCAGCTGCGCCAGCTGCGGCACAGAGGAAAAGCTTTTTCATGATTTAAGAGCTCCTAGTTTTCTCTCGCGTTTTGGTCTGCGCCACGGTCTTTGCTCTCTCAGGACAAAGCGGGCGCAAATCCTCCCGTAGATAAGCGCTTTTGTCTCATCTGGGTCTCGTTGTCGCATTAGCTCTATCGTTTTGCAACAACCGTCACACCTCACTTTCGCGGAATGTGAAAGAATAGGCCTTACAGGACATTTTGGCGCGTTTTTGAGCAAGTTTGTCATGTAATGAGACGCCGCCTCCCAATTTTTGAATAAATTTCCTACTTTTTGAAAGAATTAGAGATTCGCAGCCAACTCAATTTAGCGGCTCCGAGGGGTTGAGCACGGAGATCTGATCGATTGCAAAAGCAGGGAGATTTTGGATCCCTAAAAGGGTCAGTTTGGGCGCGGATCAGCGCAGATAGCGGCGTGCAAAATGCAGAATAAGCCTAGCTTTAAACGGGCTGTGACCAGTCACATCTTTTGAGATTACCGCCTTTCGCAGCAAAGTATGTTGATATGGAGTTTTGTAGGGCGTGACATGTCGCCCGAGTGCCGCTTTCTGGACTCGCGCAGGGCCGAATAAGGCTCTATGCTCTCGCTCAAGATTTCCGGATCGATTTAGGTCGGGAAAAAGATGACCTCAAACTCTATCGGAGACGCGTATGTCGAGCGAAAGCAAATGCCCGGTCTTGGGTGGTGCTCACAAGCATGGTGCGACTGGTTCAACAGCCAACCAACACTGGTGGCCGAACCAACTGAACCTTAAAATCCTTCACCAGGATCACCCATCCGTCAGCCCAATGGATGACGACTTTGATTATGCTGAAGCCTTCAAAAGCCTCGACCATGAAGCGCTGAAGGCAGACATCATGGCGCTGATGACGGACTCCAAGGACTGGTGGCCAGCGGATTTTGGTCACTACGGCGGGTTCTTCATCCGTATGGCCTGGCATAGCGCCGGTACGTACCGGATCCATGACGGTCGTGGCGGTGCCGGGTCTGGCGCTATGCGTTTTGCCCCGCTGAACAGCTGGCCAGACAACGTAAACCTCGACAAGGCGCGCATGCTGCTTTGGCCGATCAAGCAGAAGTACGGCAACAAGATTTCCTGGGCCGACCTGATGATCCTGACCGGTAACTGTGCAATTGAGTCCATGGGCCTGAAGACCTTTGGGTTCGGCGGTGGCCGCGCGGATGTTTTTGAGCCCGAAGAAGACATCTACTGGGGTCCGGAAACTGAATGGCTGGATGACAAGCGCTACACCACCGGTCGCGTGCTTGAAGAGCCATTGGGCGCGGTTCAGATGGGTCTGATCTACGTCAATCCAGAAGGTCCAAACGGCAATCCTGATCCACAGCTCTCCGCGAACGACATTCGCGAAACCTTTGGCCGTATGGCCATGAATGATGAAGAGACTGTCGCGCTGATCGCAGGGGGTCACACCTTCGGCAAGGCGCACGGTGCTGCTAACCCTGACGAATATGTTGGCCCGGAGCCAGAAGGTGCACCGGTTGAGCAGATGAGCATGGGCTGGAAAAACTCCTTTGGTCCAGGCCACGGCGAGCACACGATCAGCTCTGGTCTCGAAGGCGCCTGGACGGAGAATCCGATCCAGTGGGATAACAACTACTTCGAAAACCTGTTTGGTTACGAGTGGAAACAAACCAAGAGCCCAGCAGGTGCGACGCAGTGGATTCCAACCGATGAGTCTGCCGCCAGCCGCGTTCCGGATGCTCACAACCCTTCGAAAAAACACGCGCCGGTCATGTTTACATCTGACCTCGCGATGCGGGTTGACCCGGCATACGAGAAAATCTCGCGTCGGTTCCTGGAGAACCCCGACCAGTTTGCAGATGCCTTTGCGCGCGCTTGGTACAAGCTCACGCACCGTGACATGGGTCCAAAAGTACGCAGCCTGGGTCCTTGGGTTCCGGATGAAGAACTGATCTGGCAAGATCCGGTTCCAGCGGTTGACCACGCTCTGGTCGACGATGCCGATGTTGCAGCGCTGAAAGCGAAGATTGCAGCAACCGGGCTTAGCGTATCCCAGCTGGTTTCGACGGCTTGGGCTTCGGCTTCCACGTTCCGCGGCACCGACCTGCGCGGTGGTGCCAATGGTGCTCGCATCCGTCTCGCTCCGCAAAAGGACTGGGACGTGAACGGCGGCGCAGCTCTTGCGACCGTGCTGAGCGCACTCGAAGGGGTGCAGAACGACTTCAACGCTTCCGCAACCGGTGGCAAGAAGGTCTCTCTGGCGGACATCATCGTTCTCGCTGGCGGCGTCGGCGTTGAGATGGCCGCAAAGAATGCAGGTCACACGGTTTCCGTAGGCTTTACGCCGGGACGCACCGACGCAAGCGATGCACAAACCGATGCGGCGTCTTTCGACGTCCTCGAGCCGCGCGCAGATGGCTTCCGGAACTACATCCAGCCCGGACACCGCCGCCCAGCGACAGAGCATCTGGTCGATAAGGCCCACATGCTCAACCTGTCCGCGCCGGAAATGACGGTCCTGATCGGCGGCTTGCGCGTTCTTGGAGCCAACGCTAACGGCTCTAAAGCGGGTGTGTTCACCGACAAGACGGGCACGCTGAGCAACGATTTCTTTGTGAACGTTTTGGACCTCGACACCGTATGGGCTCCATCCGGCGAAGACGGGATGTATGAAGGCAAAGACCGCTCCAGCGGTGCAGCGAAATGGACAGCGACGTCTGTTGACCTGATCTTTGGCTCGAACTCCCAGCTCCGGGCGGTTTCCGAGATTTACGCCAGCTCTGACTCATCCGCGAAGTTCGTGAACGACTTCATCGCCGCTTGGGTCAAAGTGATGGAAAACGACCGGTTCGACGTTGCGTAAGTAATGCTCTAAACCGCACATCAAGAAGGGCTGCACTTTCGGGTTGCAGCCCTTTTTTCTTTCCGCACAAATTGCACGAAACCATGCCGGTTTTTCGCCAGAAATTCCGGTAAGGCCGTATTAAACAGCAACTCCACTGATCAGGGGAAGCAAGGTGGCTGAACACGGAACGATTATCATTGGCGCAGGGCAAGCCGGTTATCAGGCAGCGGCCCAACTCAGAGTCAAAGGCTACGCAGCGCCGATCATTTTGATCGGTGACGAGGCGCATGTTCCTTACCAGCAGCCGCCCTTATCCAAAGCCTACTTGAAGGGTGAGTTGGAGGGTGATCGCCTGCCGTTTCGCCCTGCAAATTTCTATCCCGACAAAGACATCGAACTGCGACTAAGCGAGCCAGTCACG
>JBMZBW010000047.1:0-17572 GCA_049612785.1 Alphaproteobacteria bacterium | reverse complement strand
ATCAACTCTGCTGCTGATTTCGAAGGCCTGAAGTACCGTATGCCAGGTCTGGGTGGTAAAGTGATTTCCAAGCTTGGTGCATCTTCGATCACCATGGCTGGTGGCGAAATCTTCCAGGCTCTGCAGTCCGGTTCCATCGATGGTGCAGAGTGGATTGGTCCAGCATCTGACGAATCTTTGGGTCTGCAGGAAGCAACCAACATCTACTACACCGCTGGTTTCCACGAGCCAGGCGCTGCTCTTTCCTTCGCTATGAACCTCGACCGTTGGGACTCCCTGTCCGAAACGAACCAGGCTGCGATTGAAGTTGCTTGTGCTGAAGCGAACCTGTGGTCGCATGCTCAGTACCTCGCCAACAACGGTGCGGCTCTGGAGCGTCTGATCGCTGGCGGTACCCGTGCGCTTGAGTTCCCGGATGATGTTTGGGATGCGTTCGGTGCAGCAGCTCAGGAAGTATTCGACGAAAACATGGACGACGATCTGTTCAAGCGTTGCTACGACAGCTTCAGCGCTTCCATGTCCGCTTCTTCCGGCTGGATTTCTCGCTCTGCTGGTCAGTACACCGCACAGCGTGACCGCGTTCTGGGCGGCTAAGCCTCCGACTGAACGTCAAAGCATAGAGGTCGCCACAAGGCGGCCTCTTTCGCGCTTATGACAAGATCCACTGGATGTTTTCCCGGTTTCTTGGTGCCCGCATGAGGCCATGCTGCCGAACCACACAGTTGGACATCGCGCTCAGGCCCTGAGAAGGGTTCAACTGACAGTTTTCAGTAAACGCCAAGAGAGTGGACCTGTGGGTTTTCCTCATGCGCGACCCAAGCCATCGCTTCGTCGCTAAAAAGGACCTGCCCCTATGGCTGTTCTCACTGGAATTTGGTCGCTCATGACCGCAATAGCCTTGGGCTTTATGAACCTTGTTATGGCTCCGTATAAGGCGGCGGCATGGTTCTACGGCATCATGACGGCGAACAATCGCGCCGCTTCAGCTCAGCCAGAATTGGAAGCACTGACCGCAAAGTTGGCGGAAAGTGGTGAGCTGTCAGCCTTTGATGCGGTTCTGAAAAAGCAGCCCGATCTGCTCAAGGCAGCACAGGCGGCTATCGACGACGGTACGATCGTTGGCAACTCAACTGATTTACTCGAATATGCGCGGCTGAAGTCCATCGTTGTGAAGTTCCCGGCTGATGACTACATCGTCAACGCCCTGATTTTCGGCAAGTCTGCCGAGTTCTTCTTCATGTTTCTGGCTCTGGTTCTCGCGCTTTTGGTCGCGGGCCTGATTTACCGACCTATCCTGCGCCGCGTTGCGAGCGGGATTAACTCTTTCAACGGTACGATCGGCAAGCTCGCAGCGTGGTTTGTCTTGCTGATGGCTTTCCAGCAGATCATGATCATCTTTCTACAGCAGGTCTTCCGCGCAAACGGTCTACCAATTGCGTTTTTCGGCCTCGAAATCGTTCCAGGCGATGACGTCGTGACAATGCCTTGGTTTGCGACTGAGCTGATGTTCTACAATGCCATCGTCATTGCCTTTGCCTGTGCTTATACCTTCATGGATGAAGGCCACGTGCGGGTAGACCTGATCTACGGGGCCATGAGCCGTCGGGTGAAACACTGGATTGATGTCGTTGGAACACTCATCTTCCTGTTCCCATCCATGATTGGCCTCTGGTGGGTGTCTTGGCATCTGGCCATGAACAAGGTGTTCCAGATCACGTCTTTCAACCCGCTGACTGAAATCATCCTGACGCGCAACTTTGACGGAAGAATTCCTGGCGCATCGAGCTTCAAGCAGATCAACTGGAATACGTCCACCGGTGAAAACTTCAGCCACGTTCCGCTTTATTACATCCTGATCCTTGTGCTGGCGGCGTTGATGCTGATTCAAGCGGTCGGGTTCTTCTTCTACAGTCTTGATAAGGGGCTGACCTCAGACGCTGAGCATGATCGTCAAATGCGTGATGCTGCTGCGAACAGTGAGGACGTCAGCGGAGAGCAACTGACCTCACAGGCCATACAAGACGCGTCCGAAGCTGCTTCTGACGCTCCATCCAGTTCAACCAACGCCAGCCGCCCGACCTTGGGTTCGGCTTAATCCGGCAGTTAAGTTAAGAAAAGACCAGACACATGCTCTTTGGATTAGACGGCGTCGAACTCAGCCTGATCATCGTTTTTGGAACGCTGTTCATGGCTATCCTTTCCGGCTACCCGGTTGCATTTGCGCTTTCCGGTTCAGCCATTATCAGCTTTGTACTGATCGCAATTGGCTCAGAAATGGGCTGGCTGCTGGTTGAATACGAAGGCGAACTCAAACCGCTCCTTGCGGCCTATCATGAGATATTTGACGGGCCCGCCTGGGTGAAAGGGCTGGATACGCTCGCCCAATGGAGCAACAACAACTATTCGCGTGCCTTCGGTGAGAACCAGAATGACACCCTTTTGGCCGTGCCACTGTTCGTCCTGATGGGTATTGCGCTAGAGCGCTCCAAGATTGCTGAAGAACTCCTGACCTCCATGGGACGCCTGTTTGGTGGCATGCCGGGTGGTTTGGCCGTATCGGTGGTTCTGGTTGGCGCGCTGCTGGCGGCTTCGACCGGCATCGTTGGTGCGACGGTTGTAACCATGGGCCTGATCTCCCTGCCAACCATGCTTCGGGCGGGTTATTCCAAGGAACTGTCGACGGGCGTAATCGCAACATCCGGTACGCTGGGCCAGATCATTCCGCCGTCTATCGTTCTGGTTCTGCTCGGTTCGATGGTGGGGGACATCTATTCCTCCGCGCAGAAAAATCGGTCGCAGGATCTGGGAATTCCGCTTCCTGAGCTGCTGGGCGACGATATCGCGATTTCGACAGGCACGCTTTTCAAAGCAGCGTTCATTCCGGGCATTGTTCTCGCTTTGCTGTATGCGGCTTACGCGCTTGGATATGCGCTGCTCCGTCCAAAGGCGGCCCCGCCTATTCAGCAGAAAGCCGATGCGAACGCCTATGACCTCATGGCCGACTATGGTCGGTCTTCGGGGCGGGCCGCTGGTGCTATTGCGCTGCCCTCTCTAGCTTTTGTCGCTGTTTGGGTTGTTGCGGCTTTCGTGGGTTATGTCGGTTCGCAAAAGCCGCCTCAGGACGCGCTGGAGTTTGCCAACACACAAGCCCTGCTCGAGGAAATTGAACGAGCCCGGCCTTCTGGCATTGACGCTGGCGAGTTTGCTGATCTGCAGGAATTTACCGCGCTAATGTCCCGCGGTAAGGCGGTTCCAGATGACTTGAGGCTGCGTGTCGAGGGCCTGCTTGATGGTATTGATGGTTCAATCATTCTGACCACTCTGCGTGAAACGGAATTCACTGAACGTAAATCTACCTTGCTGAGAGGCGTGGACCGGTTCGCTCGCTCCATCGACGCGATGCTGGGTTCAGAGGCAGCCAAGCCCTACTTCGCTGTTCTGGAACGGTCACAGAAGGCTGGTTCTCTGGATGAGCTCACCGCGGCGGTAAAGGGAGCCCCTCGGGGGCAGGCCGTGCAGCGTCTCGTCTCACGCGCTGACAAAGAGTTCGACTTTACGCCTTATCAGCTCGCGGCGGAGGACTACGCTTCTGAGGTATCCAAGGCCCGCCGAAAGTCTGTGATCCGGAAGTTCAAGGATGATCCTGAAGGTGCCCAAGTAGAACTTGAGGCGCGCTCGGCCCTGCTCAGCGAAAAAATCGCGTCCTTACTTGCGCTCTACGAGCCTTTCTTCGAACCAGAGGTCAATCAGGCATTTAGCGAAAATCTCGCCACCATTCGGTCAGCAACGGACCTGGAAACTCAGCTTAACGCGATCCGCGAATTGCCGGCTTCTGGCGATTTGGACCGGGCGGTGTCTACTGTGGACGGGCTTCTGAAGCGCGAATCTTATCTTGCTTCGTCCTTCTCCTATGACCGTGCAATTCGTCAGGTCGCTGATGGTCAGGTGCCTTTTGGAGTGTCTCAACCGATCTCTTCAGAAGCCGCTAATTTGCTGCGCAAAGCTTTCCCTGACATGGGGAATGGAGACGCGCCAAAGCAGCTTTCTGCTTACTTCCGCGACAGTCTGGCGACCTATCGTGTCCCGGCTATTTCCATGGGCGTGGCAGCGTTTCTGACCATAGCTGCAGTTTCTCTGGCGCTGGCGGCGGCGCTGCGACGCCGTGAATCTCAAGTTCCGATCTGGGTCGGGGCCGTGGGTGTGCTGGCATTTGCTGCGGCAGCCATTTGGGTCATTGACGCCGAAACGGATCCTTGGACACGGACAGCCGTTTACTTCATTCCGACCCTTTTGATCATTTACGGGATGGTCGGGGCCGTTCCTCGTTTGCTGGAGGTCGAAGTGATCCGCGTGGTCGTGCCGCCTGTGGTTCTGATCGTTGCGGTTCTGGGCTCTATCTTTGGCGGCATTACCAACCCGACCCCGGCTGCTGCGCTGGGCGCGGGTGGGGCTATCCTGCTCTCTGCAATCAAACTTTTGGAGCGGGATGTTCAAGTCGGACCATTTGATAACCGTATTGGTCGCAACATTCTGCTTTGGACGGCGGCGTCTATTGCAATGATGCTCCTGGTAAAGGCGAACTTCCTTGACGGTGAGCAAGCGGTTGGTTTCGGCAAAGCTGTAGCCTCCGGCCTCGCTTCCATTCTCTACGTCATTTCGATTTTGGGGATGTTCTATGCCGTGATCGTACTGCTCGGGGCGCGGGTCGAAGGTGGAAAGCCGGTGCCTCACCCTCGGACCATTGCCGGTGCAACGCGATCCTTCCTGTTCAGCCGAGACCGCGTGCTTTCTTCGATCTTGATGGAGACTGCAAAGGTCTCGATCATGGTGTTTGCTATCTTGATTGGTTCCCAGTTGCTCGCGCTGACGCTCCGTTCATTCGGTGGCGAAGAGTATATCGAGCACTTCCTGCGTTCTTTCGAAGATCCGAGAACGTTGCTTCTGGTCGTGATGGTGGTTTTGTTTATTCTTGGGTTCGTTCTGGACTTTATCGAAATCATTTTCATCGTTATCCCGATTGTGGGGCCGGTGGTTTATGGTGCCGATCCAAACATCATGCATCCTGCCTGGATCACGATTCTCATTGCGGTGAACCTGCAAACCTCGTTCATCACGCCACCCTTTGGGTTTGCGCTGTTCTACCTGCGAGGGGTTGCGCCGCCTGAGATTCAGACCAGCAACATTTATCGAGGGATTGTGCCATTCGTGATCATCCAAGTCGTGGGCCTGACCATCCTGTGGTTCTTCCCACAAATCACGACCTTCCTTCCGGATTTGCTGCCGGACAACTGACGATCCGAGATTGGGGGCGGAGCGCGCTCAGCGCTGCGCTTCTCCTGACAGTTTTTGCCCTGCTTTTTGCCTTAGGCGGCTGGGCATCCTTCGGCAAACCGCCAAAGCCCTTTGCGGAAGCAGAGGGCTTTTTCGCGTCTGGTATTCAGCTTCAGACAGCAGCGCTTGGGCTACTGTTTATTGGCTTGGTGGTTTGGGGCGCACGTCTCGGGCCCTTTGTTGATCGCGGGCTTGCACTGATTTGGCGTCTTGCCGGTGTTTTGGCGGTGACGCCCGTCATCATCATCTTTTTTTGGGCCAGTGCACGATTTCTGTTTGGCTTCAGTGCTTTCCCTCCCAAACATTTCCCCGTTTCATTCTCGGAAACCTGGTGGATGGAACTGGCGCTCGCTCTCTTTGGCGTGGCTTTGGTCGGCGGAATTCCAGCATTGCTCCGGTGGGGTGGGCATGTATCCATCGACCTGTTCACCGAAAGGGCCTCACCGCAGGTCAGAGGGGCGATCACCCGCTTCGGGACCGTTTTTCTCAGTCTGCCGTTTGGTTGGGTGCTTCTGACCAAAGGTACGGTCTTCGCTTCCCGATCCTGGAACCAGTGGGAAGGATCTCAGAATTTCGGAATTGAGTTCGTCTTTCTCGTGAAAACGCTGGTTCCGCTGTTGGGTTTCCTGATCATCGTCGTTTCAGCTCTTTGCCTGCGCAGTCCGACTCAAGCCAGTGGGAAAGCAGCCACGCCATGAGTCTGGAATTATTGATCCTTCTGGCGTTTTTGGTGGCGACCTTCGGGTGCCTGTTGAGCGGTTATCCGGTGGCATTCGGTCTGGGCGGTGTTGGTGTTCTGTTTGTTGGGGGAATGGTTCTTCTTTCCTCGGTCGGTATCCAATTGGAAACAACCAGTGGATGGCCGTTGGTTGATCAATCCTCATGGCGTGATCTGTCGCCCCTTGCAGACGACGTTTATCGACGGATGGCCCCGAGCGGGCAGACCTTACTGGCCATCCCGCTGTTTATATTCATGGGCGTTCTGTTCCAGCGTTCTGCTCTCGCAGATCAACTCTTTCACGCCATCCAGTCCCTGACGGGAGGCATTAAAGGTGGCTTGGGCGTGGGTGTGGTGCTGATCGGCGGTCTGTTGGCGGCATCCACCGGCGTGGTCGGTGCGTCAATTGTCACCCTGACGGCCGTCGCGCTGCCTGCTCTTGTGCAGCAAGGCTATGCGGCCAAAAACGCAGCTGGGATTGTCACTGCGTCTGGCACGCTGGGACAGGTTATTCCCCCTTCGGTCATCCTTATCTTGCTTGCTGATCAGGTTGGTGCACAGTTCCAGGTGGCTCAAATTGGTCTGGGGAACTTTGCCCCGGTTGCTGTAACCAGCGGTGATCTGTTTCGTGCCAGCATCGTTCCGGGTGTCATGGTCATGGTTGGATTTGCTGGTCTGGCGTTTTGGTTGGGGCGCAGCACCATGCAGGCATCTACGGTGTCACCCCAAACCTTTGCGCAAGCCTTGAACAGCCTTCTGCCCCCGCTCGGGCTGATTGTGCTGGTCCTCGGCGCGATCATAACTGGCGTGACCGATACCACTTCCGCCGCATCCTTTGGCGCTGTCGGTGCCCTTGTCATGGCCAGTCGACGCAGCCTTCTGATCTGGTCTTCAGCTGCCTTGGCTGCTCTGCTCTATGTTTGGCGTCAAAGTGGTGTCTTGCCGACGCTGGAACCGCTGATGATGGTGTTTTACGGCGTAGCTCTCGGACTGGTGGTCTGGAGCGGTATCGTGGTGTTGCGACAGGGGGTCCTCCAGAGCGCTGTAAAGGATATGCTGCGGCTGACGGCGATGATCTTTGCAATCATCATTGGTGCAGGGCTTTTTGCCCTGTGCATCAAGGCCATTGGGGGGGACGCAATGCTGGCTGATGGCATCCGGAACCTAACAGCTTTAACTGGCGCGGAAGATTCCAGCCAAAAGGCTCATCTGGCTTTGCTCTACTTGTTGATTTTCATATTCCTGCTTGGGTTTGTGTTGGAGTTTGTCGAGATCATCGTGCTGGTTTTACCGCTGGCCCTGCCTGTGATTTTCTCGGTCCCTCCCGAGGTGCTGGATCCAGTCTGGGCCGGTATCTTGATTGCTTTGACGTTGCAGACTTCTTTTCTGACGCCGCCTTTCGGTGTTGCTCTGTTTTATTTCAGGGGAGCCGCACCAATGCATGGGTCTGTTCGTCAACTTTACATGGGCGTTTTGCCATTTATCGCTGTGCAGATTTTCGTGATTTTGCTGATCTGGTTCTTTCCTGCGCTGATTTGAAAACGCTCGGCAGATCATTAGCGTCATAATTGATTCTTTGCTTTTTTATGTGCCTGATAGATGCCAAGACTGCTCTCCGTCACCGAGGAGCATCATGGCCATCTCAGTCCGTCCCGTTCGCCGCCGTCAGCTGCTTGCCAGTGGAGTCGGTGCTCTTGCCGCACTCGCCGCACCCAATCTGGTTCTTGCGCAGGCGCGGGTCGTGCGGATGGCTTCGGTCTGGGGCCGCGGCTTTCCCTTGGTGGGGGACTCCGCACAGCGCCTAGCAGAACGCCTCACGGCGATTACCGACGGTGCCCTGCGCGTTGAGTTGTTTGCAGCGGGAGAGCTGGGTAGCCCCGGCGAGGCCCATGCGCAAGCGGGCGCGGGCGAAGCGGAAATGTATCATGGTGTCGAGTATTTCTGGGCCGCGAAAAACCCCGCATTCCACCTATTCTCAGGGGTGCCCTTTGGTTTGACCGGTCTTGAGTTACTCGGTTGGCTCAATGGGCCGGGTGCGGAATTTTGGGATGCGATACAGGCCCCGTTCAACATCAAACCTTTCTCGGCTGGGATGCTTGCTGGTGGCCTGGGGATTTGGTCGAACAAGCCGCTTGAAAGTCTCAATGATTTTGACGGTCTCAGCATTCGATCAAGCGGTCTCGCGCGAACTGTTCTGCAGTCCTTGGGGGCTGACGCTCGCCCTGTGAGCTTCGCCCGACTGCGCGCCGCCTTGAGTCTCAACGCGCTGGATGCAACCGAGTGGTTTGGCCCTTGGGCCGATCCATCCTTCGAAATTACCGAAGCAACCCGCTACATTTACGGCCCACCGGTCTTCCGGCCCGCGTTGGGAATCTCAGTGGGGTTGAATCTGCCGTTTTGGTTCAGCTTGAGCAACGCGCAACGTCTGGCCTTTCGTTCCGTGTTTGCGGCTGAAAGTCAGAGTCTCTTGCTGAAGACGCATCAGGAAAACGCGCGTCTTTTAACGGAGATGCAGGCGGTGGGCGCGGATCGAAAGGTCAGGGAATTCAACCCAGAGCTTCTGACTATTTTAGGCCGCCAAGCCGGCCGCGTTTTGCAGGAAACCATGAGCGAGACCGAAGAAGCCACAGAAATTCTAAACGAATTTCTCAGTTTCCGAACAAGCTCCTATCGCGAAGTGCTCAACGGCGCATCTGGGTTCATGAAGTCACGTGAACTGCCATTTTCGTTTGCTCGTTGAGGCGCTAGTCTGCTCCAAATTTTTTGGAGAGAAACCGCTTGTCACCTACATCGCCTTTGTTTCAGCCCTTGGCCCTGCGGGGCATGACACTGTCAAATCGGATTGTCATGGCTCCGATGACCCGGAGTTTTAGCCCGGACGGTGTTCCGACAGACGATGTCAGAGACTATTATCAACGGCGAGCAGAGGCTCAGGTTGGTTTGATCATCTCAGAAGGCACAACGGTTGCTCGTGGGGGTGCCAGCAATGACAGCCGTATCCCGAATTTCCACAAACCAGACGCTCTCGCAGGCTGGAAAAATGTGATCGATGCCGTCCATGAGGTTGGTGGCGTCATGGGGCCGCAGTTGTGGCATCAGGGAATGCTGCGCAAACCGGGGACTGGTCCAGAACCCGATGCACCATGCGATGGCCCGTCTGGGCTGACCCACAAGGGGAAAGCTGTCCAGGAAGCACCGAGTGAAGAAGAAGTCTGGGACATGGTGATGGCATTCGCCAACGCAGCGGGCGAGGCCAAGCGTCTAGGGTTTGATTGCATCGAGCTTCACGGCGCTCACGGGTATCTGATCGACGAGTTCTTTTGGGACGCAATGAATGTGCGGCAGGATCGGTTTGGTGGAGATCTCCCCGACCGTGCGACCTTTGCGGCGGAGATTATCAAGCAATGCCGGATTCAGGTCGGTGACGACATGCCGATTATTCTCCGGTTCTCGCAGTGGAAGTCACAGGACTACAACGCAAAACTGGCCGAGACACCTCAGGAACTGGACGCTTTCTTGCGGGTTTTTGTTGATGCTGGCGTTGACTGCCTTCACTGCTCTCAGCGCCGTTTCTGGGAAGCCGAGTTTGAGGCGGTTGATGGGCTTGAGGGCTTGAATCTGGCGGGTTGGGCCAAGAAACTCTCTGGTCTGCCGACCATTACTGTGGGCTCGGTTGGTTTGAGTTCCGAATTCATCGGAGCTTTCCGGGGAGAGGGCTCAAAGACCCGACCGCTCACGGATGTGATTGAGCGGTTGGACCGGGGTGAGTTCGATATGGTTGGCGTCGGTCGCGCGCTGCTCCAAGACCCCTATTGGGCTCAGAAGGTTGCCGACGAGAACTTCGACGATCTTGCCGATTACGATGCTGTTGCGTTGAAAACGCTCTACTGAATAGGCTAAATCGATTTAGGGAGCCTGGTGGCACGTTGGGCAAGTGCCACTCGCTTCCCTGAGTTCTGACTCGACAATAAAGCCCATTTCTTCAGCGACAGATTGAAGCGGTGATAGCGCTTCCGGAGAGTGCGTTTCCGCCACACGATCGCACTGCTGACAGATAAAAAATGATGGCGCGCTGCATCCGGTCGGATCTGAGCAGGCAACGTAAGCGTTCCGGCTTTCGATGCGGTGTGCGAGACCGTTCTCGATCAGGAAATCCAGGGCTCGATAAGCAACAGGTGGTTGAGCCTTTTGCCCGCTGCTCCGCAAATGCTCCAAAATTGCATAGGCACCCAAAGGCCGATGCTCCTCCAGCAACAGATCCAGAACTTTCCGCCGTGTTTCCGTAAGGCGTGAGCGCTCGAGGTGGCATCTCTCCTCTGCAGCCGCAACCGTTTGCGCAATGCACATGGCGTGATCGTGGGGCTGAAAGATTTGATCTCCACGCTGTTCGGACGACCCGGCAGCAGGCTTCATGGATTCTTTTTCTGTACTCATTTCTTGGTGTGGACTCTTGATTTCCAAGTGGGCTTTGTGTTTATCGTTATGTTATAACATCACAAGCAGCGAGATTAGCATGTTTTTGCGAGCCCTTAAACTCTCAGCAGTATCCCTCATCGGCTTTTCTTTTTCTGCCATGGCAGAGGAAGCGCACGTCCACGGCGAAGCAGTCATGGAGATTGTCATTGATGATGCTGGCGCACTGATCAGCTTCGAAGCTCCTGCGATTGATATCGTCGGATTCGAGTACCTACCAAAAACAGACGAAGAGCAGGCAGCAATCGACGCAAAGATCGAGTTGCTGGCGGACATGGCCAGCGTGGTTGTTTTGCCTGAGGCCGCAGGGTGTACCGTTTCCGATGTTCACGTCGACTTTGAAGCCGAGGAACATGATGGCGAGGTTGAGCACATCGCCTTCCACGCTGAATACGAGCTTTCCTGTTCTGATGCCGGAAATTTGACCAGTTTGCAGGCTACTGTCTTCGATCAATTCCCGGATCTCGAGGAAATGGAGGTTGAAGTCGTGACTCCAACGGGACAAAAGGGTGGACATGTTGAGCCGGGCGAAACCATGCTCAAGCTCTAATCAATGGAAGTAAAGGGGCAATTCGAGTGCTTGGTATTGGGGTTGCCCTCCGTTCCATCGGTTTAAGGTTTCCGGCGGTAGCGCTCTTTCTCACGCTTGCAACCGCCGCTTCAGCGCATCCGCACGAATGGATCGACTTGCGGGTTGATTTCAAGTTTGACGGTGAAAAACGCCTCATCGCACTGGAGCAATCTTGGCTATTTGATCCGTTCTTCAGTGCCTACGTCATTGAGGAACTCAATGCTGAGCGACCCAAGCGCAGCATCGTCCGTGAGCAAGCCCAAAACTTGGGTGCGGAGATGGTATCAAACCTCAATAAACATAACCTACTCAATGAATGGCGTTACCGGGGCGAAGAGATATCGGATCTGGTTGGTACCTTTGTTTCAACTCAGATCAAAAACCGGGATCAGATGGAACTGACATTCCGGATTGATCTTAAAGAGCCGATTGATCTGACGGCGGGACAGTTTGAGTACCGGGTGTTTGACCCAACCTATTACATCGAAATTCTGCACGCTGACGGTTTCAGACCAAGACTGCGCGGAGCGCCACGGGGTTGCGAGGCAACCGTCATTGAACCAGAGCCCTCAGAAGATTTGCTCATCTATGCCGCTGAACTGGACCGAGATGAGAGTCCTGAAGATGGTCTTGGTCAGCACTTTGCCGAGCGTGTTGTGATCGCGTGCCCGCAATGACCGAAATTCTGATCCGCGCCACAGATTTAAACTTTCGTCGGCCTGACGGTTTTGAACTCAGCCTGCCAGAGTTTGCTATTTCGGCTGGTGAAGCCGTCGCCATTCTGGGGCCATCGGGGTCTGGAAAGTCCACCTTGCTGGATTTGATTGGTGGCGTCTTGCGCCCCTCTGCCGGTCGTTTGGAAGTCTTTGACCATGATGCTGGACAGTTGAGCCTTCGCGCGTTCGACCGACTTCGCGGCGACAATATCGGCTTAATCTTTCAGGAGCATAACTTGCTGCCCTTCGCAACGGTGCGGCAGAATGTTGCCTTGGGGGTGCAGTTCAGCAAGGTGAGACGCCAGCGTATATCCCACACGTCGCTCACCTCCGAGATTACCAGATTGCTGGAAGCAATGGATCTCCATGCCGATGGTATTTTACAGCGTCCTGCGAGCTCTCTTTCCGTTGGACAGAGACAGCGCGTTGCCGCGGCCCGCGCAATGCTTGGAAATCCTCCCCTCATTATTGCAGATGAACCGACCTCCGCTTTGGATGAAGGCAACCAAAAGCGATTTATGCAGCTGCTACAGGATGCGCGCCGAGCATCGGGTTCGGCCCTGCTATTCGTAACCCACGATCCCAGGTTGGTCGAAGACTTCGACCGGCTTATCGAGTTGGAAGGAGGGCAGATCTGATGCTTGGTCTGACCCTGCGCTCGATGTTGTCCCGGAAACTGAGTCTCGCCCTGACCATCGTGACCCTCGCGCTGTCGGTTTCGCTGTTCCTGACCATCGAGCGGCTGCGAATATCGGCGCGGGATAGTTTTGATGGCACCGTCAGTGGTGTCGATGTGCTTGTTGGTGCCCGCGGCAGTGATTTGGGTTTGTTGCTCTATACGGTCTTCCAAATCGGTGACGCGTCGCCATCCATGCGGTGGGACAGTTTCCTCGACGTGGAAAAGGACGAGCGCGTCGAATGGGCGGTGCCGATCAGCCTGGGCGACAGTCACAGAGGTTACCGTGTGATCGCCACGACATCTGATTACTTCGATCATGTCAGGATTGGACGGGGCCGGTTGCTGGCGTTTCGGGAAAAGAACGAAGCACTTCTCAACGGATTTGGGGTCGTTCTGGGTTCCGAAGTTGCCCGAAATCTCAAATACACGATGGGCGCTCCACTGGCGGTGCAGCACGGGCTCGCATCTGCTGGTGATGACAGCCACAAGACACAACCGTTTATCGTGACAGGGATTTTGCAACCAACGGGTACGCCCGTGGATTACAGCCTGCTCATCCATATTCGTGCGTTTGAAGCGATCCACGAAGGGTGGAACGGTTCAGTCCCTGGCGCCACAATCGAGCGACATGCAGACGTTACTGACAGAACGACCATCGACCTTTCCGGCCCAACCTTTGAACCCTCGTTGCTTACCGCCGTCTACGTCGGCTTGAAATCAAAGCGTCGAATATTCCAGTTTGTAGAAGACATAGAAGATCGAGACCGGGCCGAACCCCTCACGGGCGTTTTGCCGGGCATCACTTTGTCTCAGCTTTGGTTGCTGGTGAGTTCAGCGGAGAATGCGCTGCTCATTTTTTCCGTTCTGATCGTCGTTGTTGCACTCGCCGGTCAGATGACTCTGCTTGTGGCTACGCTCGATCTCCGCCGACGTGAAATTGCAATCTATCGCGCCATGGGTGCTCAACCCCTCACCATTGCCGGGTTGCTGGTGGTCGAAGCAGCCTTCATCAGCGCTGCCGCCGCCGCGTGCGGCGTTATACTCACCCTTGGTGGCACCTGGATTGCCAGTCAGGTGCTGGGGGCCTTCTTGAAGTTGGACTTGAATGCAATCATGTTACTGCCAAGTCAGATACAGGCGTTAATCGCCTTTGTGAGCGTGAGCGTTGTTACCGGGTTAGTGCCGGCGATGCTGGCTTATAGGTCATCACTTCAAGACGGCATGCGCTCAAGGTTCTAGCGCGCGGGGAGGTAAGGGGAAGATGCAAATTCTCAGAGGAGCGCTGATTGCGCTCGTCGTGCTTCTAACTGCATGCGTTGCCGGGATGTTTGTGTTTCGCAAGGTCGTTTTGCCCAGGATACAAGCTGAACAGGCGGTTGAATTGGAACTGTCTTGGAATGTCCTGCTGCCCGAGGAGGCTTTTGCCGCCTATGAGGTCTTGCAGGCGTTTCC
The DNA here is from genome assembly GCA_049612785.1 of Alphaproteobacteria bacterium. GTDB lineage: Bacteria > Pseudomonadota > Alphaproteobacteria > UBA7985 > UBA7985 > UBA7985. The sequence continues at coordinate 3,632 of JBMZBW010000047.1, read as the reverse complement.
CGAAGATGCAAATGCGCGACTAACCGCCGAAACGAGTACGGTTGGTGAGCTAGATGGTCAACGAATGGCTATATCGGGCTTCATGGTTCCGCTGGATGCAATGCGAGATACGACGCATCATTTCCTGCTTGTTGCCTATCAAGGTGCCTGCATCCATACACCGGCGCCACCACCCAATCAGGTGATCTCTATCTACGCAGAAGATGGCGCAAAGCTGTATCATAACTGGCAGCCCGTGACCGCCACAGGAATGATGAGCGTTGCCAATGACACGACTGATCTGGCAGAGGCGGGTTACGTGATGACCTTGGAACGGCTTGCCCCTTTCAAGGATCGCAAGGACGGTTCTGAGACAACCTTCGAGAAGGCTGAAGGTGCGCACGAAAGCCCTTTGCTTTAATGACGGACAGAAGAGCGATCCTCAGTTAAGCTTGGTCATTAAAAGCCTCCGAAAGTTGAAACCAGATGCCTGACATCTTGCGTGCGATCCTGCTGATGGTTCTCGGCAGCTTTCTTTTCATGCTTGCCGACATGTTCATGAAGCTTTCTTCTCAGACCATGTCCATTGGCCTGGTTTCCATGATGCTCGGTGGCGGTATGGCTTTGTTTTTTGCCGTGCTCATGCTGCGCTCGGGTTCGCGGTTCTTTGATCCAAGATACCTTCATTTTGCGATGGCTATGCGCTGTGTTGGTGAGGCTGTGGGCGTTATGGGGATCGTCATTGCGCTCGCTTTTTCACCGCTGGCGACGGTGACGGCGCTCATGCAGTCGCTGCCACTGGTACTGACGATTATGGGAGCCGTTTTCCTGAAAGAACCCGTGGGCTGGCGTCGGATTTTGGCGCTCATGGCGGGCCTGATCGGGGTGTTGATTATCATTCGACCCGGCATGGCGGGCTTCGACTTGTTCGCTACCTTTACCCTATTGGGCGTTGCGGGGATGGCCATACGGGATTTTGGAACCCGTATCATGCCCCGCGAAATCTCCACGGCGGCGCTCTCGTTTTACGGCTCGCTCACCATCGTGCTGATGGGGATGGCGATGATTATCTTCAGCGGTGATTGGCGCGCCCCCACAGCGGAAGGAATGCGTTACATCGTCGGATTGGTGGTCGTGGGCAGTCTGGGCACCCTTGCCGTATCGACGGCGATGCGCCTGGGCGATGTTTCCGTGATCAGCCCGTTCCGTTATGTCCGTGTTGTTTTTGGGGTAGGGGCCGGCATTCTTGTATTTGGGGAGACAGTGGATCTTCCTGTCATACTCGGTTCTACAATTGTGATCGGCGCAGGGCTTTACAGCTGGATGCGCGAACGCAAATTGACCTTAAACGCGACAGATCGTTAGGCTGAACCATGCCTCTACTAAGAACCACCCTTCTAATGGCCGCGATGACGGCATTCTTCATGGGCGTTGGCGCTTTGTTAGCCGGTACAGCAGGTGCTGTGATTGCGCTGTTTGTTGCGGCGGGCATGAACCTGTTCACTTGGTGGAATTCAGACCGCATGGTTTTGGGCATGCACGGTGCCAAGCCGGTACCAGCGTCAGGAAATGACCTTCACGCTATTGTTGAGCAACTTGCGCGGCAAGCCGATATGCCAACGCCTGCTGTTTATCTGATCGAAACCGATCAACCCAACGCCTTCGCAACGGGCCGGAGTCCCGAACGCGCAGCGGTGGCAGTGACATCGGGCCTGATGCGAGCCCTGAACAGGAACGAACTCGCGGCGGTAGTGGCGCATGAGCTGGCGCATATCAAGAACCGCGACACGCTGATCATGACAGTAACGGCAACCTTTGCCGGGGCCATTTCCATGCTGGCCAATTTTGCGCTCTTTTTTGGTGGAAATCGCAATCGTCAGATGGGCCTGATAGGAACTCTGGCGCTTATGCTTCTTGCGCCGCTTGCTGCGTCTCTTGTGCAGATGGCCATCAGTCGGACCCGAGAATATGAAGCGGATCGGATTGGTGCGGAGATTTGCGGCAATCCACTATGGCTTGCGTCCGCGTTACAGCGGATCGAAGGATTGGCCCAGCGCATCGATAACCATCCGGCTGAACGCAACCCGGCGACAGCCCATATGTTCATTATCAATCCCCTCCACGCACACCGGCATGACAACCTCTTTGCGACCCATCCGAAGACATCAAACAGGGTCGCAGCGCTGGAAAAACTGGCCGGACACAGTACAGGAGGGAAGGCAGTGCGCTCTCCTGTTCCGGGTGTGTCGTCGTCGAGCTCGCAAGACAAAAAGGGGCCTTGGGGACGGTAGCTCCTCAGGCGGGCTACTTATTGGTCTTTGACCCTTTTTCCCGCAAACGGTCTCTTAACCGCTGGTGCGCGTCGTCGCTACCATCGTGAAGCGTTCCGAACCAGCGGTCGAGTGGAAGAATGCCGTCCGCGTAGTTACACTCGAAATACTTATGGTGCAGGTAGTGGGCGTAACTGTCGACGTCATAACTCCGACCATCCTTGCCGACCCTTACACGCTCAAAACCCGCATGACCGGGCGCTGGACTTAAACCTGCGTGGACGAGCGCGACCACGACGAATGCGGGGTGAAAGGGAAACAGCAGGTACAGCAGCGCGCAGGAAAAGTAGAAAACGTGCTCAATAGGATGCATCGCCAATCCGGACCACGGACCCGGATTGATGTTCTTGTGGTGCACTTTGTGCGCAATGGCATAGAGCGGTTTAAAATGGATGAGGCGATGGATGAGGTAGAAATGTAAGTCTCTCCAAAGATGAACAAGCAAAATCATGGCTATGAAATAAAGCAGGTTTTCGCGAGCATCGATCACCGTCAAATATCCCTTGGCCGCCAACCATAGGATCCCGACCTCAAATAATGTCCAGATCGTTACACCGCTCGCAAAAGTCAGAAAAATGTTATCGAGGTTCTGATTCCCGAACATGAACTTTTTTGAGTCGGTAGCTGGCCACCGCGGATTGAATTTGAAGTCAGCGCCTTGGGACCGCCGCATATATAGCCGGTAGTGAAAAGCACCAAAGTACAGAGCGACAAGCGCACTATTGCGGATAAAGACCACCAACAGAGTGGCTGGAGTGGGCGCTGCATAGGCTTCAAGCGGCGGTGAGATCCAAAACCAGGCGATGAGTCCCACGACGACGTAGAATAAGTTCCAGGGCAAAAAGTAGCCTGGAATAGAGAATATCCATTTGAAGGCAGCTTGCGGCTTTGGTGGCCAGACAAAGACCGGAGGATAACCTACTCGCTTGTTGGGCACGTAATGCCCTTTGCTGTCCCGGTTTCCGAATTCTGTCTCAGTCATGGTGGGTCTCTTGCTCAGTTTGAAACAGGGGTAACTGTTGCCTGCATTAAAACACACGGATGCGTCTGGTTTGAAAAGAATTGAATGGAGGATGTGGGGCGTTTTCTTTGATGTATGTGGAGAAAGAAGCGTCTTTAAATAGACCTAAAGCTCTTGGGCCTCATTTTGAATGATCCGGGGAACTTAGACGCCTGCTTGATCAAATTCCCAAATCTTAGCTTTGCCAAAAATGAAACAAAAGTATCGATCAATTTTATATATTGGCGAATCAAGGTAGTCGTATGAGTGGAGCGGGATTGTAAAAATATAGAATTTAAAGTGCAGCATGACGGACTATTTCC
>JBMZBW010000046.1:0-18016 GCA_049612785.1 Alphaproteobacteria bacterium | reverse complement strand
GAGGCCGGGGCATGCTGTTCCAGAACCGTGACACTTTTTCCAGCGCGGGACAGCGCAAAGGCCAGTGACGCCCCGACAATTCCCCCACCAACAATGATAAACCGATCACCCATGGAGGTGAGCTTAGCAAGCCACCGCGTTCACAGCCAAGCCGCCTTGTGAGGTTTCCTTGTATTTCTCGGACATATCGATCCCGGTCTGACGCATGGTTTCCACGCAACTATCGAGGCTGACAAAGTGTGTGCCATCGCCGCGCATGCTCAAACTGGCAGCACTGACAGCTTTGATGGCCCCCAGCCCGTTACGCTCGATGCAGGGAACCTGCACCAGACCACCCACGGGGTCGCAGGTCATGCCCAGATGATGCTCCAGAGCAATTTCCGCAGCGTTTTCTACCTGCATGGGCGATCCACCCAGCACCGCACAGAGGCCTGCAGCAGCCATTGCACTGGCTGAACCCACTTCGCCCTGACAGCCCACTTCGGCACCGCTGATGCTGGCGTTGGTTTTGATCAACCCGCCAATCGCGGCTGCGGTCAGCAGGAAGGTTGGAATATCAGCCTCCGTCGCGTGCGGAACGTGTTCGAGGTAGTACATCAGCGTTGCTGGGATCACACCAGCGGCTCCGTTGGTCGGTGCGGTCACAACCTGCCCACCGGCGGCATTTTCTTCATTCACCGCCATGGCATAAACGCTGATCCAGTCGTTGATGATGTGCGGAGCCGGGTCGTTCTGTCCCAGTTCTTCGATCAACTGACGATGGATGTCATGGGCGCGTCGTTTGACGTTCAGACCGCCGGGCAGGGAGCCAGCTTCGTCCAGTCCACGCTGCATGCAGCCTTTCATGACAGACCAAATACGAGCGAGGCCCGTGTCAAACTCAGCGGGGGAGGAGCAGCACGTCAACTCGTTCGCACGTTTCATCTCGGCAATGGACTGACCGCTGGTTTTGGCCATGTCCAGCATTTCCTCGGCGTTGCGAAACGGGAAGGGAACCACGGCTATGGCCGCTTCGTCGTCTTCACCGACGTGTTCGAGCTCAGCAGCTGTCACGACGAAACCGCCGCCGATGCTGTAATAAATCTCGCGATAAAGTTCCGCGCCGTTTTCATCCAGTGCAATGAACTTCATGCCGTTTGCATGGCCAACCAGCACCTGCTCATAGTCAAAACGAAGATCGGCTTCCGGGTCAAAAGCCATGGTGGGCAAGCCATCCACGGTGATGGTTTTGCTCTCCGCAATGGACGCCAGCGCGCGCTCGGCGGCAGCATGGTCGTAGTCGTGGGGCAGAAAACCAGCGAGGCCCAAAACCACTGCACGGTCTGAGGCATGGCCCTTGCCGGTGAATGCCAAAGATCCGTGGAGGCTTGCCCGCAGATGCGCCGGGGCCAAACCTTGCTCACGCAGGCGCTGCAAAAACTCACCGCCCGCCACCATGGGTCCCATGGTGTGCGAACTGCTCGGTCCAACGCCGATTTTAAAGACATCAAAAACACTGAGAAACATCACACCACCTCAGAACAATTCACTTCCGATCCGTAAAACGGTGAAAAGGTCGAAGATGGTTCAAAAGCGCCTTCCTGTGTCGATTTGCATCCAAACGGCTGCAATCGTTCTGCAGGGGTCGAGTGTCTTTTCCCACAGGCGCATAAAACCTTAGCTTTTGAACTAAATCCGATGCAGTGATAGCGTGCAGAAACCAATAATGTTTGCCTCAAAGCGAGTGCTTATGCGGCAAATGATAAGAACTGCTGAGGAATGATTTATGTACCGGGTAATCGTAGCGTTGGGTGCCGGAATGGTGAGTTTGTTGTCTGCTGGGCTGGCGCAGGCGCATCCTTATACGACGTGGAAAGAAGATGGGATGTCATCGGACGCCCATACGCACGTCAACTCGGGCGATTATAATTTCACCGGTCAGCAAACAACGGGAACTCTGGCGGTTACCCGCGACCCAAGTGGCTACTTCACCGAGGATGGGATCTGGGTCACCAGCAGCGGGTATTACCTGAACGACGGCACTTATATCGAGGGGCGCTATGTCGAGGGTAGCGTATTCAATGGGGGAGCTGTCGAAGGCAACACCATCATCACCGGCGGCGGTATCGTCAGCCTTTACGGTTTTGAGGAAACCCGAACCACAACCACCAGCACGACAACCGCATCCAACGCGAGTGCTTCACTCAATCTGACTGCCGAGCAGCGGGGCGGTGGTGTGAAGATTCAGGCCGATGGAACGCCTTACTATTGCTGGTGTGCCTACTCCGCCAGCGGTGAGCGTGTTCCGGTTTATGCCGTGGCCAGCCCCAATGCGAGCATCGCAAGGCACTACGTCGGCGGGGGGACGAAAACCTTTGACGTCGAAAGCTATTACGATGGCTTCTGGAAGGTCTCCTGGCGAGAGTCTGGCGGTGGGGTTCAGTACGGTTGGGTGCGCGAGGAAGACGTCGCCTGCAAGCGCACGTTATCCCGCTAAACCCCTTCGGCGTCCGCCTCGTCGACACTCGAACCCTGATCCTTGGCTGTGACTTCCAGAACAGTCGCGCTGAGGATCAGAGCCGCGCCAAAGAGCTCGCGAACGCCAAGCACTTCGTTCGCGAGCAACCAAGCTGAACTCAGCCCAAAAATCACTTCAGTCATCAGCAAGATGCCCGCTCGTCCCGGTGTGAGCAGTGTCACAGGCCAAATTGTCATGACCAGCACGGGTGGGATAATCACCGCCATCATGACAGCGATGGGTAGGCTGCTGACCACAGCATCTGTCGTCGGGATAGCGCCCAAAGAACCGCCTGTGACGAGGATGAGCACAATCGTACAAACAGCGCCCCCAATCACAAACGATGAAGCCTGATCAATCGCTTTAACCTCGCCAGCCCGATAGAGCACCGTTGACCCCATGGCCCAGGTGATTCCGGCGATGAAGGCCATCCAGTCGCCCAGATTGCGCGGCCAAGGCAGCTTGGCTCCCAAGTCCAAAACGACCAAAAGCCCGATAAAACCAAGCGTCAAGGCGATGATCCGCTGAATGGTCAGCCGCTCGGAGAGCATAAACACGCCAATCAGCGTTCCCCAAAGCGGGGTGAGGTAGAACAGCAGAATCGCGCGGTTCACTTCAGTCAAAAGGACAGCCATCCCGTAGAGTGAAAACGACACGCCGCAGAATAACCCGACGGCTAGAAAAGTTCCCATCTGGGCCGAGATGATTTTCCAGCGGTAGATCGATAATGGAACCAGAATGATCGCCGGGGCAGCAAAGATAACCAACGTCGCCCAAGCTTTCTCAACGCCCACATCCTCGATGGCGCGCAGCGGGATCCACAGCAAGCCCCAAAAAGCACCACCAATCATGAGCGTTATACTGGCCTGAAGCCGTCGATTCTGCATGGGGATCACCTAAACCTAATGCGCGGGGGCCAACGCGAATGCGCGTCGGACGCAAGCCCACTGAAACCTGTTTTGCGGGTTGGCACAATGGCTTTGACACCGCAGCTGATAGAACCTTGGGGTGAGTGGTTAGCCAAACTCACCGCATGGCACAGCCTCTTGCTTTGAAGGCTGACAACGTCCTCCGTAGTCGCCACAGTGTTCGCCACACACAAAAGCGAGGGCTCCATGGCTAATCATTCCGACAAGGATATCGACATCACAGTATTCGGGGCGACCGGTTTTACCGGTCAGCTGGTCGCTGAGTACTTAGCGCACAACTATCCGGCGGCATCAGGTGTTCGCTGGGCCATGGCGGGGCGGAATGCTGACAAGCTGGCGAGTGTGCGGGATGCCGTGCACGCACCAGCCGATACGCCTTTGCTCGTCGCTGACTCCACGGATCGAGCCGCTTTGGAGGCTATTGCCAGCCGGTCTAAGGTCATTTTGACCACTGTTGGGCCTTACCAACTCTACGGCAATGAATTGCTGGCCGTTTGTGTTGAAACCGGGACTGACTATGTGGATTTGTGCGGTGAGCCGGCTTGGATGGCGGAGAAAATCGAACAGCACAGCGCAGCGGCAAAAGCCTCTGGCGCGCGGATTGTCTTTTCCTGTGGCTTTGACTCCATTCCCTTTGAAATGGGTGTCTATTTCTTGCAGCAGGAAGCCAAGAAGACATTCGGCGCAGCCTGCACCAACGTGGCAGGACGCGTTCTGAAGATGCAGGGCGCTTCTTCTGGTGGGACCGTTGCAAGCTTCCGCGCGACCATGGCGGCTATCATGGAAAATCCTGCGCTCATGGACGTGATGAAAAATCCCTTTGCTCTGGCAGAGGGTTTTCAGGGACCCAAGCAGCCCCCAAGCTCAAAACCGCGTCAGGACGACGCCATGTCGGGTCTGTGGATTGCTCCGTTCTTCATGGCCCCGATCAACACCAAGAACGTGCACCGCTCCAACTTCCTGCTTGGTCACGCTTACGGTGAGGATTTCACCTACAACGAAATGGTTGTCGCCGGGCCGGGTGAGAAGGGTCAGGAGATGGCCGAAAAAATCGCCGCCAGTGGCGGTGGCATGACCTCCAAAAGCGCGCCAAAACCCGGCGAGGGGCCTTCCAGAGAAGAGCGCGAGGCGGGCCACTACGAAGTCCTGTTCATTGGCCAAACCTCAGCCGGGGAAACCTTGCAAGCCGGGGTGCAGGGTGACCGCGATCCGGGCTATGGATCGACCAGTAAGATGATTTCCGAGGCGGCGCTTTGTTTGATCCAAGACCGGACGGACACCCCCGGCGGCATCTGGACCCCCGCACCAGCAATGGGCGATGCACTGATCGCCCGTCTGCAGGCAAATGCGGGCCTGACCTTTGACGTCCGGTAAAGCAGCCAGCGGGCAGGAGTAAAGTAGCCCATGACCTTTAGCCTTTCGGGTCTCAGTTTCTTTGGCGTGGGAGCAGCGGCGGTCGCCGTGCTTTTGACCGCGGAGGACAGCAATCTGAGAGCAGGGGTAACGGCGTTCGGGGTCGCCCTGATGCTGCTGTTTCTCGCGTTGGAAGTCCGCAGCATCAAACCGCTGCAGGTTTGGACGTCCGCTGTCCTGTTTGGTTTGGGCCTTGTGGCCATTTGGTCTGCCGCTGGGGTGGGCTTGGACGGGCTTGGGTTGCTGTACGAAGGTCTTGCCCGGAACCTGCAATACCTATTGCTGTTCGCATCGATTGTCTGGCTACAGGTTCAGGCGACGCAAAGCCCATCGCTGCTGGAACTGCGTGAGCGAGTGATGCGAATGCCCGGGGGCTCGCGTTCTGTGTCTATCATGTCAGTCGCCTATGTCCTCGGTTCCGCCTTTAACATCGCGGCTTTCGGCCTCATGGCGCCTTTGGTCCAGCCTGACACACCACAGCCGCTCAGAGAGCGGTTGCTGCAAGCCGTTTCCAAGGGGTTCATGCTGGCGACATCATGGTCGCCGCTGTTCGTCGGTACGGCAGTGATCCTCGCCAGTGTCGAAGGCGTGCGTTGGACTGATGTGGGCTTGGGCGGCTTTATTCTTGGGGGCAGTCTGGTCGCGGCGCAGTGGGTTTTTGACGGTGTCTACCGCCGGATTGACCCCCGCGCAGCAGAGGCGCGAGCGCTCTTGCTTGCGCGGGAACAGATACCGCTTCGATTGGGTTTTCGAGCAACCCTTATCCGAGCCACCTTGATCATTCTGGCGCTTTTCGCCTGTCTGGTGGTCGCGGTAGCCGGTTTTGGTTTGCGCATTCCCGTTGCGCTGGCTCTCGCTGCGCCCTTGTTTGGCCTATCGTGGGCATGGTTGATCCGGCGTGAAGTGGGTCCCTCAGCGCATGGACCGCTGCAAAGCATCGGACAGGTTTTTCAACAGTATCCAAACCTGCGCGGCGAAGCGCTTTTGTTCGCATCCGCAAACGTCTTTGCGATTGGTATTCAAAGCGTCCTCGCACAACAATTGGGGGCGACGGGTCAAAGCCTGAGTGGATTACTGAATTGGTCAGAGCCCGTGTTGCTCCTCGCCTGCATTCTTGGGTTTTTCATCATCTGTGTTCTCGGGATGCACCCGCTGGTTTCGGTGATTTTGCTGACAACGCTGTTTGTCCCAGCCGATTTGGGGCTTGAGGCGTGGCAGTTTGCCGTAATGATGATGGCGCTTTGGGGGACGGGGACCAATGCTTCGCCCGTTTCCGCCTCGTCTATTCTGATGAGTCGAATGACCAATATCTCGAATTTCAGGATCGCCTGGCGGCTGAATTTGCCGTTTTCGATGGTCAATATCGTGGTGATTTGCGTGGCTTTTCTCGGCCTGCAAGCACTGAACTAAGACACGCGCCCATAGAACGTTTGCCGCGCACTTTCTGACAAAGACACGCCCTGTTCGCCGTTATAGGCCAAAACCACCAAATACCGCGTGGTTTCCCCCTGTGTTGGCGTCACCCGGTGCAAGGCATTGCGACCACGGAACAGGACAAGCGTACCGGGTTCAATATCGAGCCGTATCGGTTCCAAGTCGCCGTCGAGGGCGGCTTTGACGCCAGAAAAGTTCATTTCGCCCTGATCGGCGTCGCGCAGGTCCTTTATATATTCATAAGCGCCGCCACCCGTCGGCTTTTGAAGCAGAAGTGTGATGGCAAACTCCGAATTATCGAAGTGCCAACCCAGCTCTTTCCCTTCAGGTGCATAATGAATGTTGATGCTGCTCAACGGATCGGCATAGGGATAAAGCGCGTTTTCATCGAGGACCGAACAGAGAAACGAATGAAACGCGGGCGCGTTGTAAAGCACGCGGAGCGGTGAGTGAGCCTCAACCTGATCATCACAAATGCAGCCCTTGGTCGAAACCACTTGCCGATTAAAGACGTGGTCGGCCCCGAGGTCGGGGTTTTGGGGGGTGAGGTAGACGTTGTGTGTTGAAGCGGCAAAGAACGCCTGATCTTCATTTCGTGCGGCCTCATCCACCAGAGCAGCAAGCACATTGTCCCGCAAGAACCCCTCCAGCATCAGAACGCCATCGGCGTCCAAAGCCCGTCTTGACGATGCGCGGAACGCTTCATCCGCCAGCGGATGACGTTGCAGATCGATGATGGTTTCAAGCGACATGGCCTTGGCCTCTGATCAAAAGTGACCCGACTAAACTGGCGCAGGACGCGGCAGGCAATCAAGTCCGTTTGCGACTGTCATTTGGATTTGCGAACACTTGCGTTACTTTCGTTCGTCTTGTGGGAGGAGTGCTGCGCATGGACCGGGAAACAATTGCTGTCTACGACGCCAAGTTCGAAGATTACGCCAAGCTGACCGAACAAATTAAGCCCAGTGGGTCACTTCTGCGCTTCATCAATGCGGTCAGGGAAGGCGGTGCTGTGCTCGACTTTGGCTGCGGGCCGGGTGAGGCGGCGCGGGCAATGTCGGTTGCTGGATTGGATGTAACAGCGCTGGATGCGTCCGAGGGTATGATATCTCTGGTTCAGAAAATCCCGAAGGTCAAAGCCGTCCATGCTGATTTCAAGTGGTTGCAGCACAGTCAGGCTTTCGATGGTATATGGGCCAACTTCGCGCTTCTGCATGCGGAGCCTGAGGACCTTCCCGGCTATCTGGATGCCATTGTCAAAGCACTCCGGCCCGGCGGCATTTTCCACCTTGGTATGAAGGTGGGCCAAGGCGCTGGGCGCGATGCGATGGGGCGTCACTATATTTACTTTTCGCGCAGTGAATTCGAGTTGATGCTCATCGAGCGGGGGTTCGAAATTCTCTATGCGCGAGAAGGGGAGGAAAAGGGGCTTTCTGGTAGCCTTGATCCCTTTGTCCTGCTGCTTTCCCGGCTGGTCGACTAAAGACCGTAACGGGCTATGGGTTCACCCATCACGGACCGATCAACGGTTAAGCCCAAACCCGGCGTATCGCCGAGCATGACCCCCTGCGGTGTTTGTTGCACGTCCAATTCTGCCGTCTTTTGAGTCACCATGCCGCGGACATCCAGCACGCAACTGAGCAGTCGTAAGGGGACAGTGTGGCCAAGATGCAGGATCCCGGCAAAGCTGATTTCAGAACCGACGGTGTCCTGAACGCTCATCGTCAAACCGGCAGCTCGGGCCATATCCCGTTGTCGGCGCGCAGGGGTCAGACCGCCAGCTTTCGAGATTTTCAGTCCAATACCGTCGGCAGCATCCATGGCGATAAGGTGCGCCAGATCGCTGTCGTCCTGCATCAGCTCATCAAGGATGATAGGGCGGTTGCATCGCCTTCGCAGGCTTTGGGTTTCGCGCCAGGTTGCGCACGGCGCTTCGAGTGAAAAGTCCAAGCCTTCGGGAAGCAGGGCGAGCAGCCGCAAAGCAGACTCAACCGTCAAACCGCCGTTGGCATCAACAATGAAGTATTCTCCGGGTTCACGGTCAGCGAGCGAGGCGCGGATCCGATCCGCATCAAGCTTTGGCCCGCCCTCGGTTTCTGCTGCGCCGATTTTGACCGAGTGTCCGCGATATCCTTGCGCCCGATGCTCGGCTACCCGTTGGCGCATGTCCTCGGGCGACCCGGCATGAATGGACGAAATCAGCGGCAAGGGTTGCCCCGTCGAGCCGCCAAGCAAGGTATGGACAGGCAAGCTGACGGACTGTCCAAAAACGTCCCAGCAGGCCAAATCTATCGCCGTTTTAGCGTGTTGGTGACCCACAAGGGTCTGATCCATCAAGTCGTACAGCCGGTCGGTTTGTCGAGGATCACAGCCGAGAAGGTGAGGGGCTATTTCGTCTATGCCCGCTCGAGTGCCGAGGGCATGTGCTGCGATATATGTCGCACCAAAGGGAGTGCTTTCGCCCCATCCTTCGAGGCCGCAGGATGTCTCCATCCGGACAAAGGTGGCGTCAAAGCTTGTAAAATCGCGCCCACCTGAAAGTCGGTAGGTGCCGCCGGAGTAGGGAAGATCAACTTGGTAGACTTCTATCGTTGCGATCTTCATGGCTACTCCGACGGATCAAATAGGGTTAGCGCGGACCGTCGTTGTAACCGACGATGTCCACCAGTTCAGACGCCCGCGCGCGCAGGTCTCCAATGGCGTTTAGATCACGGGGGTCGGCATTCAACTCGCCAAAGGACGCCACGATGTCTGAAACAGCGGCACCGGGGAGCACTGGGTATTCAAAAACCTGTTCAGCATAGATTGCCTGTGCAGATGCGGAGGAAAGGAACTCCATCAGTGCCAGAGCTTCTTCCGTATTGCGGCTGTTTTTGACCATCGCCATCCCAGACACGTTCATGTGCGTGCCGCGGCCATTGGCGTTGGGGAAAATGACCTTGATTGCTTTGCGCCAGTCCTTCTGCTCTGGCTCTTTCTCATTGGTTTCCATCAGGCCGACATAATAGGTGTTGCCAAGACCAAGATCGCACTGCCCGGAGTAGATGCCCTTTGCCTGTGCGCGATCATTGCCCTCTGGCTTTCGTGCGAGGTTGTCCCGCAGACCTTCCAGCCACGCCTGCGCAGCCGCTTCGCCCAGCTCGTCGATGATCGAAGCAAACAGCGCGATATTGTATTGGTGCTGACCGGAACGGGTACAAATGCGTCCCTTGTACTTTGGGTCGGCAAGGTCTTCGTAGGTCAAGGAATCTTCACTCACCCGATCAACAGATGCGTAAACCACGCGACCGCGAAGGGTCAGACCAAACCACTCGTTTTCCTGATCACGGTAAGCGGCAGGAATATTGGCCGTCAGAACATCGGACACGACTGGCTGCGTGATGCCTTCTTTGGTAGCGGCCAGAAGGTTTCCGATATCGGTCATCAGGATGATATCCGCAGGCGTTCCCTTACCTTCGGCAGCGATCCGGTCAATCAGACCTTTTTTCAGGAAAAGCACGTTGGTTTCGATACCCGTTTCAGCCGTAAAAGCATCGAGAACAGGTTCGATCAGATCGAGCTGGCGGGAGGAGTAAATATTCACTTCCTGGGCCAGAGCAGCGGTGCTGAAAGTAAGGGCAGATGCGATGGTGAGAGCGCGCAGCATGGTGGTTCCTATAATAAAAAGACAGGTTGACGATGAATATGGGACTAAAACAGTACGCAAAGACTGTCAACTGATAAGGTACTAAAATAGTCCTAATTAAATAAGGCGACCATTGTTCCTTTGGTGGATTCAATGAAAGATCAGCCGTTTAGCGCATGATTTTTGAGCATTACGGTCAAAGGTGCGGCAAAAAACCGTAGATCAGTCGCATTTGCGATTAAGTCTTGCGCATTAATGTAGGGCATGACAGCCTTGCGCTCTTAAAAAGACTGAATTGTAGAGTGCTATGACTGTACTGCCCCCAATTTACAAGGACGGCATTACCGCTGGTCGTCTCGATGCCGAGACGCTGAGCGATAACTTTTGCGACGTCCATCCGCCCCTCGATCCTCATGAAGCGCAGGTTGCTGCAGATCGTTGCTATTTTTGCTACGACGCGCCTTGCATTCAGGCCTGTCCGACGAGCATCGATATCCCGCTCTTTATTCGGCAGATCGCTACGGGAACACCTGAAGCGGCTGCGATGACAATTTTTGACAGCAACATCCTTGGTGGGATGTGCGCGCGTGTTTGCCCGACTGAAACATTGTGTGAAGAAGCGTGCGTGCGTGAACTCGCGGAGCAGAAGCCGGTAGAAATCGGCGCGCTGCAACGGTTCGCGACAGACACGATGATGGCACGGGACGAACACCCCTACAGCCGGGCGGCGGCGACAGGGAAAAGCGTTGCCGTTGTTGGCGCAGGTCCGGCTGGACTGGCTGCGGCGCACCGGTTGTCCATGCATGGACATGCGGTCACCTTGTTTGAAGCCAAAATGAAGTCTGGCGGGCTCAATGAATACGGAATTGCAGCCTATAAGACAGTCGACAACTTCGCTCAGGAAGAGCTGGAGTGGTTGCTCGGGATCGGCGGCATCACCGTCGAAAACGGTAAGGCTTTAGGCGATAACCTTAGCCTCGATACACTGTGCGATGAGTTTGACGCGGTTTTCCTGTCTATTGGTTTAGGCGGCGTCAACGCGCTTGGCTTTGACAGTGACACGACCCTGCCAGCGGTGGACTTTATCGAAGACCTGCGACAGTCAGACGACCTGAGCAAGCTCGCCGTTGGTCGGCGCGTCGTGGTCATCGGCGGTGGCATGACCGCCGTTGATGCTGCGGTTCAGTCCAAGTTGCTTGGTGCTGAGGAGGTCACGATTGTCTATCGCCGGGAACAGGCAAAGATGGCGGCCTCGGAGCATGAGCAAAACCATGCTTCCGCTTCTGGCGTTCGGATCATCACCAATGCGGCACCGGTTGGTGTTACAGCGGGCGGCGTCGAGTTCGCCTACACGGTGACGGGCGAAGATGGCCTTGTGACCAGCGACGAGACCTTTGTTCTGCCGGCGGATCAGGTGCTGACCGCGATTGGCCAGACGCTGAAAGAGGACGAGGTGTCCGGGCTGAAGCTGGTGCGCGGGAAGATCGCCATCAATGAGCAAGGTCAAACCTCCATGGCAGGAGTCTGGGCGGGAGGTGACTGCGCCTCCGGCGGGGACGACCTGACCGTTACAGCCGTAGCGCAAGGGCGCGATGCGGCTGAAGACATTCACGCCAACCTGATGAAAGGAGCCTGACCATGGCTGACCTTAAATCCAATTTCGTTGGGATCGAATCTCCAAATCCATTTTGGCTGGCTTCCGCACCGCCAACGGACAAGGAATACAACGTCCGCCGTGCTTTCGAAGCAGGATGGGGCGGTGTTGTTTGGAAGACGCTGGGCATTGACCCGGCGATTGTAAACGTCAATGGCCCGCGTTACGGCGCGGTCTGGAGCGCTGATCGTCGCTTGATGGGACTCAATAACATCGAGTTGATTACGGACCGCCCTCTCAAAACCAATCTGGACGAGATTGCACGGGTCAAGCGCGACTATCCCAACCATGCTGTTGTCGTATCGCTCATGGTGCCGTGCGAAGAGTGGGCGTGGAAGGAAATCCTGCCGCAGGTCGAAGACACCGGCGCAGACGGCGTCGAACTCAACTTTGGCTGTCCACACGGCATGTCTGAGCGCGGCATGGGTTCAGCCGTGGGACAGGTGCCGGAGTATGTCGAGATGGTTACCGCGTGGTGCAAGGAGTTTTCCAAGCTGCCCGTGATCGTCAAGCTGACCCCGAACATCACCGACATCAAGCAGCCTGCGCGGGCCGCGATGAACGGCGGTGCTGATGCTGTATCACTGATCAACACCATCAACTCGATCACGTCGGTCAACCTGGATGAGTTTTCGCCAGAGCCAATGATCGACGGACGAGGCGCACACGGCGGCTACTGTGGTCCGGCGGTCAAGCCGATTGCTATGAACATGGTTGCTGAAATTGCCCGGACGCCTGATCTGGCCAACTTGCCGATTTCTGGCATTGGCGGGGTTTCAACCTGGCGGGACGCGGCGGAGTTCATGACCCTGGGCGCTGGTAACGTGCAGGTTTGTACAGCGGCCATGACTTACGGGTTCCATATCGTGCAGGAGATGATCTCCGGCCTGTCGCTCTGGATGGACCAGAAAGGCATCACGGATACGGCTGACATCGTGGGCAAGGCTGTCCCGAACCTGTCAGACTGGCAGAACCTCAACCTCAACTACATCACCAAGGCGCGGATCAATCAGGATGCCTGCATCGGCTGTGGCCGTTGCTTTGCGAGCTGTGAGGACACCAGTCACCAAGCCATCGCCATGGACGTTGATGAAACCGGGAAGCGGGTGTTCACGGTCAAGGACGACGAGTGTGTCGCCTGTAACCTCTGCATCAACGTTTGTCCGGTCGATCAGTGCATCACGATGGAACGGTTGGAAGCTGGCGCAATGGATGAGCGGACGGGCCGTCCCGTGCAGGCAGAGTTCGCAGACTGGACCACGCATCCGAACAATCCCGCTGCACAGCAATAAACCAACCCGAGAGGAGAAGAGTATATGAGCGCTCCGGGTGACAACCTGAAGACCAATGCATCCCGTCTTTGGGATACTCTGATGGAAATGGCCAAGATTGGCCCCGGGATCGCTGGCGGTAACAATCGCCAGACGCTGACCGACGAGGATGGCGAAGGCCGACACCTGTTCCAACGCTGGTGCGAGGAGGCGGGCTGTACCATGGGGGTCGATACCATGGGCAATATGTTCGCCACCCGTCCGGGCGAGGATCCGGACGCGCTGCCAGTCTATGTTGGTTCACACCTCGATACGCAGCCTACGGGCGGGAAGTACGATGGTGTTCTCGGGGTTTTGTCGGGGTTGGAGATCATTCGAACGCTGAACGATCTGAAGATCAAAACCAAACATCCCATCGTTGTAACAAACTGGACCAACGAGGAAGGAACGCGGTTTGCGCCGCCGATGCTGTCCTCAGGCGTGTTCGCAGGTTTGCATACGCAGGACTGGGCTTACGACCGGGAAGATTCTGAAGGTCTGAAGTTTGGAGATGAGCTCAAGCGGATCGGCTGGGTTGGCGATGAAGAAGTGGGCGCGCGGAAGATGCACGCCTTCTTTGAGCTGCATATCGAGCAGGGGCCGATCCTTGAGGCTGAGGGCAAAGACATTGGTGTGGTGACGCACGGGCAGGGACTGAACTGGCTGCAAGTGACCCTGACCGGCAAGGAGCAGCATACCGGTTCAACCCCCATGCCGATGCGAAGGAATGCAGGTTTGGGCATGGCCAAGGTCACTCAGCTGGCTCACGAAATCGCCATGAGCCATCAACCCAAGGCGCTGGGCGCTGTCGGTCAGTGCGATGTCTACCCCAACTCCCGCAACATCATTCCCGGTCGCGTGGTCTTTACCATCGATTTCCGCTCGCCTGACTTCGATATTCAAGCAGATATGGAAGCACGCTTGCGCGCAGGGGCTGCGGAAATTGCCGAAGAACTCGGTCTGGAATGCGAAGTCGAGGTCGTCGGTCACTTTGACCCTGTGACGTTCAACGAAGATTGCGTGGGCGCTGTTCGTCGAGCGGCGGAGCGGCTGGGCTACAGCCACATGGATATCGTGTCCGGTGCGGGTCACGATGCATGCTGGATTAACCGGGTGACACCAACCGCGATGGTCATGTGCCCCTGTGTTGATGGGCTGAGCCACAACGAAGCTGAGGAAATTTCACCCGAATGGGCTGAAGCAGGGACAAACGTCCTGTTCCACGCAGTCGTTGAGACGGCTGAAATCGTCAGCTGACCCGCTGAAAAACTGTCATTGGAAAAGAAAGAACGAGAGCGAGAAAGGAGAGAACCATGAGCAAAGTCATTAAGGGTGGAACGGTCGTTACAGCGGACCGGACCTATGAAGCCGATGTCCTGATTGAGGGCGAAAAGATCAAGCAGATCGGCCTGAACCTGTCCGGTGATGAGGTGATTGATGCCTCTGGCGCTTACGTTATTCCTGGCGGTATCGATCCACACACGCACCTTGAGATGCCGTTCATGGGCACCACGGCTGCTGAAACATTCGAGAGCGGAACCTTTGCGGCTGCGGCGGGTGGAACCACGATGCTGGTCGACTTCTGCCTGCCCGGTGAGGATGGTTCCCTCGTCAACGCGCTCGACGCCTGGGACGCCAAGTCCAAGGACCAGATCTGTATCGATATTTCCTACCACATGGCCATCACGGGCTGGTCTGAGAATATCTTCAACGAGATGGATGCGGTGGTGAAGCGCGGCGTTAATACCTTCAAGCACTTCATGGCTTACAAGGGCGCGCTGATGATCGAAGACGACGAAATGTACGCGTCCTTCAAGCGCTGTGCAGCCTTGGGCGCGCTGCCACTGGTTCACGCTGAAAACGGTGACATTGTTGCTGAGTTGCAGGAGAAATACATGTCTCAGGGCCTGACAGGGCCAGAGGGACACGCCTATTCCCGTCCGCCGGAAGTAGAGGGCGAAGCAACCAACCGCGCCATCATGATCGCCGATGCCGCTGGGGTGCCGCTCTATGTCGTGCACGTTTCCTGTGAGCAGTCTCACGAGGCCATCCGCCGGGCACGGCAGAAGGGGATGCGCGTGTTTGGTGAGCCGTTGATCCAGCACCTGACCCTTGATGAAACCGAGTATTTCAACAAGGACTGGGACTACGCTGCACGCCGCGTCATGTCCCCACCATTCCGCTCTAAGGATCATCAGGACAGCCTGTGGGCTGGTCTGGCAGCAGGGTCCTTGCAGGTTGTTGCGACCGATCACGCCGCCTTCGACACAGAACAGAAGCGCATGGGCCTGAAAGGGTTCCCGTTCATTCCAAACGGTACGGGAGGACTGGAAGAGCGTCTGTCCGTTCTTTGGACCAAGGGCGTGGATACGGGCCGACTGACGCCGAACGAGTTTGTTGCTGCGACCTCAACCAACATCGCCAAGATCCTCAATATCTATCCGCAAAAGGGCGCGCTGGTTGAAGGCGCAGATGCGGATATCGTTGTCTGGGATCCAAGCCTGCACAAGACCGTGTCTGCCACCACGCAGAAGTCAATCATCGACTACAACGTCTTCGAAGGCTTTGACGTGACAGCTCAAGCGCGCTTCACGCTCAGCCGGGGTGATGTGGTTTGGGCTTATGGCAAAAACAGCCAGCCCCAGCCCGGTCGCGGTAAGTTCGTCAGTCGCAAGCCATATGCGGCGGTGAATACGGCACTGTCCAAGTGGAAAGAGCTGAATACGCCGCGCAAGATCGAGCGTGATCCGATGAACATTCCGTCCGGTGTTTAAGGGGCGCTCCGTGCATTCGGTTTTAAAGCAGAATAGAGGAGTGCGCGCCGTATGAGTGTTGTTACGGCGGATGGCCTGTCCTTGACCTTTCCGGGCGATGTGCAGGCCCTCAAAGACGTAAACCTGACCATCGAGGCCGGTGAATTCGTTTCGTTTATTGGGCCGTCAGGCTGTGGGAAGACGACCTTCCTGCGCGTGGTCGCCGATCTCGAAAAACCCACCGGTGGCGAGGTTCGGGTTACCGGACTGACGCCAGAGCAGGCTCGGCTGAAGCGAGCCTACGGCTATGTGTTCCAGCAGCCCGGTCTGCTGCCGTGGCGTACGGTGGAAGGCAACATCCGGCTTCCTCTGGCGTTGATGGGGCAGGACAAGCAGGCCGCGGCGGAGCGGGTCGCTTCGGTGCTGAAAATGGTTGAGTTGGACGGCTTCGGGAACAAGTACCCCTGGCAACTTTCCGGCGGCATGCAACAGCGGGCATCGATTGCTCGCGCGCTGGCCTTTGATGCTGAATTGCTGCTGATGGATGAACCCTTTGGTGCCTTGGATGAGATTGTCCGGGACCGGCTGAATGATCAGTTGCTGGACCTGTGGCGGACGACACAGAAAACTGTGCTGTTCGTGACTCATTCCATTCCGGAAGCCGTTTATCTGGCAACGAAAATCGTGGTCATGTCTCCCCGTCCGGGGCGGATTGCCAAGGTCATTGAAAACCCACTCCCGTCAGACAGACCTTTGGAAGTTCGGGAGAGCACAGAATTTCTGGCTGTGGCTTCAGAGGTCCGAAACGCCCTTCGCGAGGGTATGGATTGATGCTGGAGTGGTTGACCCGTTCAGTTTTGCCGGTTGGGACCATCGTGGTGGCCATCCTGCTGATCTGGTACGCCGCTGCCATCCCCATGAACGCTGCGCGCACCTACATGATGGCGCCGGATGACGCGGAAATCAGTTTTTCTGAGTTGGTTAACGACACCTGGTCGCAAAAGAAGCCGCAGTTGCCCGTGCCGCATCAGATCGTGATGGAGTTGAAGAAGCAGGCGACAATCGCCTGGCTTTGGAAGGAAAAGCGCCGGGGCTATAAGCGGTCGGTGATCTACCACACGTGGGTGACGCTTTCTTCAACGATGCTGGGGTTTGTCTTTGGGCTGACGCTAGGGGTGTTGCTGTCGCTGGCTATTGTCTATTCGCGGGTCATGGATCATTCGGTGATGCCGTGGATCATTGCTTCACAGACCATTCCCATTATCGCCATTGCACCCATGGTAATCGTTGTGATGTCGTCGGTCGGGCTGACGGGACTGATCCCCAAGGGCATCATTTCCATGTATCTGAGCTTCTTCCCCATCGTCATCGGTATGACCAAGGGCTTACGATCCAGCGATCCCATCCTTGAGGACCAGATGAAGACGTGGTCGGCCAGCAGCTTCCAGACGTTTTGGCTGCTGCGCTTGCCATCCGCCATGCCGTTCCTGTTCCCTGCGATGAAGATCGGGCTTGCGGCTGCATTGGTGGGCGCAATCGTAGCCGAACTGCCGTCCGGCGCGCGCACCGGCTTGGGTGCGCGTTTGCTCGTGTTCTCTTATCGCTCTGAAACCGTGCCCATGTGGGCCAATCTGGTTTCTGCAGCTTTGTTGGCAGGAATTCTGGTCGTCGCGCTGGGGATGATTGAGCGTGCCGTGAACCGGCGTCTTGGCTTCCGTTCTGCGGCGGAGGTGTCGTCATGATGTTTCTCGCCGTCGCTGTGATTGTGTGGATCGCACTTTGGGGGTTGAACCTCATTCTGGTGCGGCGCTTGCCCGGCTCGCAAGCGCGGCTCTTTGTGCCGATTGTTTTTGGGCTGACCCTGGCCGTCCTGCTGGAGCTGGTGTTGCGAGGGCTGAAGGTGCCCTTCGTTATTCTGCCAAAACCTTCCGAGATGATCGCCAAGTTCTTCACCAGCATTCCAACCCTTTGGGCCGATTTCGCTCAGACCATCCTCAAGGGCGCACTGGGCGGTTATGCCATTGGTTGCGGCACGGCGCTCGTCGTTGCGCTTCTGGTGAGCCGGTCCGATTTCCTGCGGCGCGGCTTGCTGCCTCTGGGCAATTTTGTTGCTGCTTTGCCGATTGTTGGCCTCGCGCCGATCATGGTCATGTGGTTCGGCTTCGGTTGGCAGTCCAAGGCCGCAATCGTGGTGTCCATGTGCTTCTTCCCTATGTTGGTGAACAGCGTTCAGGGTTTGGCCGCCACCAATGCCATAGAGCGCGATCTGTTCCGGACTTACGCCGCTTCACCGCTGCAGCAGCTGACCTATCTGCGTCTGCCAGCAGCGACCCCTTTTATTCTCAATGGTCTCAAGGTCTGCACGCCTTTAGCGCTGATCGGAGCCATTGTTGCTGAGTTT
>JBMZBW010000045.1:10940-18272 GCA_049612785.1 Alphaproteobacteria bacterium | reverse complement strand
CCCTAAACCACGTCCATTTTGTCCAATTCGCCAAAGAAAGAGCGAGCCTTCATGCCGCATCGCACATTCTTTTTCTTTATGCTGCCCAGCAGCCTGGCCATGGTGCTGTTTATTTTCGTGCCCATTGTTTCGGTGCTGTACCAGTCGTTCTGGCAACCTCTGCCGCCCATCATGGGTGAAGTGGAGACGTGCCTGTCGTTGCTGCTTGGTGGGTGCTCGACGGAGTATCAGGTGATTGAAATCCCTGAAGGCGTCGAGTTTGTCGGCTTTGAGCTGTACAAGGGTCGGTCGCTGCTGGCCTTTGAAGAGATCAAGGCGGCTTGGGCTGAGCGGATGGGTTTCTTTGCCTTCATTCAGGATGGCATCTTTAACCTGCCCTTCTATAAAGCGCTGGGGTTTACCCTGTTCTACACGCTGATCACCACGCCCTTTGTCCTTGGGCTGGGTCTGATCGTTGCACTGGTGTTGGATAACATCTGGCGGCCCCTCAAAGGCCCCGCGATTTTTGCCAGCTTGCTGCCGTTCATCATCACCCCGCTGATCGGGTCTCTGGTCCTGTTCTGGATGACCGGACAGGGTGGTTTGCTCTACGATTTCTTCAACTGGGTGGTTTTCTGGCGCGATGACTTTTCCCTGCGTGCCTCCGTCCCTATGACCTGGACGGTGATTGCGGTCTATGGCGTCTGGCACGTCACGCCCTTTGCTTTCGTGGTGTTTTATGCCGGGCTGCAGACCGTCAGTCGCGACCAACTCGAAGCCGCCATGATTGACGGCGCGCCCCGGTTCGACCGTTTCCGCTACGTTACCCTTCCGCACCTGATGCCGTTGGTAACGTTTGTGCTGCTGATCCATCTGATGGACGCCTTCCGCGTTCTTGAGCCGATTTTCGGCTTTAACGCGCAGGCGAATGCGCAGTCGATCTCGTCGCTGATCTACGATCATCTCGTGCTGCAGAACCCTTCTTTGTATGGTTCCGCAGCCGCCACGTCCGTGCTCACCATCATCATGGTGGGAATCCTTCTCACACCGGTTCTGATCCGCACCTGGCGTGATTTCAGAATTGCCATTCGTTGAGGAGGACTGAAAAGATGATCCGCAAAAGCCCTGCACTCATTTTCCTGATTTACGGTTTCGCCGCCATTTGGCTGATCATGGCCGCTTTTCCTTTTGTCTTCACGCTCCTTGGCTCGTTCAAGGCGGAGTTGGATTTCTTTGGTTCCGACTGGCGTAACGTCCTCACCGGCAAGTACACCTTCGAGCGCGAAGGCGGCTACTTTACCGGGATCGGCTACCGATTGGCTTGGATCCAGGAAGGCTTCTGGAAGGCTGCGATCAACACGATGGTTGTCACCATCTGCACCGTGGCCATTTCCCTGACCTTTGGCACACTGGGCGGGTACGCGCTGGCGCGGTCAACCTACCACTATGCCTTCTGGATCTTGATGATCGCCCTTGTGTTCCGGGCCATGCCGCATGTGACGCTGGTGGCTGGCTACAAAGCGCCTTTGTTCGAGTACGGGCTGTGGGGCTATACGTGGGTGAGCATCGTGGTTCTGGTGGCCATCAACCAGCCTTTCACGATCTGGATGATGCGCTCATTCTTCATGAACATTCCCAACGAGCTGGACGAGTCTGCCCTGATCGACGGCTGTAACCGGCTGCAAGGGTTCTGGTACGTGATCATGCCCGTGATGTGGCCCGGCGTCATTACAACCGGACTGTTCAGCTTTTTGCTGGCGTACAACGATTTTACCGTGACCTCCGCGCTGCTCAGCGAGCAAAGCGCAACCATGGTCCCCACCATCAACAGCTATCTGGGCACCGCCCAACAGGACGGGATTCAGATGGCAGCGGTCGCAGCCGTTGTCTCGGCAACCGCGCCGCTGTTCGTGCTGATTATGGTGTTCCAGCGTCAGCTGGTGAGCGGCCTCACAGCCGGCGCAGTGAAAGGATAAGTCATGAAAGGATCACGCCCTGAACAGGCTTACCTGACCAAAGACACCGACCTGTCCAAAACCGAAGAAACCCGCGCGGTGATCGAAGGCATGGTTGACGGCCTGAACGACCACCGCATTGACGACATCGGCGAGTTCTTTTCCCAAGGGTTCCGCTGGATGGGCAATCAGGGCTGCGGCACCAAAACCGGTCTGCAAGAGTTTCAGAACAACTGGCAACGCCCGTTTCAGGCCGCGTTCAGTGACAAGGTCTGCATCGATGAAGCCCGCCTGTTTATGGGGGAGTGGGCTGCCGCTTTCGGTCGGCAGGAAGCAACCCACAGCGGCGAGTTTCTCGGCATTGCACCAACGGGCAAGCGCATCGAAATCCGATATATGGATTTCTGGAAAGTGCAGGACGGCAAGATTGTCGATAACTGGGTCAACGTCGATTTCGCGCACGTAGCCGCGCAGCTCGGCGTGGATCTTTTCAATGGCGAAGGCTGGGAAGCCTTTGATCGCGGGGAACGAGAAGCCCCTCGCCCACAAACAAACGAAGACGCATCATGACAGTGAAATACCTCAAACACGGAAAACCAGACACCGAACGCGCCGAAGACGACGCCAAAACCCGCCAGATTGTTGAAGCGACCCTGGCGGATATCGCAGCACGCGGTGACGTTGCCGTGCGCGAACTCTCGCAAAAATTCGATGGCTACACGCCAGAGGCGTTCAGGCTGACACCGGCGCAGATTGATGATCTGATTGCGCAGCTGACTCCGCAGGAGCTACACGACATCAAGTTCGCGCAAGAGCAAGTGCGCGTCTTTGCCCAGGCCCAGCGCGACAGCATGACCGACATCGAAGTTGAAACCATGCCCGGTGTCGTGCTTGGTCACAAAAACATCCCGGTGCAGTCTGTGGGCTGCTACGTGCCGGGCGGTAAGTTCCCGATGGTGGCTTCCGCACACATGTCGGTGGCAACGGCGAGCGTTGCTGGTGTGCCTCGGATCATCGCGTGCACCCCGCCCTTTAACGGCAAACCCAACCCCGGCGTAATCGCGGCCATGCACCTTGGCGGCGCGCATGAGATTTACGTTTTGGGCGGCATCCAGGCCGTCGGTGCCATGGCGCTGGGAACCGAGACCATTGACCCCGTGCACATGCTGGTTGGCCCCGGTAACGCCTTTGTCGCAGAAGCCAAGCGGCAGCTTTTTGGGCGTGTCGGCATCGACCTGTTTGCCGGACCAACGGAGACCATGGTGATCGCTGATGAAACCGTAGATGCGGAAATCTGCGCGACCGACCTGCTGGGTCAGGCGGAGCATGGATACAACTCACCGGCGGTCCTGCTGACCAATTCCGAAAAGCTGGCGCGGGAGACCATGGCCGAGATCGACCGCCTGCTCGAAATCCTGCCGACGCGCGATACCGCGTCAGTCAGTTGGGCAGACTACGGCGAAGTAATTGTCTGCGATACCTATGAGGAGATGCTCGACGTCGCCAACGACATTGCCTCCGAGCACGTACAGGTGATGACGGACCGGGACGACTGGTTCCTCGAACACATGACCTGCTATGGGGCTCTGTTCCTTGGTGCGCGGACAAACGTGTCCAACGGCGATAAAGTCATTGGCACAAACCATACCCTGCCAACCAAAAAAGCGGGCCGCTACACCGGAGGTTTGTGGGTGGGTAAGTTCCTCAAAACTCACAGCTACCAGAAAATTCTCACGGACGAGGCCGCAACGATGATCGGCGAGTACGGCTCCCGGCTTTGTATCCTCGAAGGCTTCGTGGGCCATGCGGAGCAGTGCAACGTGCGGGTCCGGCGCTATGGCGGCGTGAACGTGCCTTACGGCGAAGCCGCCCCTTACCGCAATCGGCAGGAGTAGGACGGAAAACGCGCAGCGCTATGGATCGTCATACCCACCATAAGGCCCTTTTGGCTCCTTTGCGTGCGGCTCAGTACAACTTCGAAGAAAGCCAGTACCGAGCAACGCTAGAAGCTGTATGCGCGCCGGACGCCCTATTCCGAATGGCGCATCCTTTGGGTGAAATCCATGGCACTGATGCCTTTTACAACCAAGCAGTCGCACCGCTGGTTCAGGCTTGGCCGGACGTGGAGCGTCGCGATTACATTGTCATGGCGGGAACGGACAGCGAAGGCGGTGATTGGGTCGGCTGTGGCGGATTGTTCATGGGGGTATCGCTGGAGCCTTGGCTCGATATTCCCCCAACGGGCCACCTTGCGCACATGCGGTTTCATGAGTTCTTCCGCTTTGTCGGTGGCAAGGTCGTCGAGATGCAGTCCTTGTGGGACATTCCTGAAGTCATGATGCAGGCTGGTGCCTGGCCGATGCCCCCCTCTCTGGGGCGCGAGATGACCATTCCGGCTCCCGCCAGTCAGGATGGCTTGATCCCCGGTCCCTACGATGCAGCGGCGAGCGAACAGTCCAAACGTATCGTGTTGGATATGATCGAGAAGATGATCCTCCACCCCGGCCAAAGTGACCCGGCGGTCATGGAGCTTGAGCGGTTCTGGCATCCCAAATTCAACTGGTATGGTCCCAGCGGCATCGGCTCAAGCCGGGGTATCGCTGGCTTTCGGAACTGGCATCAAATTCCGTTTCTGAAAGCCATGCCAGACCGGGGCAAAGATCGCGCAAAGCTTCGGTCCCACTTTTTCGGAGACGGGAACTACGCCGGTGTCACCGGATGGCCGAATATGGTCCAGACGCTTTCAGACGATGGCTGGATGGGCCTTGCGCCTTCAGGGACCAAGTTCAATATGAAATCGCTTGATTTCTGGCGGGTTGAAGACGGCTTGATCCGCGAAAATTGGGTCATGATCGACGTTCTCGAATGCTATGCCCAACTGGGCGTAGACGTCTTTGCCCGCCTTGGCGAATTCAACAAGACCCGCAACATGGGCCGCATTCCTCTTCCAACCGGGATGGAGGCGTGATGCCCATGTCGGAAAAGGTTACAGCGTTACAAGTGGCTCGCCGGGCCGGTGTTTCCCAATCTGCCGTCAGCCGAGTTTTCACGCCCGGCGCATCGGTCTCCGAGAAAATGGCGACCAAGGTTCGGGAAGCCGCGGAGGAGCTGGGCTATCGTCCCAATATTCTCGCCCGCGCCATGGTATCAGGGCGCAGCCGGATCGTCGGCTTCGTGGTCGCTTACCTCGATAACTATTTCTACCCCGAAGCCATCGAAAAGCTGTCCAACGCCATGCAAGCCAAGGGGTATCATGTCCTGATGTTCATGGCCTCGCAGACAACGGGGAACATCGATGATGTTGTGGACGAGATTCTCGACTACCAGATCGACGGATTGATCTTTGCTTCTGTAGCCCTGTCTTCGACCATCGTCGGGCGGTGTCAGGCCGCTGGCGTCCCCATGATCCTGTTCAACCGTCGGCAGGATATGGAAGGCGTGAGCTCCATCACCTCAGACAACTTTGCAGGAGCGCGCAAGGTTGGTGAGCATCTGATCAGCTGTGGTCATAAGCGGATCGGCTACATCGCTGGTTGGGAGGGTGCTTCGACCCAGCGCGACCGCGAAGCAGGGCTCATGGCAGCGCTATCTGCGCATGACATAAAGCTGTTCGCCCGCGAAGTTGGCAACTTCCGCAAGGAAGAGGCGATTGTCGCAGCACGGGCCATGTTTGACGTGCCAGCAGACAAACGCCCGGATGCCGTCTTTGTCGCCAATGACCATATGGCTTTTTTCGTGCTCGATGTTCTCCGCTCGGAATTGGGCCTTCGCGTTCCTGAGGATGTCTCTGTGATTGGCTATGACGACGTTCCGCCGGCATCCTGGCCGGCTTATAACCTGACAACCGTCCGCCAGCGCGCCAACCTCATGGTGCAGGAAACCGTAGAAACGCTGATTCAACAGATCGAGCAGCCGGGTAATTTTACGCCTCGGCAGGTCGCCATAGACGGCCCTCTGATCCTGCGCGGCACCTCGCGCACCACCCCTTTATCACCGCAAAAGGCTTAACAGCATGCAAGGCTTTGACAGCAAGTTTAAGGACTTCCCCGATTATATCCTTGGTGTGACCCACGAAATCTGGGAGAGCCGGGGTATATCAACGCTTCACCATTACTACTCCGATGATATCGTCGTCCGAGCGCCTGCGTCGGTGTCGATTGGTAATGTTGACACCATTGGCGCGACCATGGCGACGCTGGCCGAGTTCCCCGACCGTCAGTTACTGGGCGAGGATGTGATCTGGTCTGGAACGCCGGAAGAAGGGATGCACAGCTCTCACCGCATTTACTCCACGGCAACCCATGCCTACGGCGGCGTCTACGGCGAAGCGACGGGGACCAAACTGCGCTATCGCATCATCGCGGACACTCACGCGATCAACAATCAGATCAATGATGAGTGGCTGATCCGGGACCAAGGCGCGATTGTCCGGCAATTGGGCTGGGATCCGAAAGCCTATGCTGCCGACTTGATTGCGCGTGAAGGCGGGCCAGAGTCCGCAACTAAGCCGCTCACCCCCCATAACGACCAACCCGGCCCCTACAAGGGCAGAGGCAACGACAATGAATGGGGCCAACGCTACGCCGATTTGATCACTCGGATTATGGGCGCTGAACTCTCGGTTATTCCTGCTGAATACGACCGAGCGGTACAGACCGTGTATTCTGGTGGTGTGACGGGCGTAGGACACGGCTCTGCGGACCAGCATTGGATGGGCCTGCGCTCGGCTTTCCCGGATGCAGAATTCAAGATTGACCACGTCATCGGTCGCGAAGACCCCATGATGCCACCTCGCGCCGCTGTTCGCTGGAGTTTGTGGGGCAAGCACACGGGCTGGGGTCACTTTGGTGCGCCAACCGGCGCGGAAGTCTACGTGCTGGGCATCAGTCACGCCGAGTTTGGGCCTTGGGGCCTGCGCCGCGAATTCACGCTCTATGACGAGACAGCCATCTGGAAACAAATCCTGCTGCAAACCGGCTAAGGCCAGCGAAAACGACATCGTAGCGAGAGGGAGGACTTGCAATGACACCTGAACAATTTGAGAGCCGCATTGTGCGGTATGGCGATCTTCGGCCTTGCAAAACGGCATTCATCGACACGCATACGCCGGGTTCGGACCAAAAGGAAAACTTCACCATTATTGGCGGAGGCGTCTCTGAGAGTGCTGATCAGCACGTACACATCTCAATCCCGCACGGCTTCAACATCGGCGCAGCGGGCCAGCCGCCCAAATGCCGAAACTCCCTGCATTCGCACCGGACCGCAGAGGCCTTTTTTGTCCTGTCCGGGCGCTGGCGGTTCTTTTGGGGGCGCTGGGGTGATGCGGGTGAGGTGACGCTTGAGCCCGGTGACTTCTTTAACATCCCGACGGGCATTTTCCGTGGCTTTGAAAACATCG
>JBMZBW010000045.1:0-10930 GCA_049612785.1 Alphaproteobacteria bacterium | reverse complement strand
ATGCTAGGCGGCGATGATGCCGGGGGCGGTGTGATCTGGGCACCGCAAGTCATTGAAGAGGCCCGCGATCACGGTCTGGTCCTCGCCGAAACCGGTCGCCTCTATGATTCCAAAAAAGGGGAAATGTTGCCGGAGGGCGTTAAGCCCATGCCCGTTCTGACCGATGAAGAACTCAAGGCTTACCCTGAACCTACGACAGCCGAGGTTCTTCCCAACTGCGTGGCGCGCTATCTGGATCTGATTGCCCTGTCAGACCGCGCCCCGGCCAAAGTTGTGGGGGGTGAAGGCATACTGGTCGACCGCCCCGGCTTCGAAGTTGATTTCATCAGTCGCCTGTCGTCTCAACATAAAATGACGGCGAGCGACAAAGTCACTGTTTTGATGCCAGCCAAGGGTCACTGGCGTGTGAGCTGGGCGGAGGGAACCACCTCCATCGGTCCCGGAGACACAGCCAGTATTCCAGCTGGAACCGCCTATAGCGTTGAACCGTCTATGACCGGTGAGGCTGGCCTTTACCGTGTTGTGGCGACCGACGACCCCGCTGGCCCAACCTGGCACGCTGCTGCCTAAACCCATTTTATCAGGAGACGCTTCATGTCCGTCTTGACCACACACGTCGGCTCCCTGCCCCGCACTCAGGAAATCGTGGATTTCATTTTCGCGCGGGAGAAAGAGCAGCCCTATGATCAGGCTGCCTTTGACGCCGCAATGACCGCAGCAGTCTCAGAAACAGTTGCGCGGCAAAAAGCGGCTGGGGTGGACATTGTCTCAGATGGCGAAACCAGCAAAATCTCCTACGCCACCTACGTCAAGGACCGCTACACAGGCTTTGCCGGTGACAGTCCCCGTAACGCGCCAGCGGATCTGAAGCTGTTTCCAAGCTTTTTGCAGCGGCTGGCGGACGATGGTGGAACCCCGACCTATGCTCGGCCCATGTGTGTTTCAGAGGTCAAGTCCAAGGGGCAGGATGAGTTGAACAAGGACATTGCGAACCTGAAAGGCGCAATGGCCGAACATGGCGTTGAGCGCGGCTTCATGAATGCGGCTTCGCCGGGGGTCATTTCGCTGTTCCTGCAGAACGATTTCTACCCAACGCGTGAGGATTATCTGCAAGCCTTGGCTGAGGCGATGAAGGAAGAATACGAGACCATCGTTGCCTCGGGTCTGGATCTTCAACTCGACTGCCCCGACCTCGCGCTATCCCGACACATGCTGTTTACCGATTTGAGCGATGAAGAGTTTCTCAAGGTTGCCGCGTCCCATGTCGAGGCCCTGAACTACGCGCTGTCCGACGTACCAGCGGAAAAGGTCCGGGTGCACATCTGCTGGGGAAACTATGAAGGCCCTCACGTGTGCGATATCCCCATGTCCAAGATGTTCGACACGCTGATGAGCACCAAGTCCCGCTATGTGCTGTTCGAGACTTCAAACCCGCGTCATGGCCATGAGTGGGCGGTGTTCAAGGATCGCAAGAACGATATTCCCGACGATAAAATTCTGGTGCCCGGCGTGGTCGATTCAACGACCAACTTTGTCGAGCATCCGGATTTGGTGACCCAGCGGGTTGACCGCTTCGTGGATTTGGTCGGAAGCGACCGCGTGATTGCAGGTTCAGACTGCGGCTTTGGCACTTTTGCCGGTTTTGGCGCAGTCGATCCCGATATCGCCTACGCCAAACTCGAAGCACTCAGCGCCGGAGCAAAAGCCGCAGGCTAGGCCGTTTGCTGCACATCGCAACGATGGAAACCGCTGGCCACGCTGTGTGCTGACGGTTCAACCGTCTGACACGCCGCAACCGCTTGCTCACAGCGCGTGTGGTAGGGGCAGCCAGAGGGACGGTTGATGGGGCTTGGGCTTTCGGCGGCGTCCGGATCGGTGGTGAAATCCCGATTGAACCGGTCAACCCGCGGTGCAGCCTCCAACAGCATTTGCGTATAAGGGTGCCGGGGCGTTGCAAACAGATCGTCAATCGACTGCTCCTCGACCAACTGGCCCAAATACAGGACACCAGCGCGATGCGCGATTTGCCGAACCACGGCAAGATCGTGCGTGATGAACAGATAGGACAGATCCAGCTCCGACTGCAGATCCCGCAGCAGATTCAGCACCTGAGCCTGAACCGAGACATCCAATGCGGAAGTTGGCTCATCACACACAATGATTTCCGGTTCGCTGGCGAGCACGCGCGCGATACAAATCCGCTGGCGCTGACCGCCGGAAAATTCGTGTGGAAAGCGGTTGGCGTCATTGCTGGACAGACCGACCATTTCCAAAAGTTCATGCACGCGGCGTTCCTGGGCTTTTTTGTCGTCCAGCAAGCCAAAGGCACTGATGGGCTCACCAATCAGGCTCCCCACGCGCCAGCGCGGGTTCAGGGAGGCGTAGGGGCTTTGGAACACCATCTGCAGCCGGCGACGCAAGGCGCGCGCCTGTGGTGAACGCGATTGCACGGTCAGCGGTTGACCATCGATGACCACTTGTCCGGCAGTCGGGTTCAGCAAGCCAACCATGATTTTGGCAATCGTGGATTTACCCGATCCACTCTCCCCCACCAGAGCGTAGGTCTCGCCCTTTTCGATACTGAGTGAAACATCATCGACCGCACGAAGCAGACGACGCTCCTTGCCCTGCAGCACACGCGCCATCCAAGGGTCCGAAATGTCAAAATCCTGAATGATGTTGCGAAGCTCGATCAAACTCATGCGATTTCTCCCGCTTCATCAAACAGATAGCAGGCCGCCTCTCGATCCCCGCTCAGACTGCGCAACTCAGGCCGCACAGCGCGGCACTGATCCATCACGCGGTCACAACGCGGCGCGAAAGGACAGCCTTCCGGAATGGAACCGGGACGCGGCATGGCACCGGGAATTTGGTACAGCGCCTCATCCCTCGCCCGCTCAATGCTTGGCGTCGAAGACAGAAGCCCCTTGGTGTAAGGATGTTTGGGATTGGACAGCACGTCTTCGGTGGAGCCAATTTCGACAATATGCCCCGCGTACATCACGGCAACACGATCTGTGGATTCAGCGATCACACCCATATCGTGCGTCACCAACACGACGCTGGTTTCCTTGTCGCGTGACAAGGACTTGAGCACGCCGATCACCTGCGCCTGAACCGATACATCCAGCGCCGTTGTCGGCTCATCCGCGATGATAAGCTGCGGCTCGGTCGCCAGCGCAAGCGCAATCACCACCCGCTGCCGCATACCGCCAGAGAACTCGTGCGGGTAATTGTCGAGACGGTCTTCTGCGGCGGGGATGCCCACTTCCTTCAGCAGCGAAAGCGCCTTGGCCCGTGCCTGTTCTGGTGTGACATCCACGTGACGGAGAATGCTCTCGACCAGCACATCGCCGACCGAGCGAAGGGGGTTCAGGCTGGTTTGCGGATCCTGAAACACCATCGAAATGGTGTGGCCGCGCAGCTCTTCGACCTCGGCGCGGTTCAGGCTCTTGCCATTGAACTCGTAGGACTCAAAATCCATATGCGCCGGAGCCGAAATGAGCCCCATCAGCGCCAAGCCAGTGAGTGATTTTCCCGCGCCGGACTCACCCACGAGACCAAGAATTTCATTAGGACGAATGTCCAGAGACACGCCATTCACCGCCCTGAACCGTGGGCCGCTGCGGCCCTGATACCGGTTCATGGGGAAGTCCACAGACAGATTGCGGACAGATAAGAGGTTCTGTGTTGTCATGCTCTGCGCCTACTTCAGGTTCGGGTTAAAGTAGTCACGCAGCCAATCACCTAGCAGGTTGGTCGACAGCGCAAGAACCAGCAGGGTCGCGGCAGGGAAGAACAAGATCCACCATTCACCACTGAACAGGAAGTCCTGCCCCACCCGAATGAGCGTCCCGAGCGAAGGCTTGGTGGGCGGCGCGCCAACACCCAGGAACGACAGTGTTGCCTCGGCAATGATGGCCAGTGCCAGCATGATCGTTGCAATCACCAACACGGGCGAGAGCACGTTTGGCAGGATGTGGCGGAACAAAATGGTAAGGCGTGAGAGGCCAATGAGCTGGGCAGAGGCGACGTAATCCTTTTCCCGCTCCACAAGTGTCACCCCTCGCACCGTTCGGGCAAAGGGGACCCACTCGCTCAAACCAATGGACAGGATCAGCACAAGCAAGGCCACGTTGTCTCGCTGGTCCACAGGCGTCAGCCCCTTGGCCACGCCAAAGATCAGCAGGGCGATCAGAATGGATGGAAACGTCATCTGAATATCAGCGATCCGCATGATGACACTATCGACCCAGCCCCCGACAAAGCCGCTGACCAGTCCCAAAGTGACACCGATGATCAGCGCAAGTCCAACAGCCGCACCCCCCACCAGCAGGGAAATGCGCAAGCCATAGAGAATGGTGGAGAACACGTCCCTGCCTTGGTCATCTGTACCCAGCAAGAAGACATTGCCCGTGAACATGTTGGGTTCCATGGGCTTGGTAAAGCCATCCATCAGGTTCAGCGACGAGGGGTCAAAAGGACGGTGCGGCGCGATCCACGGTGCGAAGATAGCGCTTCCGACCAGAATGATGACGAGGACCAGCGCAACGAGGCTGACCGGAGACCGCAGCAGGGCCTGAACGAAATCTGATTTGAACATGCTATTCGCCCCCTATCGCTTGTCATCGAGCCGCAAGCGCGGATCAATCATGAAGTACGTGAGATCAACGATCAGGTTGATCACAACAAAAACCACAGCAACCAGCAGCAGATAGGCTGCCATCACCGGTACGTCAGGGAAGGCGACGGAGTTGATGAACAGCAAGCCGACGCCCGGCCACTGGAACACCGTTTCTGTCACGACAGCAAAGGCGACGATTGTACCCAGTTGCAGGCCGGCGACCGTGATCACGGGGATCAGCGTGTTCTTCAACGCGTGGGCGAACAGCACCTGACGCTCCTTGAGCCCCCGCGCGCGGGAGAAACGGATGAAGTCAGAGCCGAGCACCTGAATCATTTCTGAGCGAACCAGACGCATGATCAGCGTCATCTGGTACAGGCCCAGTGTCAGGGCCGGTAGCAGCAGGGATTTCCACCCCTCTATGGTCAGCAGACCCGTTTGCCACAGGCCGACATCGACCAAACCACGGCGACCAAAAGACGGGAACCATCCCAGCTCGACCGAGAATACCCAGATCAGCAGAATACCGATCAGGAACGTTGGCAGTGACACGCCGATCAGCGACGTGGACATGATGAAATTAGCAATCAGACCGCCACGGTTGATGGCTGTGTAAAGGCCAAGGATCAACCCGAACACAGAGGCAAAAAGCGCACTGACGAGCGCCAGTTCCAGCGTCGCTGGCAGTCGCTCAAGAATGAGTTGGTTGACGGGTCGGCTCAGGCGATAGGAAACGCCGAAGTCACCCTGCAAGATGCGCCCAAGAAACTTGCCGAATTGCACAAAGAAAGGGTCGTTCAGACCCAGACGCTCCATCAGCGCCTCGCGGTCTGCGACGGTTGCCTCCTGCCCGAGCATGGATTGAACGGGATCACCGACGTAGGTGAACATGACAAATGAGATAAAGGCTACGACCGACAGCACGAGCAGACCGAGCGCCAAGCGTCGAATGATTAGAAGCAACATGGGGGAAGCCTGTCCCTGAAGGAACCCTGAAAGAAGGCGGGGCCGCACATCACGTGCGCGGCCCCGATATACATCAAGACGATCTTAGTTGAACGTCAGGTACTTGAAGTGCGGCTGATCTTCAGGCTGCACGTCGAAGTTTACGCTGTCAGCCATACCCCAGTTCAGGATCTGGTGGTGCAGCGGCAGGTAGATCAGGTCTTCGTTCACCTGATTCCAGATTTCAGCGATGATGCTGTTACGCTTATCGAGGTCAGTCTCAGACTCAAGCGCTACAAT
Organism: Alphaproteobacteria bacterium; assembly: GCA_049612785.1. Classification (GTDB taxonomy): domain Bacteria; phylum Pseudomonadota; class Alphaproteobacteria; order UBA7985; family UBA7985; genus UBA7985. Next base: position 5,061 of record JBMZBW010000045.1, on the reverse strand, counting down.
CTTCGGGTCCAAATCGGTGTTGGAGTACCGCGTACCGTTCCAGGAGCCACGGTTTTCCGTGGTGGTGTGTACGAGGAAGTTGAAGATGTAGTGAGAGTCAAACGTCGGAACACCCCAGCCGAGCATGTAGAAGTCGGTGGTGCGGTTCGCGATCTGTGGGAAGTGCTGAGCCTTTGGCTTGGCATCGAGGTTTACGTCGATACCAATCTGGCCGAGCATACCAACAGAAGCCTGACAGATTGCTTCATCGTTGATGTAGCGGTCGTTTGGACAGTGCAGGGTGATGGAGAAACCATCGCCGTAACCTGCTTCAGCCATCAGTGCCTTGGCACCATCGATGTCTACAGGGGTCACAGCATCCAGCTCAGGGGTCCAACCGTTTACGAACGGAGGCATGATAACGCCAGTCGGCTGGGACTGATCACGCATAACAACCTTCTGGATCGCAGCACGGTTCAGCGCCATATCCATCGCCATACGAACGCGCTTGTCTGCGAACGGGTTCGCGCCTTCGATGTTGTCGTTGGTCAGGTCATCGTCACCCACGTTCAGACCAAAGAAAATGGTCCGGTTCTGTGCTGCTTTCACAACCTTCATGCCGTCAGTGCCGGCAACGCGCTCGAGATCCTGTACAGGAACGTCCTGAATGAAATCAACTTCGCCGGACAGCAGCGCTGCAACGCGGGTCGCAGAGGACTGAATTGGCGTGTAGACGATCTCGGAAACCTCAAGCGGGAACTGGCCGATGCCCCAGTAGTTCGGGTTCGCGGTCAGAACGGTCTTTTCGTCTTCTGCGCGGCTGGTCAGCATGTAAGCGCCGGTACCGTTGGTGTTACGCACTGCGTAGTTGTCACCGCCGTTGTCAAAGTCCTGTGGGTCTTCAACACCGTTGGCAAGACACCAGTCCTTATCCATGATGAACAGGTTGGTGAGGTTGTTGATCAGCAGTGGGTTTTCACCGTTGGTGGTGATGTCTACCGTCGTATCATCAACCGCCGTGATGGAAGCAACAGAGGTCAACAGTTCCTTCATCGCCGATGTTTCACGCTGTGCACGCTCAAAGGAGAACACAACGTCTTCTGCCGTCATCGCAGCACCATCGTGGAAGGTTACGCCTTCACGCAGGTTAAAACGCCAGGTGGTTGGATCGTCAGCCAGCGCAGCCCAATCGGTTGCAAGGCCAGGTACGATTTGCCCCTTCATGTCGCGATGCAACAGTGGCTCATAGATCTGGTGCGCGAGCGTGTGCGTCGGGCCTTCGTTCTGCGCATGGGGGTCCAACGTCAGGCTGTCGCCTGCACGTGCCCAACGCAGGGTTTCAGCCTGCGCCACGGTGCCCGCGGCCAGCAGGGTCAGCCCTGCCGTTACAAGTAAGATTTTCTTCATTCTCTCTCTCCTGAATGATGCGACGAAACGTAACAGTAACGCCAGCATGGAGACAGCGTCGCGTCTTTACGGCGCGCTGTCAAATGTCGTTTGCCTAGATAAAGACATTTTAAGTCTTTTTTGCCCCAACCTAGGTTAAGGGCCATAGAAACAGGCAGATTGTGCACTAAGCTCCATGGCCACAATTCGGTGCAACCTTGAGGCGAATTCGTGACGAAACCAAGGCTTGCAGCATTATGGTCCCACCAGAATCATTGAAGGGATGAAAATATCCCTGTCGCCTTCACTTCCGAACCGCCATTAAACTGGCAAAATCATCGGTCCAGACGGGGCGTGGAGCGGACAGCCGGGCTTCTCTCTCATCCCGCTTTTCGAATGTTGCAATCAACTCCGGTGATCGGGTCAGCAGCATCCAACTGTTCCGCGCTTCCAGCACACCGTTCCCTTTTTCATCGACCAGCTTGAATGCCTTCAACCCCTGCTCCGCCGCAAGAACATCGACCACACCAGCGAGGTCAAAGAAGATGTTTGAGATGTGCAGGGCCAGCACGCCATCGCTCTTTAGATGCGCGGCATAGATTTCCAGAGCCTCTCGCGTCAACAGGTGAACCGGAATAGCGTCGCTATTGAACACGTCAATGACCAGTAGATCGTAGCTCCTTACCCGATCTGCGCTCAGTTCCTGCTCCATCAGCAAACGGGCGTCTCCCACCCTGATCTCCGTCTGATCTTCATGCGCACTGACGAAGCTGAAGTACTCCCGCGCCAGTTTCACGACCTTCTGGTCAATTTCATAGAAAACCACCTCGTCCCCGGGTTGAGCGTGGCCCAGCAGGACACCAATCCCCAGCCCTGCCACACCGACGTTGAGCCCCTGTTCCTCGAAATCGTAGGTGTTCTGACGCGCTCGGATGGCTTGAAACGCCAAGCCCACGCCGGAGTTTGGGCCAAAATAACTGATGGGGTCCTGACTGACCTTTGGGTCCAAGCGTTGTGTCCCGTGGTCAATATTACCGTGGCGCAGGCTGCGGAGATGAAAGGCCGAACCTTCATATCGCTCGTAGACCTTTAAGACGCCGTGAAACGACCGCTCCGTCGCAATGACCTTGTTGAATTCGTCTCTGATGTCAGCAAGCAGGAGCGCAGAAAGCCCGGCAAAGGCGATGATAACGCCGCCACCCAGACCAAGACGCAATCTCAAACCCAGGCCCCTTACCCACCGCCAACCAACAACAGTGAGGAAAGCAAAGACACCAAGAACGCAAATCTGGAACTCCCAATGATCGGCGAGAACCACAGGCGCGACCAAATTGATAAGTACACCCCCCACAACCCCGCCAAAGGCCAGCACAAGGTAAAAGAAGGGCAGCGAAGCATCGTTGGACGGTCGGTTGCGATAGGCCTCGCCGTGGCAGAAACTGCAGGCAAAGAATACGAACGAGACTGCGGAGGCGATCAACAGCTCAAGATACCCGCTCCGATCCTCTGCCAGTCCCAGCAAAAACCCCAGCGTCAACAGGCCACTGATCACCGTCCCCATCATCATGGGAACGCGTCGATAGGATCTTGGCGTGGCAAAGGTCAGGACAAAACTCAGCAGGTAAGCCGCAAGGGGCAAAATCCAGAGCAAAGGGACGCTGGCGACATCCCGCGTGATCACGTTCGAGGTTGCAAGCAGCAGCGCGACGCCAAGCACAGAACACAAGAACCAAAGCGACGACCGCTCCAACGAGACTGCAGGCATCATCGTTGGCTTAGTGCTCACGGTCCGAGCGGTGAGCAACACCTTCAATGCCACCAGCAGAGACAGCCCCCCATAGACGTAGAAGCAAATCTGCCAAAGCTGCTCTTGTCCCTGCAAACCAATATGGGGTTCGACAACGAATGGATAGCTTAGCAACCCCAGCAAAGCTCCACCGTTTGACACCGCATACAATATATAAGTGTCTCGACCCCTGAAGCTCTTTGCATCAGCGTCAGCGTTTTGAACCAGCCAACTTTGAACAAGCGGGGCCGTGCTTGCAATGACAGCCACCGGCAAGCCCGCACTCAAAAAGATCCGCGCGAAAACAGCGATGACAGGAAAACGAGGTGAAACCGGCGCATCCATCTCTGCCGTAAGAAGACCCACGGCGAGCAGACTCAAGATCAGCACAACACTGTGGAGGATCAGTTGATACCGCAGCGACAGAAAAGCTGTCAGGGCGAAGACGTAAAGGTATCCAGCCAGCAATAGAACCTGAAACGTCATCAGGGCCGCAGTCCAGACCGCCTGAGACCCACCAAAGTCCGGAAGAATGACTTTCCCGATCAAGGGCTGGATCGAAAACAGCAGGAAAGCGCCCAAAAACACACAAGCGGTTGAAAGCGGAAGCAAGAATGGACTTGCTCTGCCAACCTGTCTCAATGATCCCTTTTCTGCAGTCATCCTGGACTTTCGTTTGTGATTGAACGCCGTGACACACTCAAATTGCATTGGCGCTGCAGCAAGGACTGGAGGGCGTTAAGGCGCAAAGCAACCTTATTTCTTGATGCCCTGTCACAGCGGCCCCACCCACATTTTGGCCAACGATTCTGAAATTTAAATTTTTCCTAAACTTCAAATCATCCAATTTGTTGAATCGATAAATGGCAATATCTCCATTAATTGAAATACACTATCGATCTTTTCAATATGCCTCTCAGTCAGCGAGGTAGACTTCATAATAAATTCAATCTGACAAAATCGATTTTCTTGTATTTTGAAGGCTAGATTTCCTCAAAACAGCCTGTTTAGGTATTGACCAATGTTAATCTGATTAGCCTGTTTAAGGGAATTTTCATTCGCAAAATTTGAATTGTGCGAACGCTAATTTTCTAAGCAAATGGAGAAGAAAATGAAAATAATCAAAGTATTGGTTACGTCCTTAATTGCGGGCGTCAGCCTTTCGATTACATCCGTAGCTCATGCAGCTTGTGCTGGTACTGCTGCAAACGTGGGTACCGAGAACGGTTGCTTTGAAGCCACCCACCCTGCTTACGTAATTCTGGGCACAGTTACCAATCTGGACGACGTAGCGACGACCATTCTTTACAGCACGCAGTCAGGCGCTGGCCTGGATAGCTCCGACGAGACCGCCAACAACGTGAGCACGAGCAGCAACACGTTTATGACCAACGATGCGACTGCGATCGCGTTCGTTAATAACGGAACCATCGGCCTGCGCGCAAACTCAACGTTCACACTGACGTTGACTGTGCCAGTAATCGGCAACGGTACGTCCTGTACGCCAGCATTTGCTGCACAGACTCAAACTGACATTGGTGTAACCGCAAACTTCAGCCTTTCCTTGGTTGACGATGGCGGCACTGAAGTCGCCGCATACTCCGTAAGCGATGGTGCAACAAGCGACAGCGGCGCAGTGGTGGCTCAGCTATCCTGTCCATCATCCGCTGGCGTTGGTGATGGCACCATCACCATTTCGCTGTCACCGACTGTAACCACCGAGTACACGCTTTCTTTTGACATCGGTTTTGAGATTGATGGTGCAACGGACGGTGCCCTGGCAGAGGTGGGCGCAGATGGCGAACCTGCGGCTGATACGTACGAAATGACCTTGGGTCTGTCTGCTTCTGCTAGCTAGTCCCAAATTCGCTATTACCGCGCGTTAAAGCGCCCCTGTAAAAGCCCTGTTG
>JBMZBW010000044.1:0-18612 GCA_049612785.1 Alphaproteobacteria bacterium | reverse complement strand
AAAAGCGCTGCCAGCCACCAAAAGGCAATCAGTCCAACAAGAAGAATGAACGGTCGTCCCGTTCGGATTAGTCTAGCCACGCTCCCTCCGCGAGTACGAACTCGATCAGGTTGTAGGGTCGCGGTCTTCCGCCTCTCAGCGCCCTGTGTCCAAGGCGCTCCCCTGCGTTAATTCTGGTGTAGCCTAAGCGCTTTATTGGTGAAAAACAAAGAAATGTTACTGGATGTCACACAAGGGCCACGTGCGTTTTTGCCGGGTGGTCGCTAAAGTCGCGCTGAATTCAACTGTTTTCGGACTTGAGAGAATGCCGCGTCTTTTCCTTTTCGCTGTCTTTTGTTTCTCTTTCGGCATCATCGGTAGTGCTTCAGGTCAGGCCGTTTTGCCCAAAGGCGTTCCCCCGATGGAGTTCGGTCGGGATGTGATGGTTATCACCACCAGCAAAGGTCAGTTTGTATACGACGTGGAAGTTGCCATTACGCCAGATCAACAGGCACGCGGCCTGATGTGGAGACCTGCATTGGGTCCCAATAATGGAATGCTATTCATTTTCGGACAGCAGCGAAACTTGTCCTTCTGGATGCAAAATACCCTGATACCGCTGGATATGGTGTTCATCGATAATCAGGGGGAGTTGGTGAACATCGAGCGCGAAGCAGCGCCCCAAACGCGAACACCCCGTCCATCTAACGGTCCGGCCCGGTTTGTTCTGGAGATCGATGGCGGCGATGCCGAGCTTTTGGGCATCGACCAGAACTCGACCTTTGAGTTTGGTGAAGCGACCCTGCAGTTTCTGGCCGCTTCACGACTGCCTTACGACGGTTAACTCAAGCGGGCCTTGGCCGCCTGGTACTCAGCCTTCATTTCATCGATGACTTCCGCAACCGGTCCGGCATTGCCGATGTTGCCAACACCTTGACCTGCGCCCCAGATGTCTTTCCAGGCTTTGGCTTTGGTATTGCCGCCGGAGCCAAAGTTCATTTTTGACTTGTCTGCAACGGGCAGGTCTGCCGGATCCAAACCCGCCTTTACCACCGACTTGGAAAGGTAGTTGCCGTGAACACCGGTAAACAGATTGGTGTAAACAACGTCTTTGGCCGCTGAATCTACAATCATCTGCTTGTAAGCCGGGTCAGCATTGGCTTCTTCGGTCGCGATAAAGCGGGTGCCAACATAAGCAAAATCCGCACCCATGGCCTGAGCTGCCAGAACCGCACCGCCGTATGAAATGGCACCGGACAAAGCAATCGGACCATCGAAGAAGCTGCGGATTTCCTTGATTAGGGCGAAAGGCGACAGCATGCCCGCGTGCCCACCGGCACCGGCAGCGACACAAATCAAGCCATCGACCCCCTGCTCCAGCGCTTTCTCAGCATGCCGAACGGATATGATGTCATGCATGATGATCCCGCCGTAAGAATGAACAGCCTCGACCACAGCCTTTGGCGGGTTCAAAGACGTGATCACCACAGGCACGCGATGCTTCACGCACATCTCGACGTCATGCTCGAGGCGGTCGTTTGACGGGTGGCAAATCTGGTTCACGGCGAAAGGTGCCGCTGGGTTATCCGGGTTGGCTTCGTTGTGCGCGGCAAGCTCTTCAGTAATTCGCGTCAACCACTCGTCCAACACCTCCAAAGGGCGGGCATTCAAGGCCGGGAATGAACCAACCACGCCATTCTTGCACTGGGCGATGACCAAATCGGGGTTTGAGATGATGAAAAGCGGGGCTCCAATTACTGGAAAGTCTTTCAGACGTTCTTTGAGGTTTACAGGTAGTTTTTCACTCATTTCTTGGCCTCCCATCGGCGCTCTGGCTTGTCCTACAGGGGCAACTTGTCCCAAAGTCAGTGGCGATCAAGGTCGAGACGCTCAGGAGCCGCACAATGTCAGCTTTTTCCTTCCAAACTGTACCAAGCCTTAAGTTTGGTGAACCAGCAGCTGAAGCTTTAGCGCCCATGGTCAGTGGTTTTGGTGCGCAGCGGCTGATGATCGTGACCGATCCGGGCGTCGTAGCGGCGGGTTTGGTTGATCCTATTGCGGCGGCTCTGACAGGGCTGGGCCTGACAGTTTCTGTCTACGACGATGTTGAAGCCGATCCGCCAGAAACCAAAGTGCTCGCTGCCGTAGACGCCGCCAAGCAGTTTGGCGCTGAAGCCATTGTCGGCCTGGGCGGCGGAAGCCCCATGGACACGGCCAAGCTGGTTGCTTTGCTCTGCCGCGCCGAACAGCCATTGGGCGAAATGTACGGTGTTGCTCAGGTTGATCGCGCACGCGTTCCCGGCGGGCGACTGCCGTTGTTTCAGGTTCCCACAACGGCTGGGACAGGGTCAGAAGTCACCCCCATTGCAATCGTAACAGTTGGGGCAGAGATCAAACTGGGTGTGGTTGATCCCATTCTTTATGCTGATGGTGCGGTCCTTGACCCAAGCCTGACCGCAGGGCTACCGCCCCACGTGACCGCACACACCGGCATCGACGCCATGGTTCATGCCATTGAAGCCTTTACCTCAAAAGTCCGCAAAAACCCGCTGTCAGATGGCTTGGCGCGTCAAGCGTTGACGCTGCTTGCCTCCGGTCTGCCCGCCACCATGAGCGATGGATCCAACCTGCAGGCCCGTGGAGATATGCTTCTGGGTGCAATGTTGGCCGGGCAAGCCTTTGCCAATGCGCCCGTCGCGGCGGTTCATGCCCTGGCTTACCCCATTGGCGCGCTGTTCCATGTTCCCCACGGTTTGTCCAACACTCAGGTGTTGGGGCCGGTACTCCGGTTTAATGCAGAAACGCACCCTGCGCTTTACGCCGAACTCGCTGACTTGCTCGTGTCTGACAGTCGAGGAAGCGACGAACACCGAGCCGGACAGTTCATCGACTATATGGAGCGTCTGACGGCTGATTGCGGCGTTAATCCGCAGCTTCGTGAAGTCGGGATCTCCCACAATGATCTGCCGAAGTTGGCCGAGGACGCCATGAAGCAAACGCGACTGCTTCAAAACAATCTGCGTGAAATGACCTACGAAGCTGCTTTGGAGATCTACTCACAGGCTCTGTGAGGTCAATCGGCGTAACTAAACGCACGGCATGCAAGCAAAACTGCCCGTTGCGCAGCCTGAGCGGAAGACTAGCTTAAGGCTCACAACCGCACCTCAGGATTTTTCATGACAGACAACATGCAAGACGGCCTGTCCGCTGCAACGCCCACCGACGCGCCGCAAACCAAGCGCCGTGGTCCCGATTTGACCAGCGACCCAATTGGCAAATTGCTCATTATGCTGGCTGTACCCGCTGGGATCGGGTTTTTCTTCATGATCGCCTACAACCTCGTAGACACCATCTGGGCCAACCAATACCCAGAGCCGGGCGAAGCGGCCAACATGACAGGTGCCGCGCTAGGACGCTCATTTGGGCCGTTTTTCCTGATGCAGGCGTTTTCTATCGGGCTGATGCAGGGCACAACGGCGCTGGTTTCCAACGCCTTGGGCGCGCGGCAAGGTGAAAAAGCCCGCCACATCATCGCGCAAGCCATGATCGCAGGCGTCATCGTCGGCGCAGCCTTGTTGCTGTTTTTCCAGTTCATTCCCGTTCCGGGCAAGGGCGGCTCCTTTATCGAGCTCTATTACTTCACGCTTTCGGGCGGGAACGAAGAAGCGACCCGTTTGGGCATGGCCTATATTCTTCCAATCCTATGGCTGGCCCCCTTCCTGATCGTCATTTCAGTCTTTAACGCCATTTTGAGCGCCAAAGGCGACTTTACGACCTTTGGCATTGTGCAGGTCGCGGCCTTCTTTCTGAACCTTATCCTCGACCCCATCCTTGTCTTTGGCGGCACCCCTTTCAGTCTCTATGGTCTCGATGTTGACCTGCCGAACTTCCTGCCGGAACTTGGTGTTGCTGGTCTGGCTTGGGCGACTGTTGTCACACAGCTGCTGGGTGCGGTGGTCGTTATGATCGTTGCTTTGCGCACAGGGATATTCAGCGGGTTAAAAGTGACCGAATTCATCCCTTTCTGGCCCCTGCTCAGTCAGGTCATCGGCCAAGGCGTTCCGGCCGCGGTCAACATGCTCCTGATTGCTGGCGGTTTCATTTCCATCCAGTTCTTTGTTCCGGAGATCGTCAAGCAGACTGGAAATGCCTTGCTGGAAACCATGTCAGCCGCTGATGCGGCTGAGGCTGCCATCAACGGCTATATGAACGCCGCGCGGATTGAACAGCTATTGCTGCTGCCGGTTATTGGTCTGGAGCTGGCGTTGATTTCCATTGTCGGAAACAATCTGGGGGCCCGTCGCGAAGACCGTATCTGGCGCGTTTTTCGACTTGGGTTAATCACGGCTGTCATCATGACCGTGACAGCAACAATCATCCAGTTTGCAGGGCACCAGCTGTTCCCCTCGTGGATCAATGATTCAGACGAAACGCTCGCGGTGTCATCGCAAGTGTTGTCGATTTCTGCCTTCCTGCTGACCGCCTACGCGCTGATATTCATCAACTCCGGCACGCTGCAAGGCATGAAGCGGCCTCTGTTTGCCATGGTGATCAACAGCGTCCGCCTCGTCTTCGGCCCCGCGTTCGTGTTCTTCATTGTTTCATGGATCGCGCCCGGCAATCTGTTGTACTTCTGGCTGGGCTACGGTGCAGTAGCATGGGGCTGCGGCCTGTTTGCGATGTGGTATACTCCCGGCAGAATGAGACGAGTGATGGCGCGGGAGTTTAGTTCTCCCGCTGCCTGATACCGGCAGAAACGGGTAGCACAAGGAACAACCCCATCATGAACCAACCGGTTACAGGCCCCGACCGAGAAGACATTCGGGGACTGCTGGAAGGGAACAGCATCGATCTTCACTCGCCAGGCCGCTTTATCAATCGGGAAGTTTCCTGGTTGGGTTTCAACGAACGGGTTCTGGCGGAAGCAAGCCGTGTCGAGCATCCCCTGCTTGAGCGCGTCCGCTTTGTTGCAATATCTGCGACCAACCTCGAAGAATTCATCATGGTGCGCCTCGCTGGTTTGAAGGCGCAAGAACGCGAGGGCATCGAAGCACTTTCACCCGAGGGGCTGACCGCCTCTCAACAGGTCGAAATGACCTCCGAACGCGCTCGACATCTGCAAAGGCAACAACTCGAAGTCTGGCGCGGCTTGCGCGATGAACTCGCTCAATCTGACATCCACGTCATCGATCGGAAACAGCTGACCGACGGCGAAAAATTCTATCTCGAAGAAACTTTTGAAACGGAGTGGCTGCCCGTTCTCACGCCGATTTCGGTCGATCCCACTCATCCATTCCCGTTTATCCGGAATCTGGCCGTTTCCATGGTGATGGAGCTGACCCGCCGCAGTGACGCACGCAAGTTCACCGGACTGCTGATGATCCCATCGGACATGCCAGGGTTTATCCGCTTGCCGAAGACCCATGATGGCCAGTCCCGGATAGTTCCGGTTTCCGAGGTGCTGTACCGGTATCTGGACCGATTGTTCCCTGGTTTCGAAGTCTACAACGCCGGTTTCTTCCAGCTGTTTCGTGACAGCGATCTTGAATTGGCTGAAGAAGCTGAAGATCTGGTTCGATATTTTGAGACGGCGCTAAAACGTCGAACGCGCGGTGAATCTGTCTCGATCAACGTGGACCGCGATGTTCCTGACCATCTGGTAACGGCGTTGCTGGAGGAGTTCGATCTGGAGTCCAAGGACTGTGTGCGAATGGGCGGAAATCTGAACCTCGCCCAATTGAGCGAAATCGCAGACATCGAGCGTCCCGATCTGAAGTTTCAGCCGTTTGACCCTCGCTTTCCGGAGCGGATCCGGGACTTTGACGGGGACTGTTTCGCGGCAATTCGTGCCAAGGATTTCGTGATCCACCACCCGTTTGAAAGTTTCGACGTGGTGGTCCGATTTCTGAATCAGGCTGCACATGATCCCGACGTGGTTGCCATCAAGCAGACCCTGTATCGCACGTCCAATGACAGCCCCATCGTTTCCGCCCTCAAGAATGCAGCGGAGGCCGGAAAATCTGTCACAGCCCTCGTTGAGCTGAAGGCACGGTTTGACGAGGAAGCAAACATCCGCTGGGCACGTGATCTGGAGCTTGCCGGCGTGCAAGTGGTCTACGGCTTTTTGGATTTGAAGACCCATGCAAAGGTCAGTCTGGTGGCGCGTCGTGAGAACAACAAACTGCGCACCTACTGCCACTTTGGTACGGGCAACTATCATCCTATAACCGCGCGCATTTACACCGACCTGTCATACTTCACCGATGACCCAGAATTCGCGCAGGATGCCGGGCGTCTGTTCAATTACATGACATCCTATGCCGTTCCGGAGAAAATGAACCGGCTGTCCGTTGCGCCCTTGAACATGCGCGAAACACTGATGAACGCCATTGAAAGCGAGATTAGCAACGCGAGTGCTGGGAAACCGTCTGGCATCTGGGCGAAAATGAATGCTCTGGTCGATCCCGAGATCATTGATGGCCTGTACCGCGCTTCTCAGGCTGGCGTGAAGATCGAGCTGGTTATTCGAGGGATTTGTTGCCTGCGGCCGGGGATCAAGGGCCTCTCTGACACCATTCAGGTCAAATCCATCGTTGGCCGCTTCCTTGAACATTCGCGAATTTGCTGTTTTGCCAATGGTGAAGAACTACCCTCCCGCACAGCAAAGGTCTTCATATCTTCCGCTGATTGGATGCCACGCAATATCAACCGCAGGGTCGAGACACTCATCCCCATTCTGAATGAAACCGTCCACAAGCAGATCCTGGACGAAATCATGATCGCCAATCTGCGCGATACGGCAAATTCGTGGGCTTTGCAGTCTGATGGCTCCTACATCCACGAATTTGCGGCCAGTGAAGAGTCGATTTCGGCGCATCAATACTTTATGGAAAACCCAAGTCTGTCGGGCCGAGGTCGGGCGGTTAGAAAGTCGAAGAACAAATCCAAAGGTAAAGGCAAGGCTAAGCTCAAGCCAAAGACCTGATCAGTACGTGCGCATATCCAATCAATCAGAATTCCCGCCTTTGGGCGTATTGGACATCGGCTCCAATACGGTGCGATTGGTTCTTTTCAGACGACAAAGCACGGATCTGACGCCCGAATGGGCAAACTGGAAAGAAGTCTTCAACATGCGCGAACCCTGCGCCTTGGGTGAGGGGTTGGCCTCTCAAGGCATGATGAAGCCCACAAATCTCGCCCATGCCGTTCGTGCCATTCGTGATTTCCGTCGCGCTTTGGCGCAGGAAGCCCCGGACGCCCATATCGACGTACTGGCCACGGCAGCTGTCAGAGATGCGAGTAATGCCGAAAGGCTGATCAATGCCATTAGCAGAGCCTTTGGCGCTCCACCAAGGGTGCTTACCGGTGAAGAAGAAGCGCGCTACGCGACGCTCGGCGTCACCTATGGCATGCAGGACGCGGAAGGTCTGTTTGCTGATTTGGGCGGTGGATCCTTGGAATTAGGCCTCAGTGAAGACGGCCCGCTGACCTCTTTGCCACTGGGCGTGGTTCGACTGCGTGAGCAGGCCAAAGGAAAGCGGGATAAAGCCCGCAAAACCATCATGAAAGCGCTCAAAAGCGTGCGTTTTATCAAGCAGGCGCGGGGCGAAACATTGCATCTGGTCGGCGGTTCATGGCGACACCTCGCTGCGCTGCACAGAAGGCTGGAAAACCAGCCCATTCCACAGCTGATAGAAGGCTACGTGCTCAAGTCTCGGACTGCTCGGCGATTTGCTCGCAAGATTGCCACTGAAAAGCCCAGCAGGATCGCGCCCTATCTCCGCCGCTCGGATCGCGCCAGGACCTTACCCTATGCGGCTATGGTTCTTCGCCGCCTGATCCGACAGTCGGGCGTTCGCCAAGTTCGGTTTTCACAGTATGGCATTCGTGAAGGTTTGCTGGTGGATTGGCTGCGGCGAGGGCAGCATCTGCAGTCACCAGATGACAGCCAATTCACGCTCAATCTGGAAGAACCCTTTCCTCCTGAAAACAACGAGGCAACGCCGCTAGTTGCCGAGTAATCCGCCTAGGCCCAAGGCGTTTAAGCCATCCTGTACCGCCCGGTTGGTTTCTTCTTCCAGCTGCTGCTGAAGTTGCCTTCTGGACGTCAAAACCTGTTCCTGCGCAGCCTGAAGCTCCCGTAGTGCTTGAGCCTCCAGCGCCTCACGTTGAGCCTGCAATTGAGCTTCCAATTGGGCGGCTTGCTGCTCCAGCAATGCGCGCTGTCGGGCTGCTTCATCGTTTAGCTGTTGAGCAATCCGGTCGCGTTCATCGATGACCGCCTGTTCGATCTGCTGCTCTATTTCCCTTGCTTCGGTCAGGACGCGCTGTGCCTCAGCCTGAATGTAGTTCCGCGCCTCTGCTTCCAGCGAAGCCACGGATGCCCCTTCGGGCAAATATTTGTCGAGGTCCCAAATTCCTGCAATCGTCGAAAGGATATCAGGATTACCCTTGAGCCATTCCAGCAAAGCCGGACCGTCAATGGTCAGCTGTGGCTTGTCCCAACTGCCGACCACTCGAATCGGCACGACAAGCCCACCGTCATTGACGTTGATGCTTAGTCCATAGTCGAGCTGCTGGCGCGCCAGATCGATCAGACCGCCGCCCTTGATCGTCAGCGCCTGGGTCCGGGCAAAAAAGTCTTCGTGACGAAGCACACCGTTCTGGATGTTACCCGTCGCGCCCAAACGTTCCAATACCGTCGCGAACTGGTTGCCGATGAAGAAATTTGCGGTCGAGCTTTGCAGCAGATTTCCGGCCTTCATACCTTCGACGAGCCGGGGGATGTCCCAGCCTTTCAGCGCGCTTGGCGACAGCTCGGACCCCACGTTGCCATTCATATTGGCCATCCAATCCTGCATCGTCCTGCCACGTGTGGTCAGATTGATGTTGGTCTGGCTGGACCCCTCCAAGAACTCGATACCGACAAAATCGCGCAGGATATCGCCGGCTTGAACCGCCGTTGCCTGCAACTGTGCACTCATCGCCGGTACATCGGTACGGCCATCAATCAGAATGCGCCCCCGAGCCGCGCCGCGGTAGACGCTGGTTTCATCCACTTGCGCCTGAAATATACCGTCTTCAAGCACCACCGACGCCTTCGATGGACCAAATCGCGTGATCCCAAGGTCCAGCCCGTCGATAGACGCGTTGATCTGTGCGTTCGCAAGCCTCAGGCCACTGACGTCAATGGGCTCCGTACCCCAAGGGGCCGACGGATCAGATGCGGTTGCTACCTGCTGACGTTGCTGTGCTGAAGATCCCTCCAGGTTGATATAGGGGGTCAGGTCGAGAGTGCCGCCGGTCAAGTTTGCCGTGATGGTTGGAACAGCATCCAGAAAGATGGATGCCGACCCCCTTGCGCTTTGATTGTCCAGCGTGATCAAGGCATCGGATACCGCTACATCGCTGTCCGAGAACCGAGCATCTCCCGAAACGGACAAGGCCCCCAAAGCATCAGGGGCAATGCCGGGCGGAACAGCGTCAAAGGTCTGCAAAACGCGGCGCACACTGGGTACATTCAGCGCCAATCCTTCAAGCGTTGCCCCCGCAAAAAATCCATCCCCCGCCGTCACCAGCATACGGTCAAATTGCATCGACTGGCTGCCGACCGACGCTGTCGTATCCTGCGCACGAAAGGTCAGGACCCCATCGGGCGCGATGGAGCCACTCAATGAGGCCTGAAGCCGCGTAGCACCAAACACCTCGGGATCAGACGGTAACCCCAAGGCCATCCCCTGCATCCATCGGTTCAGGGATGGTTCGGTCAGCTTTACCGCTTCCAGCGTTTCAAAAGTCATACGTCCGGAAGGCGACAGAATAGCCTGAATGGGCGCACTCACCCGCATGTCGCTCAGCGATGCATCAAAACGAGGCGCCGAGAAAAGCCCTGCATCATAATCAAAGGCGATGTTTGCATCGAAGCCTGCGAGCAACGCCGGGTCTACAGGAGCCTCGACACCCACACGCTGGAGGAGGCCTGCGAGGTTAGGCCCTTTGGCGCGAACCTCCCACCCCAACAGCGCAGGCTCACCGGTCGCCAGATCCATATCGCCGGTGATAAAGGCTTGGGCGTCGGCGAAGCTCACCGAGCCATCCAAGCCAGCGACCTGCTGATTCAGAAAACGCTCTACCGTTGACACGGTGCCGTTGAAGCTGAGTGGCGTGCCCTTCCATTCGGCGCTGACATCGAGCCGGAAGGGGCTGTTCATGCCTTCGAGGGCAGCGGCGGCGTTGATGTTTTCCAGCGATACCAACTCAACCCCATTGGGGTCAGCCAGCCGGAACTTGCCCCGCTCCAGCGAGACGCCGC
The DNA here is from genome assembly GCA_049612785.1 of Alphaproteobacteria bacterium. Classification (GTDB taxonomy): domain Bacteria; phylum Pseudomonadota; class Alphaproteobacteria; order UBA7985; family UBA7985; genus UBA7985. The sequence goes on along the minus strand of JBMZBW010000044.1, from coordinate 8,321 downwards.
TCAGTTTGATGTCTTCGGGCCGAACGTCCAGACCGCTCTCGCTCTGACCACCCTTCCCAAAATCGGGCAGTCCAGCCAGCCCCCCAGACTTGGAGAGCTGCAGATTAACTTCAGCATCTGCGAGCCGCAGCTTAGTCACCGTGATTTCGCGCCGCAAAAGATCACCAGTGTTCAGCGCAATTGCCGCCGCGTTCGCTTGTGCCAGAGGTGGAAGGTTTGGATCGGTTGCCTCAATGACAAAGTCGCGCAAATCGAACTTCACTTCCGGGACTGCGGCCAGACGGATGGTGCCGTTCAGTTGGACAGGCAACCCGGTCGCTCGCTCGATCTCGGCTTCAATGCGCTCAGCAAAACGGTCCACTGGCAGCAGCGGTAAAGCCAAAATGGCCCCCACTGCCAGCAGCAGCAAGATAAGGATCGCAAACGCGAAGAGGGATAAGACGCGTCCCATAACGAAAAGTGAGGCCACCTCTACGGCAAGTTTTAGGCGATATTATTCAGCCAATTACGCGCATTTTACCAAGTAAGGTTTGAAACGCCTAGCGCCGAGAAAATCGAGACGCCAGACCGCTCACCAACTGCCCGTGTTTTCCATGCTCGCCCATGGCTCTGCTGGCGCGAGCGCTTCGCCCTCTTGCAGCAGTTCCACCGAAATTCCGTCCGGTGACTTAATGAACGCCATGCGACCATCACGGGGTGGACGATGGATGGTGTAGCCCATCCCCTGCAGATGGGCGCACAACTCGTATATGTTCTCGGTCTCGTAGGCCAAATGGCCAAAGTTCCGACCGCCTTGGTAGTCTTCCGGATCCCAATTATAGGTCAGCTCGACCGGGCATTCTTCCTGACCTTCGGGCGCGAGAAATACCAGCGTGAAACGCCCTGCTTCACTCTCGTACCGGCGCGTTTCCTTCAGACCCAGACCATCGCAATAAAACCGCTTGCTGGCGTCGATGTCTTTAACGCGGACCATCGTGTGTAAGTAGCGCATGTGCCCAATCCCCAAGGCTGATTCTCAATAATGATCAACCATACATGTTGGGGTGCGCTAAGCCAAAAAAAAGCCCCGCTGGATGGAGATGGATATCCAGCGGGGCCAAGTTTCGCTGCTCAGTTGGGGTGCGAGCTGCGAGGGGTCGGAGAAGAGAATGAAAAAGCTCCTGAAAGCGGCTCCATCCTCGGTAGTCGTCGTCTAAGCAACAGCCATCGGCAGCCGCTGCTCTTTGGCCATAGAGACCATCTTCTGCTGCAGTTTTTCAAAGGCGCGAACCTCGATCTGCCGCACTCGCTCTCGCGAGATATTGTAGACCTTTGCCAGGTCTTCGAGCGTGGTCGGATCCTCGGCCAACCGGCGCTCCGTGATGATGTGCTTCTCGCGCTCGTTCAGGTCGGCCATAGCCTCTTCGAGCAGCGCGTGACGCTTTTGAAACTCATCGCTTTCCACCAGTGAGGCTTCCTGAGAGGTCTGCTCATCATCAACCAGCCAGTCCTGCCATTCACCTTCGCTGTCAGCCCGCAAAGGGGCATTCAGCGAGTGGTCAGCGCCCGCCATGCGGCGGTTCATGTTCACAACCTCTTCCTCTGGTACATCCAGATGGGTTGCGATTTTCTTAACGTGCTCGGGTGAGAGATCACCGTCCTCGATTGCCTGCATCTGACCTTTCAGCTTGCGCAGGTTGAAGAACAGCTTCTTCTGAGCTGCCGTCGTTCCCATTTTTACCAACGACCAAGACCGCAGGATGTATTCCTGGATCGAGGCGCGGATCCACCACATGGCATAGGTTGCCAGGCGGAAACCCTTGTCGGCATCAAACCGCTTTACAGCCTGCATCATGCCAACGTTACCTTCGGAGATCAGATCCGAAACGGGCAGACCGTAGCCACGGTAACCCATGGCAATTTTTGCAACGAGGCGGAGGTGAGAGGTCACCATCTTGTGGGCGGCTTGCGTGTCTTCGCGCTCAGCCCATGCCTTCGCCAGCATGAATTCTTCATCGGCGGAGAGCATTGGAAATTTCCGGATCTCATCGAGGTAGCGAGACAGGTTGCCTTCGCCGCTCAGACTGGGGATCGATGCTACGTTCGCCATTGTGTTTATCTCCTAAAGTTTACCCGCTTCTTAGATAGGAATGCCGCAGTTGGTGTGCTGTGGCATTTTCGACACGGGTCATTGGTTTTTTTTCGCGTTGTGCGTTTTGTTATTGTTAAGAAAAGCATTTCTCACGGCGATTTCAAGGCACCAAGATGCGAAAGTGTGATTAAAATGCCCTAAATTGTCGTCACAGGCGTGTGATCATGCCCGATAATGAGAACAAAGCAAGAAAATTACGCAGATAATGCGCTTATCAAATTTTCCATGTCTTCAGGAAGCTCGCTTTCGAAGCGAACGAAGTCTTTTGTGATCGGATGAACGAATCCAAGAACAGCCGCATGAAGCGCCTGACGAGAGAATGCCGCGATTAAATTTTGTTGATCTTCGGTGAATCTCGCCTTGCGTGCGGGTGAGGCTCGGCCATAAAGCGGATCACCAACCAGCGAGTGACCGATAGCACTCATGTGCACTCGGATCTGATGCGTGCGTCCGGTTTCCAGCGTGCAGGCCACAAGAGAAGCGCCAAGCCCGAGATGCTTCAGCACCTGATAATGCGTGACCGCCTCTTTCCCATGCTTCAAATCTACCGCCATTTTCTTGCGGTTCATGCGGTCGCGTCCGATGGCCCCTTCGACCACGCCAGATGTCGGACTGGGCGCACCCCACAAAACAGCCTGGTAGGTCCTTTCCAGATCGTGTGTAGCGAAGAGTGCAGACAGACCCTCATGAGCCGCCTGATGCTTAGCGGCGACCATGACCCCGCTGGTGTCCTTATCCAACCGATGCACAATACCGGGACGTCGCTCTCCACCGATCCCCAACAGGCTGTCGCCACAGTGATGAAGGAGAGCGTTGACCAGCGTGCCATCTGGGTGACCGGGTGCCGGATGGACCACCATACCCGCTGCCTTGTTGATGATGATGAGATGCTCGTCCTCGAACAGGATATCCAAGGGCAAGTCCTGCGGGACCAAATCAACGGATACGGTTGCCGGAACCTGCATCTCTATCGTCGCGCCAACAGCTTTAACCCTCAGCGCGGGCGCTTTGGCAACGGCACCGCCGATGGAAACCTTGCCATCTACAATCAACGACTTGATGCGGCTGCGCGAAATATCTGGGAAATGCTTGGCCAACAGGTGGTCCAGGCGCTTTCCCTGTTCCTCTTCCGCCACTTGCAGCGTCAGTTTCGCGCTATCGTCTAGCTCATCCACGGGTTAGGCTTCTCTATCATTCAAACACTGGGTCTTTGGCTTAACCATGAACTTCGCCTCCGACAATGTTGCAGGGGCTCACCCTGCCCTGCTTCAGGCACTCGCCGACATTAACGATCAGACGCTTAACTCCTACGGTGAAGACCCCTTCAACGAACAGGTCGAGCAAGAGTGCCGGCGTATTTTTGAGCATGATACGTTGAAAACCGTGCTGGTGGCGACCGGGTCAGGGGCAAATGCCTTGGCTTTGGCGACCATGACCCCCGCTTGGGGCGCCATTTATTGCCACCGCACATCTCATATCGTGGTGGATGAAGCCAACGCGGTGCAGGCTGCTTCCGCTGGTGCCCGGCTTGTTACGCTCGACGGTGAGGAGGGCAAGATCGATCCCGACGCCTTCCGCAACGCGATCTTTGGAAAAGGCGTCATTCACCACCCGCAACCCGCTGCGCTGTCTGTCACGCAGATGAACGAATATGGCGTGACCTACACCTTGGATGAGCTCAAGGAACTCACCGGGATCGCCAAGGAGCACAACCTGAAAATCCACATGGATGGCGCACGCTTTGGCAACGCAATCGTTGGCCTGAACATCTCGCCCGCTGACATGACGTGGCGGATCGGTGTGGACATGCTGGTGTTCGGCGCAACCAAAAACGGGGCTTTGGTGGGTGAAATTGTTGTCTGCTTTGACCCGACCGTTGTTGAAGAGTTGGAATTCCGGCGTAAACGGGCTGGTCAATTGTATTCCAAGATGAGGACGCTCTCCGCGCCTTTGGCGGCCTATCTGAAAGACGATCTCTGGCTGGACAATGCGCGCCATGCCAATCGTATGGCTCAGCGGTTGGCGGAAGGTCTCTCGCCAGTTGACGGAATCGAGCTCTGCCGTGTCCCTTCCGGAAACCAGCTCTTTATGGCCATGGATCCAGCGGTCAAAACCAAACTACTGGATGCCGGTGCATACTTTCAGGACTGGCCAGACGATGGCCCGACCGCTGTTCGCATGGTTACGGCCTTTAATACGCTGGAAGCAGACGTTGACGCCGTGATTGCCGCCGCCAACGCCTAGATCATCTAGTGGAGGCGTCCCTTGTCTGTCAGGTAATCCTGAGCCTCCATCACCATTCCACGGCGGATAAGTGTCGGATCAACCGCATAGTCTGCCCCCATCTCATACCGCGCCATTGCCTGATACAGCAGCTGAGCGCGGGTGTAGTGCAGCAGGCCTGCGGCATCAAACAAACCGATATCTTGGTCAATTGAATGCGCGCCGACTGACTTCGCCAGCGCCGATGCGTACGTCAGACTGTCATTGAACCCACGCGGGCAATACAGCACCGGTGTGTCACAGGCTGACGTTTTTGCGCGGTAAAAGGCGCTGCTGGGTTGTGTTTCGGTATAGGCGACGGTCTTGCCGTCCATGGAGCCACGGGTCCAGTTCGAAGGAACCTGCACGGCGGGGCTGATCGGGCAGAAACTCAGTGTGCCAATACAATCGCTTGGTGGCGCATAGCGCATCGCAAGCTGCCGAGCCGTGATGATTTCATGCTTGAAGCGATAGTTCCGCATGAGACGCGCAAAAGCCCGTGCAGAATAAACGGGATCAGCAAAAATGGCGTGACCGGAGTTGTCTTCACCAACCTGACCGCGCCAACGCTCAGTCGGGGGTGTCTTGACGCACCAATAGTTATTCTGGCGAATACAGCGCCTTCCCGGTGCTGACAATTCCTGGGGTGTCATTTCGAGCTTTTGCCATTGCTGACCCGCTTGGCGGTAGAGGCCGTAGGGCCGAACTTTTTCAAGGCTTGCCGCACGTTGAGCCATCGCAAATTCGGTAACCCGAATTTCCGGTTCTGGCTCATCCTGTTTTGCGCAGGCGGCGAGTCCGAGCAACAAACCCATCACAACAAAAAGGCGCACCCATGCACCCGTAATCCGGCCAAAGGAAATCATGGCCTAGCTCCCGTCTTTTTAAAAAGCGCGTTGCCCTCTTGAAAATGTCGAGGACCGCCTGAATTCATGCCTGAGAAAACCGGTTAAACAATAACCGCTTCGCGACGAATCCGAGACCCGACCGCAAAATCTGGCTTTCACAAGACGTGCAACGTATAATATTTCGTGTAGTTTGTGAAATTCTTTTGTTATGCGATTGAAAAATCGTTGTTTTGCGCACAATTCATGCTGAGAGCCTATGTCACGAATCGCTCAAACATCTCTCGCCATCGTTGGCTGTGGCATTTCCGGCCTTACCGCCGCACGTGTTTGCCAAAAAGCGGGAATGGCCGTCACGCTCTATGACAAAGGGCGCGGTGTCGGAGGGCGCTGTGCAACACGTCGCCGGGATGACTTCGCCTTTGACCACGGCGCACAGATCATTGGAGCGACCGACGGAAAGTTCCGCGGTGAAGTGCGCAACTGGATGATGTCCACCTCGGTCCAGCGGTGGAAAGGACAGTTTCACGGTCTTCCAAAAGACATAACACTCTTTGTCGGCGCACCCGGCATGAACGCGCTACCCAAAATGCTGGCGCAGGGCTTGAACATCTACCTCCCCGTCGAAATCAGCGAAGTCGTCGCGCAAACTGATAATCAGTGGGGTTTGCTGGATGCGGAAGGTCGGCTGCTGGGCACCTATGATGCCATCCTCATCACCTGTCCCCCCGAACAGGCGCACAATTTGGCTGGTCCTATACTGGGGCCAGAGGCTTTCAACCGGCCTGTCTCGATGCGAGCTGTCTGGACCGTCATGGCTGCATTCCAACGACCTCTGAACACGGGGCTCGATGGGATTGTCATGGATGGCGAGCCGCTGAGCTGGGCGGCGAAAAACAGCACAAAGCCACGGCGAGACCCTACCCCCGAAACCTGGGTCCTGCACGCCGGCTCCGACGTGAGCGAACAATTCATCGATCATCCACGCGAAGAGGTTGTTGGTGACCTGCTGGCCGCCTTTGAACACTGGCTAGACGAACCGCTTCCAACCGCCAGTTATGCAACCGCGCATCGTTGGCGTTATGCCAATGCCGAAGGCAGCTCTCCGAACGGCGAGAAGAGCTACTTTGATACCGGTCTGGGGATTGCTATGGCGGGCGATTGGCTCAATCCGCCGACATCGCATTTGTACGGAATTCAGTCTGCTTGGCAGTCTGGGTTAGACGCTGGCGAACGCCTCAAGCAGTGGGCCAAGGCGCGCTGATCAAAACAGAGCGTTAATCGCCGATGCCATGACTTGGGGCGGTGTCCCTCCTCGAAAGACCTCAATAACGCGATGGTCCCGATCCGTCAGGAACGTCAGCGTCGTATGATCCATGAGGTAGTCGCTGAATTCTTCAGTGTCATGCCGAGCCGCGTAGATGGCCCAGTCAGCCTTGACCGCCTCAATCGACGCAGCCGCCCCAGTGAACCCGTGCAAGGCTGGCGTAAAGAGGTCGGTATAGGCAAGCAGGCCATCGGCCTTGTCGCGGGCAGGATCGATGGTCACAAAAACCAGCGCTTCATCGACCTCTGTTTCTTCGCTGGCGCTCACCATATCCATGAGTGTCGTCGGACAGACATCCGGGCAATAAGTGTAGCCAAAATAGACCAGCATAGGCTGATCTTTGAAGACCTCGGCGGTGTCGAGTTCGACGCCACTCTCGTGTAACAGACGAAAGTCACCACCAATGGCCAGTGATGTCTGAGCAGGCGGCGCAGGCCAAAAGGCGTAGCCTGCTGCAAGCAGACAGGCCGCCAGAATGACAAATGCACCGCCCAGCACCTTCATGGATCAGGCGTTCGCGGTGAAGCCGGCTGCTTCGATGCCAGCCACGGCTGCGATTTCGTCGTTATCGGACGTGTCGCCCGTGACACCAACGCCACCGATCAGCTCCCCACCGTCCATCACAAGGACGCCGCCGGGCACTGGCACCATTGAACCGTCCATCAATCCGTTGAGCGCCCCAACAAAGTATGGTTGCTGTTGAGCGCGCTCAAAAATAGCGCGAGACCCCATTCCGAGCGCAATCGCACCCGCTGCCTTACCTTCAGCAATCTTGAAACGCAGGTTGGACGAACCATCCTGACGCGCGAAGGCGATGACATGACCACCGGCGTCAAGAACCGCAACCGATAAAGGCTTCAGACCGAGCTCACCGCCCTTTTTGAGGGCTGCGGAAATGATCGTTTGCGCTTTTTCCAGAGTAAGGGACATAGAGGTCTCCAGTGTTGTTGGCTTGGACTTCAGATTTGAAGCCTTAGGCATTTGGGCAATAAAAAAGGGCGGAAAAACCGCCCTCTATAGAAAACAGGCTTGCGCCGTTTTTACTCGTCGTCGTCGAAGTCGTCATCATCGTCGTCGTACATGGTTGGGCCGCTGTCCTGACCCTTTGCATCGGGATCACGATCAACCAACTCGATGAAGGCCATCGGAGCCATGTCGCCGTAGCGGAAGCCAGCTTTCAAAACGCGGGTGTAACCACCTTCGCGCTTCTCGTAACGGCTCGCCAACTCATCGAACAGCTTCTGAGCGATGGCGTTGTCATTGTGCAACTGGGACAGGGCCTGACGCCGTGCAGCCAGCGTACCCTTCTTGCCGAGAGTAATCAGGCGCTCAACATAGCGGCGCAGATCCTTAGCTTTCGGCAGCGTGGTTTTGATTTGTTCGTGCTTGAGCAGAGCCACGGCCATGTTCGCAAACATTGCCTTACGGTGGGTGCTGGTACGATTGAGCTTACGCCCGGACATGCGATGCCGCATGGTACAACTCCTAGTCTACGTGTTGTTAGCGCTTGTGCGCCGCCTGAGTGCCCCAGGAGTGAGGCCCCTTGGTTTTTCAGTTTAGTGGCCCGCGTTTTGTTCCCCTGCTGACGCAGGAAACGGGGACGCAGACGCCCCCATGTCTGTGTTCCAGCTTAGAACGGCTCTTCGAGACGTTTAGCCAGATCTTCGATGTTCTCTGGTGGCCAGTTCGGAATTTCCATCCCGAGGTGCAGCCCCATCTGCAGCAGAACTTCCTTAATCTCGTTAAGAGACTTCCG
>JBMZBW010000043.1:0-18707 GCA_049612785.1 Alphaproteobacteria bacterium | reverse complement strand
CCGCGCTGTCGGTTCCAGTCGCTGCCGTTGCGGAAGCGCTGGTGACCGTGAAAGTCGGCGTTGTTGGTGTCGTCGTGGTCGTTGTGGTCGTGGTTGCGTCGTCGTCGTCATCGCTGTTCATCAGGATGAGTGCGCCGACGACCAGAGCGGCACCGGCGACGCCCACGGCGATCACGGTGGGGTTGAGGCCCGCGCCGCCGACGATGGTGACCAATTCCTGCGAAACGAGGATCTGGTTGCCTTCGATGATGTACTGGCCTTCGTTGGCGATGAAGCGCTGGCCGTTTTCGAGTTCGAACTCGATCTGGCCATTGCCAATCCGCTCGAAGGAAATGACCGAGCTGGTAATGTCTTCAAACCCATCCACGCTCTGCGCTTCGGCCCTCGCCGCTGCAAGGACGGCTGCGCCCGCCGCGGTGAGGGATGCGGCGGTGATCTTGCCGCGCTTGTCGCGCTTAATCAGCGCGTTCTTGTTGGCGATCAGGTCGGCTACCGACTTCATGTCCTATGACTCCATCAAATTTTCAGCCCCGAAATCTGTGCCGGGATGCCCAAGACCCGCTGGCGCACGCCAACAGAGCCGAATTTTGAAATATGCGGCCGCCGGAAAGGTCCCCCGACACCCGTTTTTGAAATGCAAATAAGCGCTCGTTAATTGACGAGCCGTGCTTAGGGCATCGCAAAGCAGAGGCCGAGGGGTCAAGTTTTTTGGCGGATTTCGCGGGATTCGAGCACGCTGAACCTGTAAATTCAGCCATTATGCGAGGATCCGCCACGAATTAACTGGAAAAAAGCCGTGTTTTCAGTGGGAATCACTGGCGAATCAGATTCGTGTTTTCGATTCGGCTTTACTAAAAAAATCCAATATTTTCAGTTAGTTTACACTTGTATGAGGATATTTTCACTAAGTCGCAAAATGCAATGTCGACAGGCGGTACAAAAGCCGCGCTGCCTATCCTATATCTAAAGCACATACACAAAACCGAGACGACCGTTCCCATGGCCCTTCCCCGCTTTGACCCATCCGCTGAGATCCTCGACTGGACAACTTACAAGCGAGCTATTCTGTCCAAGGGGCGGATGGTTTCGCGCAGAGGTTTGGTGGCTGAGGTCGGTGAAGTCGGGGCGAGCCTGCTGTCGCTGCGTCTGCCCGATGCCGATGGCGAGGTTGCGGGCGGCGGCGATGCGCTGACGTGGGAATTCACCCACCCGCTGCACTACCTGATGAGTGACGGTGCCGTGGGCGGGGTGATTGGCCCGGTCGCCAACCGGATCGGCGGGGCCAAGGCCAAGGTCGGCAAGCGCGAGATCAAGCTGGACGCCAACGAGGGGGAGAACTGCCTGCACTCCGGCCACCGCTCGACCCTGTATCGGTTCTGGCATCTGAGCGTGAAGGACGGCGGCATTCTGGCTGAGCTGGAAATCCCGCACCGGGGCGATGGCTTTCCCGGCCGGCGGACCTTCACGGCGTTCTACCGCTTTAATGAGGAGGGCGACGCGCTGGAACTGACCCTCGGCCTGCGCTCAAGCCGCGATACGCTGGCCAACATGACCCATCACCCGTACTGGAACCTGGGCGGGGGTCAGGCTCTGACCGGACATTTGCTGGAGATCCCAGCAGATGGCGCGCTGGCCATGGATGACGCGCAAATCCCGACCGGTGAGATCATCGACTGGGAAGATGTGGGCGCAGATTTCAGCAAGCCGACCTCACTGGACCTGAGCCGCGGCCAGTATGATCTGCACTTCGTCCTGCCGGAGGAGCGGCTTTATAACGCGCGGCTCAGCTATCCGCGGCTGGGCCGGACCCTGACCATCGAGAGCAACAAGCCCGGTGTGCAGCTCTATTCCCGCGCCGGTGGCCGACTGGAAGCGCCCAATGGCGCGCCGGACGCCGGAGCGGTCGAAGGGCTGCCAGAGGCTGTCTGTCTGGAGCCGCAACTCCACCCCGATGCGCCCAACCACAGCTCCTTCCCCAGCATCGAGCTGCGCGCGCGGGAACAGTATGAGCATCAGATCATCTATCGCCTGAACTGGTAAAGCGGGATCAGAGGCACGGTGACGGCGGACGACGGGACGAGGCATCGCACCACAACTTCCACGGTGCGCCGCTTCGCTTTGTGATACCCACTGGTGAGCCTGTCGCCGAGGCTTTCCACATCGGCGTGATAAACCCGGAACCGGGCGAGGGAAAGCTGGCTTGACAGGGCGGGAGCAGGTCGGAAAGGTGCGAGGCATAGCGCCCCTGCCCCGAACCGGACACTGGACCCCTATTGCCCATGGATTTTCACCGCCATGACCATCGCAAGAAAGATGGCCGCTCGCTCTACCTCTACAGTCGCGAGCAACGGGACTATCAGGTCACCAACGATGTCGAAGGCCCCTACGCGCCCAACCCGCATCTGCGCTGGCATCCGTTGCGCCGGGAATGGGTGGCTTACAACGCGGGACGGAATACGCGGACGCTGAACCCGCCCAAGGACTTTAACCCGCTGGCCCCTGTGCAGCCGGACGGCTTTCCCGGCGAAATCCCGGTGACGGACTTTGAAGTTGCGGTGTTCGAGAACCGCTGGCCCGGTCTGGCCATGCATGCGGTTGGTTTGGGCGACGATGATCGCCCGGCGGCCAAGGGTGCCTGTGAGGTGGTGGTATATTCCACGCAGGACGACGGCTCCCTGCACGACCTGTCCGTCGATCATATTGCGCTACTGCTGCAGGTTTGGGCGGATCGGTTTCGCGCGCTGTTGCGCTTGCCGGAGGTGCAGTACGTTCTGCCGTTTGAAAGCCGGGGTGCCCACGTGGGTGTGACCCTGCCCCACCCGCACGGACAGATCTACGCCTTTCCCTTCCTACCGCCGATGATTGAGCGTCAGGCCCGAGCGCAGATGGAGAACCAAGCGCTGACGCGGCTGGTCCACGCGCCGGACCCGACCTTCGTGCTGGAAGACCGGCAACACAGTGTCACCCTCTGCCCGGAATACGGTCGCTATCCCTACGAATGTTGGATCATGCCCAAGGAGCACGTGGCAGCACCGGACGAGATGAGTGACGCGGCTTTGCTGGACTTCGCAGAAGCCCTCAAGCGCACGCAGAAGCGGCTTGATCGCCTGTTTGGGGGCAAGACCCCACTGGTAATGTGGTGCGCTCTGCCGCCGAAAGGATTTGAGTCCAGCTGGCCCTTCCACATCCAGATTTGGCCGATGCAACGCGGCGAGAACAAGTTCAAGTTCCTCGCCTCGGTCGAGCAGATCACAGGCGTTTATCTGGTTGATGTCCTACCCGAAGAAGCAGCACAGCAGCTGCGTGATGTTGAGCTTTGAACCATGGCTGTGATTAACGCGGATACGGTTGCTCAAAACCACGCCGATAACTTTGGCTATGAGCCCATCGGCGGGGTGTTCGCGCCGGGGCGCGTGAACCTGATCGGCGATCACACCGATTACAATGACGGCTACGTGTTTCCTGTCGCCCTGGAGATCGGGACCTACATTGCCTACAGCCGGAACACCAGCGGTCGGGTTCGGGCGCGGTCGATGAACATGGAAGCGCAGCTGGAACGGGACGTGATGTCGCCGGTTTTCGGCGACTGGCTGGACTACGTGATCGGGGCGCTTCAGGCTGTGGTTGGCTACACGGGCAGCGCTTTGCCGTCAGGATTGGACCTGACCATCGGATCAACCGTACCGACCGGCGCGAGCGTCTCGTCCTCAGCCGCGCTGCAAGTTGCTACCCTGCGCGCGGCAGTTGAAGCCTTTGGGATCGAGATGACGCCAGAGAAGCTGGCTCAATTGGCGCAAAGCGCAGAGAACAACTATGTCGGCGTGAATTGCGGTCTCATGGACCAAATGGCTTCCTCCACCGGTCAACCCGGCTGGGCGCTGTTTTTCGATACCATGACGCTGGAAACAACGCTTGAGCCCCTGCCGACGTCACACAGCTTTGTCACCATTCATTCCGGGCTGACGCGGCAGTTGACGTCTGGCGCTTACAATGAACGCCGCAGTCAATGCGAAGCCGCCGCCGAGCAGCTTGGCGTGCCGAGCCTGCGCACGGCCACGCTGCAGCAGGTCGAGACCCTCGCGGGCAAAACGCAAGACCGCGCTCGGCATGTCGTGACAGAGAATGCGCGCGTGTTGGCGGCGCGCGCAGCCTTGCAAGCGGGCGATATGCCACGTTTTGGCCAATTGATGACCGAGAGTCACTGGTCCCTGAGTGGTGATTTTGAGACCTCGACACGGGAGGTTGACGCGCTGATCCATTCTTGTCTGAGCCGTGGGGCACTGGGCGCGAGGATAACGGGTGCGGGGTTCGGTGGCTGTATCGTGGCGCTGATCCCTTCGGGTGAGGAGGCTGCTTTTGCCAGATCCTTGCGTTTGGCTCATCCGACAAGCTGGCACGTTGCCACCTCAACAGGGCTTTCAGGCTAAAGGGGTGTAGGGTCTTTATGCATCGCCTCGACCAACAATTACTGACCCGGCTGGCGATGACATTCGTGCTGATCCTTGGGGTCATCACGTTAAGCGCGGTCCTGTCCCAGGCTGCGCGGCTGACCGATGATGTGTTGGAACAAGGGATGAGCCTGAGTCAGTTTGGCTTGATGCTGCTGTCTCTGACCCCAAAAATGGCGGAGCTGGTCACGCCGCTGTCCTTTGGTGTGGCCTTGGTTTTGGTGTGTGTTCATCGGAATGAGTCCGGCGCGACCTTGCTGGTCCGCACCGCAGGTCGTTCGCCGCTGAGTGATGGCGGCGTGCTGACGCTGTTTTCCGCTTTATTGGCCGGCGGGTTGCTGGTCGTCTCTGGTACTCTGATCCCGGCAAGCCAAAAGGCCTATCGGCTGCTGAATGCTGAGCTGCAACAGGTCAGTCTCGATGAAACGGTCCTGCCCATCGGTGTTCCGTTTACGGTTGGCAACGATGTCCAAGTGACCATCGGCGCTCATTTGGACGACGGGCTGTATGAGGATTTGTTCGTCGTGGACCACAGCGCAGTCGATGAAACCCTCATTCTTCACGCCAAGAGAGCAACGCTTGCGCCGTCATTGGAAAACACCGGCGTCCTAACCTTGGAACAAGGTCAGCTCCAGCGGATCTCAGCCGATGGCCAGCAAACAAGTGTGAGCTTTGTTCGGACCAGCCTCTCGCTCGATCTCCCCACCTCACCCCCGAATGTCGCAGCCTTGGACCGGGTGGGCACGCGCTCGAGCCTGCGCTTGCTTGCCGAAGTGGGCGATGCGGCGGCGGCTGAGGAGTTGACCCGGCGTCTCGTCGCGGCCCTTTCCCTGATCAGCTTTAGCGCTCTGACGGCCATGGTTCTGTTCGCTCGCAGGCCACAGGCAGCGGGTCAGGCTTCGCTGGCTCTGATGCTGATTGGCGTTCTGATTGTATTTCTGTTGTTGCAATCGGCTTTGATCTCGGCTTCAGGTTTCAGCCGGGAAACAGCCGTCACCGTGCTGGCGGTCAGCCTGGCACCCTTCGTCTTTTTGCCATTTATCAGTCTCGGTCGACGCGTTGCGCGTTGAACCCTGCGTAAAGGAAAGCCTTCACCATGTATCAGCCCGAAAATCATCCTCGTCTGGGGGTTTGCTACTACCCTGAACATTGGCCGGAAGACACGTGGGAAACCGATGCTGCACGGATGAAGGCGCTTGGGCTTTCCACGGTGCGAATTGCCGAATTTGCTTGGGCGAAAATGGAACCAGAGCCGGGGGTTTTCACGTGGGGTTGGCTGGATCGAGCCATTGAAACACTCGGGAATGCCGGGCTGAAGGTGGTGATGTGTACCCCCACGCCCACCCCACCCAAATGGCTGACAGATGCCTACCCGAGCACGCTGCGACACTCCGCAGATGGTTTGCCGGAAAAGCATGGTTCGCGTCGTCATTGCTCGGTGGCGTCCAAAACCTATCGCGAGCAGTCGCGCCGGATCACCCATGCGCTTGCAGACCGCTACGGCAAAAACCCGCATGTCATCGGCTGGCAAACGGACAACGAGTATTCCTGTCACGACAGCACCCTGTCCTATGGTCCCGAAGACCGTGAAGCGTTCCAGCTTTGGCTGTCTAAAGCCTATGGGGATATCAACGCGCTGAACGCACAGTGGGGAACGGTGTTCTGGTCCATGACCTATCGCAGTTTTGACGAGGTCGATCTGCCCAACCGTCTCACCGCTGATGCCGCGCCCGCGCACTGGTTGGACTTCCGCCGGTTCTTCAGCGACATGACCGCTGAGTTCAACCGAGAACAGTGCGATATCCTGCGCGCAGGCAGTCGCGAAGACATGTTCATCACGCACAACTTCATGGTCGCTGAAATGGGCTTTGACCATTGGGACGTCAGTGCGGATCTGGACTTTGCGAGCTGGGATTCTTACCCGCTGGGCTTTTTGGAAAAGTTCGGTGAGCGGATGGCCTTGGGTGGCGATGCTCTGATCGACCGCTACATGCGGATCGGCCACCCCGATATCGTTGCCATGCACCATGATTTGTACCGCGATATGTCCCGCACCGGGCGGCTTTGGGTGATGGAGCAGCAGCCGGGACCGGTGAACTGGGCCAACTGGAACCCGGCACCGGTTGACGGTGCGGTGCGATTTTGGACTCTTGAAGCCATCGCGCATGGGGCCGAGGTTGTCTCGTATTTCCGCTGGCGACAGGCACAGTGGGCGCAGGAGACGTACCACACCGGGTTGAACCGTCCGGACGGCACACCGGATCAAGCTTCTCGTGAAATAGAAACACTGCGCGATGTGCTGCCAAAACTGACGTTCAGTGACATCAATGACGCGTCTGCTGGCGATACCGCCAACACCGTGGGCCTGTACTTCGATTGGGATGCTGCGTTCACCTACGAAGCGCTCAAGCAGGGGGCAGACCAGAACGCCTTCGCCGCTACGTTCATGTGGTACCATTTCCTGCGGCGCATGGGGCTGAACGTCGAGTTCATTTCCCCTTCGCAGATGTCGGTTTTACCCGCCTACATTTTCCCAGCTGCGCCTGTTCTGGATGCGGATATGGTGGATTTCATCCGCGAAACAGGCTCACCGGCGATATTCTGTTCCCGCGCCGGCTCTCGCGACGGTACGCTGAACTGGCTCCCGCAGCCGATGATTTGTGAAGAGGGCGTGCCGGTGGAGCCGCTTCTTGAGGATCTGTTCCTTGATCGAACAGAGACCTTGCGCCCGACTCAAAGCATTGCGGTCGATGTCGAAGGCACCAAAATCGGTGCGAAATCGTGGGTGGAACACCTGCGCGTGATGGGATTGCCGGAGCCCGGCTCCAATGAGCCTCCACTCGAAGTCATCGCCCAGTTCCAACCCGGCCCGCATGAGCCTTCTGGTTTGGATGCAGCGATTGTTCGGCAGGGCAACATTCACTACGTCGGCTTTGAACCCGATTACGAAGGCATGAAAGCCATCATGGAGCCGATCTTTGAAAGCGCCATGATCGCGGCGGATGAGCTGCCCGAAGACATCCGGATCCGGCGCTCTGATGGTCGCCTTTACGTGATGAACTTTGGCCCGGAAGCCTATGACGCTGCGGAATTGGGTTTGCGCGGCGAAACGATTGTGGGCGAAGGGACTGTCGTGCAGCCTTACACGGTCAGTGTCTTTGCTGACTAACCCCGACCCCGCTATCCCCGAGAACGGGTCAATAGCAAACCGCCCACCGTGATAAGCCCCGCGCCGATCCAGAACATCAGCGTGGGGATCTGCCCCAGAAACATGAAGGCCCAAATGGTCGTCATGACGATCCCGGTGTATTTGACCGGGGCGATAAAGCTTGCTGACGCGTTGCGGAAGGCCATGACATTTCCAAGCTGGCCCAGATTAGCCAGCAGACCCATGCTCAAGAACACCATGACCTGAAACCAGCTCATCGGCGTCCAATTCAGGAAGGCCATGGGGGCAAGGTAGATTGTGCCGAAAAAGGACATGCCAACAACGAGAATAAAGGTGCTGTCCTTGTCCGTGATGAACTTGAGAATGGTGAACTGAACCCCGAGTGCAAAGGCGGCACCAAAGGCAGCCAAGGCCCCAATGGACAGGAACTGCTCCATCTTTCCAAAATTCGGCTCCGCAGCAACCACACCGCCGATCAAAGCGATCAAACCGGCCAGCAGAACCATCTGACTGGGTCGCTCGCGCAGAAACAAAACGGCCAACGCGACGGTAAAGACGCCGGACGTCATGGTGATGGCTGAGGCGTTGGCCTGATCGATGTGGAAAATAGCGACAACGGAGCATGTAAAAGTGATGACGCCAAAGAACGCGCGCAGGGCGTGCCACCCTAGCAAACCGGGGGTAGGAAGCAGCCGATTTACCTGCCCGGTGGCTGCAAACCAAGCGGCCAGTGGCAACAGCGAGACGAACCCGCCGAGAAACCGAAACCAGGCCAGTTGCCACGGGCTGATATCTTCCCCCCAAAGGTTGGGAAAGATGAACAACAGGCCGTAGGTTGCAGAGCCTTGCAGCGTCCACAGGATACCCTGAATCGGTCGTGGATTTGCGGAAGTCGCCAAATGGGCGGAAGAAGCATCAATGCGCATGATTTTGACAGTTGCACGCTAAACCACTGAAAACAAATCACCATATGCGCATAGCTGCACGTGACGAGAACGTCTCAATCGTGTTTCTCACTCTGTTCTCATAAATAAGTGCATGCAGATGGCCCTTCGACTCTACATGGTCCGACCAACCCGAATGTCCGTTTCCATTAGGGACCTCTAATGTTCTACTCGGCACCGGTTGGTTCAGTTGGTTGATCGAAGGTCTCAATCAAGGTTCGGATCTGCTCGAAACGGGGATGTTCGGGGTCAATCAGCGGCAAAAGTCGCCTGAAGAATTGCTGGGCAGCAAGCCGATCTCCCTGCTGCGCTGCTACCTGTCCGGCAAGCAAAAGAGCCTGAGGATTTTCCGGTTCCAGCGCCAGCAATCCATTGAGCGCGAATTCCAGTCCTTCGAGGTCTTGCAGGGTCGCATAGGACCTTACGAGGCGGTCCCATTCATCGACACTTCCGCCTTCGGTTTCCAGACGCGAGCGGAGACCTGCGACCATACCTGCGATGGTCTCCTGTACCTGCCCCTGATCCGCGTTTTGCAACTGGGCCTGAAGCGCTGCGACGCGCTCGGGGTCCGGACCTTGTTGAACGGGGGCAGCCGTCACCAGCAAACGAGGATTCCCAATCGCCAGATAAGTCGCCACACCCGCGAAAAAGACGACCAGAAGCATCATGAGCACCATCCGCATGAGCGCTAGTCCTTCTTCAACCGTGACCGGCCACGCATGAGCACCAACACTGTGATCCCCAAGCCGAAAATGAAGATGAACAGCGGCCCGTACCAAAGCGCGAAGGTCAGCTGTTTCAGGGGTGGATTCATCAGAACCGCGTCGCCATAGCGGGAAACAAACCAGTCCCGGATTTCCGCATCCGAGCGATTATCTTCGATCAGAAACTCGACCTGCGCCCGCATATCCTGCGCCAGTTCAGCATTGGATTCCGCGATGGATTGCCCCGCGCAAACAACGCACCTCAGTTCGTTGAACAAAGCCTTGGCCCGAATTTCATTCGCAGACTGCCCCAGTGCGGGCGTCACTAGAAACGCTGACAGGATGAGTGCAAGAACGCGGTGCATCACTTCTGCGCCGCCTCCCACGCATCTTCGAATTGAGTCTTCAGCGCGCCGACCAATGGACCGGGTGAGCGGAACAGCAGCTTCCCCTCTTCGCTGAACAAGTAGGTTTCCGGTACGCCGGTCAATCCGAAATTCAGGGCGTTTTTACTGCCCGTATCCGCAACGACTGCGACGTAAGGGTTGCCGTCGTTGGTGAGGTAATTGGCGGAATCGATGGGATCGTCGCGGTAGGCCAAGCCAATCAAAACACCGGGGTTGGTTGCGCCAAATTCAAGGAGATAGGGATGCTCCAGACGGCAGGGCTGGCACCAACTGGCAAAGAAATTCACAACAAATGGCCCTTCGGCCCCGCGCCTTGCTTCCAACACGTCAGAGACGTCTTCAAAACCGGGCAAGGGTGTCCCCTGCCCCAAAGCGCTGAAGTCGGGCTTGATCGCTGCTGACGTTGGGAACGTGGCGGGATCTCGTTGTGGGTTCAAACCAAACCAGAGCAGCGCCCCGGCCAAGAGGATAAACAGGGTGCCAAGAACGATAATGGCCAGTCGGAGCAAGACTCTCATACCTACTGTGCCCTTCCCAAACGACGCCAAGCCGCCAACGATCCAAGCATACCGCCCAAAACCATCAGGATACAGCCAAAATAGAGCCAAGGGATCAGGGGTCGCCAGCTAAGCGACAGGACAAAACCGCCATCCGGCGCTTGAGTGTTGAAGGCCAGAAAGATATCGCCAAGCCATGTCACCCGAATGGCCGCTTCGGTCGTGCTGTCCTGCCGTACCGGGTAAAAGCGCCGCTCGGGTGACAGCGTGGCCTTCACCCCGCCGCTACGATCAAGCAGCGCCACATCCGCAAAGGCCGATACGTAATTTCTGCCTTGAGCGGGGTCGACATTGGTTTCCCGAACCCCGTCGAGGCGGAAAGTCAGATGACCGACTTCAACACTGTCACCGGGCTTGAGATTGACGGTCCGTTCCTGAACCATGGCGGAGCCTGCAATCAGACCAAAAACAGCGATACCAAGCCCTGCATGCGCGAGCGACACGGCCCAAGCGGACAGGGAGACCTTCGTCAGGCTTCCGACGGCCCGAACCCGCGACGCCAGCGTCAGCAGCCCGCCGCCCAGCAACCAACCCGCCAGCACCATCGCCAATGCGACCGCCACAGACAGACGCGGCGTGGATTGCCAATAGAGCAGCACGATCACGATTGCAGCGATTGCCAGTGCGACAACGAGGAGTGTCAGCAGCCCTCGGATCCGATCTTGATTCTTGCCCCTGAGACGCTGCCACGGCACGAAAGGACCAATGGCCATAAGCAACAGCAGCGGCACCATGAACGGGAGGAAGGTGGCATCGAAGTAAGGTTTGCCCACGGTCAAGGGCTGGCCGAAAGCTTCGGTAATCAGGGGGAAAAAGGTTCCCAGCAAAACCACCCCAGCGCCTGTTGACAGGAACAGGTTGTTCAGCACCAAAGCGCCCTCACGACTGACAGGCTCAAAGCCGCCGCCGGCTTTGAACTGCGGCGCGCGCCAAGCGAAGAGGCTAAAGGCTGCAATGACGCTGATGCCGAGGATCAGCAGGATAAAGACACCCCTTGCCGGATCGACCGCAAAGGCGTGAACCGACGTCAACAATCCGGAACGAACAACAAAGGTCCCCAGTATGGCGAGCACAAAAGTCACGACACCGAGAAACAAGGTCCAGACCCGCAAAGCGCCGGATTTCTCAACGACCATCAGCGAGTGAATAAAGGCTGTTCCCGTAAGCCAAGGCAGGAATGACAAGTTCTCCACCGGATCCCAGGCCCAAAATCCGCCCCAACCCAACTCATAGTAAGCCCACCAGCTACCCAGCGCGATACCGGCGGTTAAGGTGGTCCATGCGATCATGGCCCAAGGCCGCACCAAACGCGCCCAATCTCGATCCGCTTCGCCGCGCAACAAAGCCGCTACGGTCAGAGCGAAGGTGATGGAGAAACCGACATAGCCGAAGTAGAGCAAAGGTGGATGCAGGGCGAGACCTATATCCTGAAGCAATGGATTAAGCCCACGCCCCTCCACCGGAGCCGGGATCAACCGTTCGAAGGGGTTGGAGGTAAAAATCGTGAAGGCCAGAAAAGCCAAGGTGATCAACGCCTGAATTCCCAGCGCCCGCACGCGCAAATCCTGATGCTTTTCGGTCTTTCGCAGCGCGAGCAACCCCCCAAACACCGCCAAGATAAGCACCCAAAGCAGGATGGAGCCTTCGTGGTTCCCCCACGTGCCAGAAATCTTGTAGAGCAGCGGCTTGGCTGAGTGACTGTGCTCGAAGGTCGTTTTGACGCTGAAATCGCCTGTCACAAAGGCCAGTACAAGCCCGAGGAAAGAAAGCGAAATCAGGACAGCGGTGGCCATGGCAACCCAGCGCACGACGCCCTGACGATAGGCTGATGTCCAGCCTAGCGGGGCCGCGGGCAACAGCGCTGTGACAGCCTGCATGAAAGCCAGCGGAAAGGCGAGAACCAGGGCCAGATGCGCCCACTCTGAGATCATTGGCCCGCCGTGCCTTGCTGCTGCTGATCCGCATGGTCGCGCAACTCGCGCGGGACATAGGCTTCATCGTGCTTGGTCAGCAGATTTTTCGCATCAAAGCCGCCGCTGCCATCCAGAACCCCGGTTGCGATGATCCCCTGCCCTTCTCGGAACAAATCCGGAAGCGCACCACTGTAAGAGACGACCTGCGTTCCGCCGTCCTTGTCCGTGAGCGTGAAGACGTGGGTGATGCCATCTTGTGTGGTGTAGGAACCGGGAACGATCTGCCCGCCCAGACGCAGGGACTTGCCCGGCGGAATGTCGAGCGCCGCCAGTTGCGTCGGTGTGCGGAATGCGTTGAGCTGGCCCGGCAGAGCAAAAACGATCAGCAATACGGCACCCGCCGCCAAGAGCGCGCCGAGGCTTACCCAGATAAAACGATTGCGAACCCGCGAACCGCTCATTTGTTTGCTTCCTTTTTGAGCTGCTCTAGCTCACGCCTGACCCGAGCGAGGACCAGACGAGCGACGAGAAGCGCGCCAATCATGGCCAGAGCCGTAGCGCCATAGCTTCCCCAAACGGCAACGCAGCGATCATCAAACATCAGCGGCGGCTCCTCTAAGTTCCGGTTGCTTCGGCGAGGAATGAATGCGCAGCGGCTTGCTTGCGGCGCAGCGAGCGCAGGCGCATGCGGATCAATTCGTAGCGCATCAGCCAGATGCCGATTGCCATGTAGAACAGATAGGTCCCCAGCATGGTAATCAGCAAGGGCGGCACATAGACGCCCGCGATGCCATCGTCCTCGACCGGCTCTGCCGCAGCTTCGTCTCCCTGCCCGAGCAGGTTCATCACGACCCGCCCCGTCAGCTGGATCACGTTGGCACCGCTCGACCCCTGATGCAGGACCAGGAACCACTCGGTCACGAATTTCGAGAGAAGCACGGTCACAACACTTGCAACCAGAAAGATCGATCCAACCCGGCGACCCAGTGCCGGGTCACGCTGTGACAGCACACGCACCAGAACGATATAGATCAGGTATTGGAACAGCAGCAGAAGCTCCAACACCATACGCGGGTCGCGCCAGTCCCAATAGGTGTTGAGGGTCGGTTTTCCCCAAAGCGCACCGGTAATCAGCGCCACCACCGTAACAACCGCCCCGACCGGCGCAGCGGCAAGGCAGAAGATCTCCGGCAACGGATGCCGCCAGACCAGCGCGACAAAGGCTGCGATGGACATAGAGCCGTAGACAATCAGCGACAAACCAGCCGAAGGCACGTGAACGAACAAGGGCTTGATCAGCTCCTGCATTTCTTCGTCCGGCGGAACTGTCAGCCCCCAGATCATCCCGCCAAAGCCAAGGAGGATACCCAAGGCAAGCAGGTAGGGCTGGCTGGCTTCGGCCCAGCGCATGAAACGGGTGGGGTTGGCGTACTTGTGCATGGACACCGATATGGCTGTTTTTTGCCGTAACTTCAAATCGAAGGATGCCGCATCTATCGCGGTGGTCCCCTGCGTTTGGGGAAACCCAAGACGAAAACTGACCCTCGGCAGTGGTTGTCGAAGCTTCCCGGCTGGGGCAAAAGGCAAGCATGACGCAATCCACAGCACCAATACTGATGGCTCAAAACCTCTCGGTCGCCCGAGGAGATGCCCTTCTGATCGAAGACCTTACCTTCGCTGTGCAGCCCGGAGAGGCCTTGCATATCCAGGGTGAGAATGGCGCAGGTAAATCAACACTGATGCTCGCCTTGGCCGGATTGATCCCGCTGGTTGCTGGTGAGGTTGCTCTGAACCGTGACGCCTTGGCCTTTCTGGGGCACGACAACGGCCTCTTGCCCGATTTGAGCGTCGCTGAAAACCTGAGCCTCTATGCCGGATGCGGTGTAAAGCCGGATGTCGAGATTGCAGAAATGCTGGGTGTGCCGGAGTTGAGCAGGAAGCCGGCTCGAACCCTGAGCTTCGGACAGGCACGACGCGTAGCGCTGGCACTGACCTGCTTGCCGGATAAATCGGTGTGGATGCTCGATGAACCCTTTGCGGGGCTGGACCAGCAAACCGCGGCCTCACTGGAAACGATTCTGAGCGACGGCACACATGATGGACGCGCAATCCTGTTTTCATCCCACGAGCGCAGTTTGAACGGCGCGCAAAAGATCGTGCTGACGAAGCTGGGGCCCGACGATGTTTAGCGCAGGTTTGAAATTGGAGCTGCGTCTGCGATTGCGCAGTGGTTTGAATGCGCTCGGGGCGCTGGGTTTCCTTGCTGTAGCACTTACTGCCGTTGGATTAACGCTGGGGCAGTTTCCGGAGCGCCTGCGTCCTGCGGGGCCAGCAATAGGCTGGGCTATGATCGTGCTTGCCTTCGTCTACGCCAATGCGGATTGGTGGCTTGATCAGCTGCAATCGGGCCTGAACCAACGGTTGCGCGCCATGGCCCGCGACTACGCCGGATTTGTCTACGGTCGGTTGTTCGGCGGCTGGCTGGCGTCGGTGCCGTGGTTCCTCGTGGCGGCTTGGCTGGTGACGCTGTTTTACTCGCAGCCCCCAAGCGCGTTTGTGGCCCTTGTGATCGGTTTGCTGGTCACTTCAGCGGCGCTCACCGCGCTGAGTGCCTTTGTTGCTGCGCTAAGGGTTCTCTTGGGTAACGTCGGTGTCTTCCTTGGCGCGATGGCCCTTCCGCTGGCCCTGCCTTTTGTCGTCTTAGGCGTCGGGCTGGTTGACAGTTTCTCGCTTGCCTCTTGCGCCTTTATGCTTGGGGTCTCACTTCTTCAGACACTGGTCTTCGTCATTGCAACCCGTTGGATCCTGTCACTGGTTTAAGGAAGCGTCTCTTGTCCACGCTCGAATTCTTGCAAACCCGCCGTTCTGTCAAAGCTTCCGATATGCCGGAAGGAAAGCCGGACGCCGCAACGCTCCAAAAGATCCTGAGCGCGGGTTTGCGCGTCCCGGATCACGGCAAGCTTGCCCCGTGGCGGATCATCATTTTCGAAAACGATGCACGGCGCAGCTTTGGGGAAAACGTCATTCGACCTGCCTTTGCCAAGAACCAGCGCCCCGATGCGCCAGACAGCACGCTAGAGCTGGAGGCGGCGCGCTTTGAGCGTGCGGGGGTCGTTTTGGCCGTCCTGTCTACGCCAACAATCCCGCACAAAATCCCGGCGTGGGAGCAGCATCTTTCTGCGGGAGCCGTTTGTCAGAACATCGTGGTTGCCGCACAGTCCGAAGGGTACGCAACACAATGGCTAACCGAGTGGACAGCGTTTGATCCAGACGTAAAGACCGCTTTGGGCTGCAAAACAGAGCACGATCAGGTTGCGGGCTTTATTTATATTGCAGGTAAACTGACCAACAACGATGACCGCCCTCGCCCAGCGTTCGAAGCGGTCGTTTCTCACTGGTCAGCCGATTGACCCACCCGTAGGTTGAACGTCGAAAATTAAGGAGATCGGAACCCATGACGCTCGAATTTCCATCGTACGAAACCATTTCTGTCGAAATCGCCGACCACGTTGCTCATGTCGTGCTCAATCGCCCGGAAAAGCGCAACGCGATGAACAAGGCGTTCTGGGTCGAGTTTCCCGATGCCATCAACCGCATTTCCAACAACGCCGCGGCGCGCGTGATCGTGGTGTCGAGCACGGGCAAGCACTTTACCGCCGGAATGGACCTCGCGGTCTTTGCTGAGGCTGGTAACTCGATCATGGGCGGGAAGATTGATCCACACATCCATGCCGAAGCCTTCCGCATCCACCTTCATCACCTGCAGGAGACTTTCTCCAGCCTCTACAATGCGCGCCAGCCGGTTCTGGTTGCGATCCAAGGGGGTGCGCTCGGTGCTGGCGTGGATCTCAGCAGCGCGTGTGACATGCGCTACTGCACCGCTGACGCCTTTTTTACCATTCAGGAAGTCAACATCGGCATGGTCGCCGACGTGGGAACCTTCCCCCGCATTTTGCGCCAGTTGCCCGACGGCCTGATCCGCGAAATGGCCTACACGGGACGAAAGCTGGAGGCGCAAGAAGCTCTGGAGCGTGGTTTCGTTAATCAGGTGTTTGAGTCGCAAGAAGAAATGCTCACGCACGTCATGGAAATCGCGCAGCAGATTGCTCGAAACTCACCCTTGGCGGTCGCGGGTTCCAAACACGTTATGAACTATGCTGCGGATCACTCCACCGAAGACACGCTGCGGTACATTCAAGCGTTGAATGCGGGCATCCTGTCGCCAGCTCACATGATGGAAAGTGCTGCTGCGAAGATGCAGAAGCGAGAACCGGTCTATCCGGAGCTAAAGGCCGTTAATGGCCCTTGGGACTAAAGCGCGGCGCGCTAGAGCTTGAAAATCTTGTACAGCGAAGCTCCGAGATCGACAGCGCCCCGGAACGAATAAGGACCTGAAACCGTCTCTGGCAGGTTGCTGAGCGCCGAGAGAACGGCGTGTTGCAGTCTCTGCTTCGTGTCTTCGTCATAAGCAGTGGAAGTCACAAAAACGGGAGCCGGGCGCTGCGGGGTCTTGGCGATCACGCGCAGTGCGTTTGTCACCTCGGGCGCAACGCTCTCCGCAAGCCTGAAGCTAAAGGCGTCAATGGCCGCAAAGTCCGCCTCTCCCGCAGCGACAGCCTGCATGGACAAGCGATGGCCTCCACTCTCCACCCCATGCGCCAAGTGAGCTTCCACATCCATCAAGGGGCGTAGGCAATGAACACCGGACTGAGAGTCATCATCATTGTAAGCAAACTTGGCGGACTCCAGCTGGTCTAAAGCCGTATAAGTCGATCCGGCGGCCACAACGATTTTGCTGTAATACTGGCCGGGCTCATTGTCGTTCAACGCGAAATCAGACGTCGCCAGATAGTGCGCGTGATGGCGGTGTTTGCGGAACCACGGTGATCCGCAAAGCTGGCTAAACACGACCTCATCCGTCATCCAGGCTGAAACCCGCTGCGCCCGATGATCGAGGTCTACCGGCAGATCCAAGCCCTCCTCCCGCGCAGCCTCACGAATACAGGCCCAAACGCCGTCAGTGAGATGATGCAGCTCAGGCCAATCGTAGAGCGGCATCAGGGCAAGGCCGCGAAGAGTTCTCATTTCCTTCATGCGCCATGCATCTTACGCCATGGTTTGCCGGTCAAGGTGATAGCTTGTATGGCAGAACCGACCCGATCAAGTCGCTGAGAGTCGAACAGGACTTGGACGAATTCGTATCTATGGTTCTGAAATATCAATCATGGTTGGTGCTCGATGTCTTACCTCGCCAAAGTTCAGCAATCCGTTGAAACCGCCAATGGGCTGCCAAACGAGTTCTACACAGACCCCGCCGTGTATGCGGAAGAAACCCGGCGGCTGTTGCTGGGTCAGTGGGCTGGCATCGCCTTTGAAGGCGACGTTCCAGAGGTTGGCGACGTCTATCCGGTTGAATTGGCTGGCGTGCCGTTGGTCGTTGTTCGAGACCGTGAAAACAAGGTGCGGGTCTACGAAAATGTCTGTCGTCACCGTGGGATGATTTTGGTCAGCGAAGCCGGGAAAGCCAAGCAAGGCATGCGCTGTCCCTATCACAGCTGGACATACGACCTGAGCGGTCGGCTGGTCGCGACGCCGCTGGTTGGCGGGCCGGACGCGAACCATCACCCTTGCATCGACAAGCCTGAACTGGGCCTACTGGAAGTGCCGACGCACGTCTATTTGGGCGTGGTGTATGTGAACGTGAGCCGGGATGCAGGGCCTTTTGTCGATATCCATTCCAAGCTGCTGGACCGCTGGTCTGAGTTTGATCAGCCGCTGTTCTTTGATCGAGACGTATCTCAATTTACGCTCGACGTAGCCTGTAACTGGAAACTGGCCGTAGAGAATTATTGCGAGGCCTATCACCTGCCTTGGATCCACCCGGACCTGAACAGCTACTCACGGATCGAAGACCATTACAACATCGTCGAGAAGGACTGCTACTCCGGCCAGGGAACGACCGTATTCAATCCCTCTCGCACGGAGGACGGGCGACTGTTGGATACCTTCGAGGGGCTTAGTGAAAAATGGTGGAATGGACAGGCTGAATATATCGTTCTGTACCCCAATGTTCTCGCCGGCGTTCATCGCGACCACGTCTTTGCCATGCTGCTGCTGCCCCAGAGCGTGAACCACACACTCGAACGCGTGGGCATTTTCTATACCTCCGAGCAGTCTATGGACGAGAGCTTTGCCGACCTTCGCGCAGTAAACGCCAAACAGTGGCGGCTGGTGTTTGATGAAGACATTGAAGTGGTCGAAGGCATGCAACGCGGTCGCGCTGCCCCTCACTTCGACGGAGGCAGATTCTCCCCCGCCATGGATACAGCAACCCATTGCTTTCACGCCTGGGTCGCCAAATCCATGAGCTGAGATCTGTCAAATTGACGGCAACATAGCCAAATCAACTCAAACAATGAACATCGCATAAATTTAAATTAAATTATTTACGCGAATTAGTAGAACTCCTCGTCTGGCGTTGCAGCGTCACAAATCATGGCAATTCGCAAAAACTTTCTCCTATTAAATTGTCACTCTTTTTATGTAAAGCAATTTTTTCAATATT
>JBMZBW010000042.1:0-18929 GCA_049612785.1 Alphaproteobacteria bacterium | reverse complement strand
TGATTTTCTAACAGCTTCTGCCATAGGATTTTTCGTCTCAGGTAAACCTAATCAAAATTCGTAAAAAACCTAAGCGCATTGTCTTGATAAGTTAATGAAGTTCCTTGGATCATAGTGACGATTAACGACCGTCAGTGACTTTTTCGACTCATTATTTTGACATACGGAGTACAGATGACGATTCATCAAGTATTGTGCGTCCAGTTTAACCGGCAAGAACAGGTAGGGATTAGATCCCTTAGACTTCAGTCCATCATATCAAATTGCAGCTAAAGCATTTTGCCATATTCTATTGAAAGCTGATTTTCCGGATTTCTGCGTCGAGTACAGAGCCAGACCATGACAGACCCTTTTTCGTATCACCCCGAGTTACTGCACTTGGTTAAACCCTACGCTGAATCGTTTTTTCGGACCATTACCACGGAGAAAATCAAAGCTCAGATCTTGAGCAGCGGCCAAGAATTGACCATCGACTTTCACGATGATCGTACGCGTGAGCGAATTCGTGCCGAAGCGTTGGCGGGGCATCGGGGCGATCTCTATGTCTTCGCCTACGGCTCCCTGATGTGGGACCCGGCGCTAGATTTTTGCGAGGTGCGCCGAGCCTTCGCGCCGAAACATCAAAGGCGCTTCATGCTTGTCGATAATCGAGGCGGACGCGGAACGCGCGATGCACCGGGAGTCATGGCAGCCCTGGACAGTGGAACGGGGTGCGATGGGCTTGCCTTCAAGATAAACGCGGAAAAGGTCGACACTGAAACGGAAATCCTGTTTCGCCGTGAAGCCATTGCCCCCGGTTATCTGGCGCGCTTTGTCCCGGTTGTGATTGATGGGGAAACCGTTCCGGCGCTCACCTTCCTCGCTGACCATGCGCAGGATCATATGCAGCCGAATATCACTCGGGCGGAGCAAATTCGTTTCGCAGCTACGGGACAAGGGATCCTGGGGACCAGTCTCGAGTACCTGCAAAACACGGTGGAACAACTGGGTCGGTTGGGCATTAGCGACGATGATGCGTCAGACCTGCTCCGTGCCGCGCTGATTTATGAGGTTCAGATGCCCTCATAGTGCGGAAAGGCACCGGTGGCCCGGTGCCAATCCATCGAAACACCGAAAAAAGATCAGGGCGTGAGCAGTACTTTACCGTCTCGGCCCGGAGCGCCAGCGCGCGTGACGGCTGCAGCGATGTCTTCCAGCTTGAAGCGGGAGTCGATTGCTGAGGAGATGGCCCCCGTCGCGATCATGGGGATGATTGCCCCAAAAGCGGCCTGTTTGTCCTCTGGTGATGCTGTTTCAAACCACTTTGCCAGCCAGAAGCCTTGAACCTTCACATCGTTGAAAATGACCGAAACGAGGTCCAGCGCGGGCTGTTGCATGGAGAGAACGCCATAGGATGCGAGGGTCGCGCCATAAGCGAGGCTTTGGACCATACGAGCAAAGGTTTCTCCCCCCACACTGTCGATACCAAAGACAATGTCAGCCCCTCCGGTGGCTGCTTTGGCCCGTTCCGCCAGATCGGGCCCGTCGGTTAGAACCACGGTGGCCCCGAGCTCAGTGAGCCGTGGAGCAAGGCTTTCGCGCCGTACGACGTTAATCGTTTTGATGCCGCGTTGCGCTGCCAGTTGGATCAAATACTCGCCAACAGCTGAATTAGCGGCACTTTGGATGATCCAATCGCCTTCGTTCAGGTCTTTGATGCTCGCGAGAAGGAGGTGCGCGGTGAGCGGGTTTACAACCGCCATCGCCAGTTGCTCGACATCGCCATCCGGAACGGGGATGAAGGCCTGTGCTGAGGCTGTAATTTCCTCCCGCCACGTGCCGCCGACACCGGTCAGCAGAACATTTTGTCCAACTTGCAGGTGGCTGACCCCAGCCCCCAATTCGACGACTTTTCCAACACCTTCGGCACCAGGTGAGGCAGGAAATTTTGGCATGGTGCCATATTGTCCGGCGATCTGGAGAAGGTTGGAAGGGTGGATTGGGGTGGCCAGCACCTGCACCCGGACTTCACCGTCACCCGGTGCACGGGATGGTACGTCCTTGATCTCAAGAACCTCTGCCGGATTGCCGATTTTGTTGTATTCGATGACTTTCATAATGAGTTCCCAAAGCCTTCATTGTTAGCAGATTTTGTATATAAGGAGCTTAAAGCTGCTAGAAATGCTCGTTTCTAGCCTTCATAAATGCCAAAAAAGCAATAATTTGTTTGTGACGTCACCGAAAAATGGACCAGCTGCGCGCCATAAATTACTTCATCAAGGTCGCCGAACTCGGCAGTTTTGTGGAGGCTTCTAGAGTGCTGGGGGTACCGGCTTCGTCCGTCTCTCGCCGCTTGCAGGATCTGGAAGCTGAACTGGGCGTTACGCTGCTGAGCCGGACCACCCGCGCTGTTCGGCTTACGGAGTTGGGGCAGCTCTACCTCGACCGGGTACGCCCAACCGTTGATAATCTGCGCTATACGAATGAGCTGGTGAAAAACCATCTCGCCTCACCAACGGGCATTCTGCGGATATCAGCGATTACCGGCTATGGTGAATACCGTCTCGTGCCGGCTTTACGAAAGTTGCGCCAGCGGTTTCCTGAGTTGGTCATCGATCTGGAACTAACCGATCAACTGACCGACCTGACCAGCGATGAGATCGACATTGCCATACGCGCAACGGCCCATCCGCCAGAGCGTGCAATCGCGCGTCGTTTGAACAGCAACAACTATCTTTTGGTTGCTGCACCCGCTTATCTGGAAAAGCATGGTGTGCCGCGGTGTCTCGACGACCTGGCCGACCATCGAACCCTGCTTTACCGGGGGCCTGACCGAATTGTTTACTGGCAGGCAAAAACCGTCCGCGGCTGGGTCGAAATCAAGACGAACCCGACCTTCATTTGCAACATCGGCAAGGAGCTTGTCGCCGAAGCTGCTGCTGGAAGTGGCTTGGCGGTTGTTCCGGGCTGGGGGGTCAGGGATCAAATTGCCAACAGTCGGCTCGTTCCCATAGCGCTGGAAGATGGTAAGCTTGCTCTCTCAAGAAATGAGGAGACAGGCACTTATCTGATCTATCAGCAGCCAAAATACCGATTAACGAAAATCAAGGTCGCGGTGGATTTCTTGGTCAAAGAACTGACTGAAGAATAGAGCCGGTTTGCTGCTGAACCGCTTGCAACTGGTTTGGGATGGAATGTCGAAGGGTCCGGTATCCTTGATCGACACCCGCCGCCGGTTGCTCAGACTGAAGCCAGAGGGAAAAGCCAGGCGTGGACGATAAAGACAGACCCCTGAATGCCGTTCTGCAGCAGCGACTGGAGATCCTGAAGAACCCCATTCTACTGCGCCTCGTACGGCAGACACTGGGGCGTATTCTGGGCGTTCAGGCGGTCGAAAAGCTGATGCGCCCGGCTGTTGGCCTGTCCGGTATGCCCTATCTGCTCAAAGTGCTGGAAGAAGCCAACATTCATGTTGAGTGTACTCATGGGATGGATGTTATTCCCGACAAGGGAAAGCCGGTGGTTGTTTGCGCGACCCATGCGACCGGCGTGCTCGACTTTGTCCTTCATATGCAGGCGCTGCAGTCGCGTCGAGACGACATCATGGTTGTGGCGACAGCAGATGCTCAGGCCTTTTCTGGTTTTGCCGGAAATATAATTCCCGTCCCAGACCGGGAGACAGATCCTGTGAAATACCGCGCCAAACTGGGGCTGTACTTCGAGCAGGTAAAACAGAGCCTCCGCAACGGGCAATTGGTGTTCATATTCCCCTCTGGTGGTTTGTCCCGTCGTCGAACCAGTGGTTTCCGCGATGTGCGGGATAAGGTCTGGAAAACCAGTGCAGCCAGTGTTGCCCATGAAATTTCTCATGAAACAGGTCAGGACATTCCTTTGATCCCGGCCCATTCCAATGCAGAGCAAAACCCACGCTACTACCGTTTCCGTGCCTTGGTCACGGCTTTGTCTCGGATGTTGGGCAAGGATAAGTCACGCAATCTGGGCGGTAATGTTGCCACGCTGGTGTTCATGCTGAGAGGCGCTCTTTACCAGCGGAACAAGGTGTTACAGGTCGCGTACGGCGATCCGTCTCTGGCACCGGGTTCTGATCTGGAAGAGTTTATGCAAGGGCTGTATGAGCAGGCTTATGACTTGGAGGATTACCTGAGTTTCCCGCAACGGAAACCCCGTCGGACGCTGGTTTCCGGCGTTGGAAAAAGTTGAATTTTCAGGTTGTTGGACCGGCTTAAGCTTGACATTCGCCAGCCCATCCCGCTCTCAATGCCTGCCTAACAGATGCAGAGACTTCCCATGGCCAATTTCCTCCACATGCACGACCTACCCGCAGATATTGATCTGGGGCCGGTTTTTGCCATCGATACGGAGACAATGGGGCTCAATCTGGTCCGGGACCGGCTCTGTGTGGTGCAGGTGAGTAGCGGTGATGGCGATGCTCACGTGATCCAGATGCCGCAGCGGGAGCAGGATGGCGTGTCGCCTTTTGCCGGGGCTGGTATCCAGTTGGCACCAAACCTGGCTCGGCAACTTGCGGACCCAGCTCGGCTGAAATTAATGCATTTTGCGCGTTTTGATATTGCCAGCGTCTATGCCTATCTCGGCGTGCTCATGACCAACGTCTATTGCACCAAACTGGCCAGTCGCATGGTGAGGACCTCGACCGATCGACACGGCCTGCGCGATCTATGCAAGGAATTCCTCAACGTCGATATCTCCAAGGTTCAGCAGACCAGTGATTGGGGTGCGCCAGAGCTTTCCAAAGAACAGGTGGACTACGCCGCGTCAGATGTTCTTTACCTGCATGGTCTGAAAGAAGCGCTGGATGGCCTTTTGGCGCGCGAAGGACGATCGGAACTGGCTCAAGCCTGCTTTGACTTCCTGCCACGCCGGGCGCAACTCGATCTTCTGGGGTGGGAAGATCGCGACATCTTTGCTCATTCCTGAGTGCGCACATGACCACGCGGGGTTGGGTCATTTTGGTTTTACGACTGGGTCTGCTGGTCATCGGCGCCGCGGCGGTGATCTATTTGTTCCTTGCCAGAGACCCATCTTCGTCCGATGCAACCGGTCCCAACCTTTTGAGTGAAACAACCGGTCGCGCGCCCGAATCCGGTACCGTCGTCATGGACGGTGCCGTAAACATTCTGGGACCTGACGGATCTCGGCTCTTCTCTGAGACCGGTGCTGAACTTAATCTTGAGACTGGTGATCTCACGCTTCAGGGTGAGTCAACGCTATCAAACACGCGCGAATAGTCATGCGCGGACAAGTGCGTTAGTTTTCCCCCATGAACCGTTTTTTTCTTAGCCTTTGTCTTGTGCCAGCTCTGATGCTTGGACTGCTGCCCGCTTTAGCGCTCAGTCAGTCAAGGGCGACCGGTGACGGGTTTGATCTGACGGCATCGGACGGCATCCGCTTCCTCGCCAAAGAAGGCCGCTATGAAGCACAGGGCGCTGTGCAACTGATTGTCGGTGAATGGGTCGTGTTGGCTGACCGCGTGGTTGCGACACTGGACGATAAACAGCAACAAATGGAACGGCTTTCCGCCGATGGAAAAGTCTTTCTGCAGCGCGACACCTTGAAAGCACGCGTTTCAGACCTGAGCCTGAGACTGGATCAGCAGCAGTTGGTTCTGCGCGGGGCACCGATCAACATGCAGATGGGGCGTGACCGGCTGGTGTCTGAGGGAGAGCTCACCTTTGACCTAGAGAGTGGGGTCATGAGCCTTGAACAAGCCTTTCTGATGCAAGCGGACGGCGTCACCATTTCGGGGGGCGCGGCAACTGTCACTATGGCGGCTGGAGTGGTTCAAGAGCTTGATGTGAGCGATGGTGCCGACGTTGAGCGAGATGATTTTCGCGCGGCGGCCCAGAACCTGCGTTACGAGCGCGAAGCCGGAAAGGTGTTTCTTGATGGCGCTGTCGTGCTGCAAAGCGGTGGCGTGTTGCTGTCGGGGGCGAGTGCCGTCTTTGACCTGAACACAGGTGCTTTGCAGCTCAATAATGATTCGGATCAGCGCATTTCTGGCGCGCTGCGCTCCCAATGAGTTTGGCTACAGGACTGCTGGTCCAGTCACTCTCGGTCAAGCGGGGGGGCAGGGGTATTGTTGACGGTATCAATCTGTCCGTTAAGTCGGGTGAGATTGTTGGTCTGATTGGCCCCAACGGAGCGGGAAAGAGCACCGCCTTTCACGCTCTTGTGGGTTTGATCCCCTGCACTGCGAGCAAACTTGAACTGGACGGGGTCGATCTGTCTCGACTTGCTATGTTTCAAAGGGCTCGCAGGGGCTTGGGCTACTTGCCGCAGGAGCCAACGGGCTTTCACGGCATGACGGTCAAAAACAACCTGCGCGCCGTCATGGAAATTGCCATAAATCGGTCTGAGCGGGCCGATCTGCTGGCGAGGCTTTTGACTGATTTCGACTTGGAAAAACTCGCAAACCAACGGGCAGACTCTTTGTCAGGTGGCGAGCGTCGTCGGCTGGAACTGGCCCGGACGATGGCAAGCAAACCGAAAGTGGTTCTTCTGGATGAGCCTTTTGCTGGTGTTGATCCAATTTCCATAGAGGGACTCCAGGCGACCATTCGTAAGGTTCGAGATCTGGGAGTGGGAATCCTAATCACGGATCACAACGTTCGCGATATGCTGAAATTGGTGGATCGAGCGGTCCTGATCGACCGGGGTAGCGTCTTGATCGAGGGTACACCGTCTGAAATCACGGCAGATAAATCAGCTAGAAATCGCTATTTTGGCGAAGGTTTTGACTATTAATCTGCCTTATTTGCCTACTCCAGTCGTATAATCGCGGCTGTTGTGGCGCAAATACCTCAGCGGTGCTTGCAATCTTTGAGCCAATTGGCAAACTCTGGCGTCAGATCGTTCATCTCAGGTATGAGTAGTGTGATTTAGATTACATTTTGGCGAACATGCCGGGGTGTTCGTAGAGTTTATAAGATTTCAGGTCGCGCTGCGAAAGAATTATGGGGCGCAAGCGGCGGGCGATACAGGATAGCAAACGTGGCAATTTCGCAGAATTTAGCGCTGAAACAGGGTCAATCCCTGGTTATGACGCCGCAGTTGCAGCAGGCGATCAAACTGCTGCAACTTTCGAACGTCGAGCTAAGCGAATATATCGAAGGCGAGCTGGAGAAGAACCCTCTGCTGGAACGGGACGATTCCCCTTCTGAGTCGCGTGCTGCTGCTGAATCTGAGCCGCCGGCAACCCCGGAAACCCCCACCGCTGAACTTGCGCCACTGGATGATAATCGCGCCGCTATGGGCGAGATGGACGACACCTGGCAAGGCCGCGACGATACTGCCGATGCGCAGGTTGGTGCTTCCGTTGCTTTCGAAAACTGGGGAAGCGGCGGCAATCGTTCTTTTGAAGGGGGCGAGGAATTTGATCTCGAAAACCGCCTCGCGTCTGAAGAATCACTGCGCGATCATATCGTAAGCCAGATTAATATTGATCTGGATGATCCAGCCGACCGGATGATTGCCTTTACTCTCATGGAAAATCTTGATGAGGCTGGCTACGTTCGCATTTCTCTCGAAGACATCGCCTTGCGCATGGACTGCCCGCTGGGACATGTGGAGTCCGTGCTGCAGCACATGCAGGGTTTTGAGCCAACGGGCATTTTCGCCCGCGATCTCAAGGAATGTCTGACGCTCCAGCTGGCTGAAATGCGGGTTCTGGATGGTCCTATGATGGGCCTGTTGGAAAACCTTGATTTGCTGGCCAATGGCGACTTGCCCAAGCTGGTTAAAGTCTGCCGTGTCAGTCAGGAAGTGCTGGTTGAGCGCATCCGTCTGCTTCGATCCGTGAATCCGAAACCGGCATCCCGGTACTCCAACGACAGCGCACACGTGGTCACGCCTGACGTGTTGCTTCGCCCTAATCCAGCCGGTGGCTGGATTGTGGAGCTGAACCCCGAAAACCTGCCCAGAGTTCTGGTCAGCAACACCTATTCGGGTCTGGTGACTGACGGGAAGCTGCGTAAGGAAGACAAAGAATACCTGAATGAACAACTCCAGACGGCCAACTGGCTGGTCAAGGCCCTGCACCAGCGGGCGACCACCATCATGAAAGTGGCCTCGACGATTGTTGAGCGGCAGGAGCTGTTTTTCACTAAGGGGGTTCAGTACCTCAAGCCATTGATTCTGCGCGATATTTCTGAAGCTGTGGAAATCCACGAGTCAACGGTTTCTCGCGCGACAACAAACAAGTACATCAGCACGCCCCGTGGCATGTTTGAACTCAAGTACTTCTTCACCGCGTCTATCGCATCGTCTGGCGATGGCGAGGCACACTCTGCGGAAGCCGTTCGGCACCGGATCAAGACGCTCATCGACAGTGAGCAGGCAGATGCGATTTTGTCCGACGATACCATCGTTGCGATGCTCCGTTCTGAAGGGGTGGATATCGCCCGCAGAACGGTTGCCAAGTATCGTGAGGCGCTCCGCATTCCTTCCTCGGTTAAGCGCCGCCGCTTGAAGGCAATGGCTTAGAAGGCCAATCAAAAAAACTGGTCCGGAAAATACAGGCTGCAGGCTCTTTTTTGGAGATTATGCGGCCTATTCGTTTGCGGTGATCGCATTCGCGTCTTACCTTTGAGTTAGGTTCATTATGAACCCTTCGTCTCAACTGCAAGGAGGACGACATGCAGATATCAGTAACTTCCCGCCACATGGATGTAAGCTCTGCGCTGGAACAGCGCGCTCAGGACGTGATCAACGATTTGCTCGAAAAATACTTCGGACATGGGTTGAGCGCGGATGTTATTTTTTCCAAGGGGGCGGGCGGTTTTCACTGCATGATTACAGTCCACGTACACCGAAATCTGGAACTTCAGGCCAGCGATGAGCAAGGTGACGCTCACGGTGCGCTGGATCAGGCAGCGGAGAAATTGGCAAAGCGGTTACGCCGCTATAAACGCAAGCTGAATGACCATCGTGGACTGGCTGAACAGGCCGAGGTCCGTGCAGCACGCGCAATGGTGCTAGAGGCTCCGGCGGAAGATGCTGACGAAGACTCGGCCAGTGACGCCGAAGACGCGGGTGCGTTCGCCACAATTGTCGCTGAAAAACAAACGGAAATTCAAAAACTGACCATCAGTCAGGCCGTTGCCCGGTTGGATTTGTCTGGCTTGAACGCACTGCTGTTTGAATCAGATGGCAGGGTCAACCTCGTATATCGGCGAAATGATGGTAATATCGGATGGATCGATCCAGGTCAGTAGCGGATCGGAAGGGCGTGGTGAAGACTGCGCCCTTTGATTTTCCAACCATCACACCGAGGCCTCCGAATTGAACGACCTTCTTGTGTCACCGACATTCATTGATGCGAGTGTTAGTGTAACGAGCAAACGACACCTGTTGCTGTCGCTCGCTCAGCGCGTGGCTGCGCCTTACGGCGTCGAGGAGCGTGACGTTCTGGAAGCTTTGCAGGCCAGAGAGCAGGAAGGCTCGACTGGGGCTGGTGACGGCGTGGCCATCCCGCACGCGAAGTTAGAGGGTTTAACCCGCACTGTGACCTACTTCGCGCGACTTGAGGAACCCGTTGATTACGATTCTGTAGATGATGAGCCGGTTGACCTGATTTTTCTGATCCTTGCGCCTGAGAGTGCAAACGGGGATCATTTGAAACTGTTGGCGCGCGTGTCTCGAGCCTTCAAGGATGCCGAGTTTCGAGAGCGTCTTCGCGGGGCGGAAGATGCCTCGGCGCTGGATGTTCTCCTGAACCAGGATTAGGTGGGCCAGAACGGGATGTTCTGAAGCGAAAACTCCACCTCACTGATTGTGAAAAACAGAAACATCATGCCTGTTGCCGTGAAATAGACCACCAGTGGAGTCATCACGAGTGTCGCAGAAACAATGCGCCACCAGCGGTCCTTGTCAGGGTCGCCAGAAAACTCGGTGAAAAGTGCATAAGAATAGTACACGGCTGCGAAAAGACTGGCTGGAATAATCCAAAACGCCACTGGACGGTGGTCGGCAAAACGGATGGGGCCTAAAGCCGCGCAGAAAATCCAGCACAGAATGCTGAAAAGCAGGGTAATGAGACACAGCCGGAACAAGAGCATGTTTCGAAAAATGGCTCTGCGCTCACCTTCAGACAGCAGCGCTTCGCGGTCCGCGGTGAGTTTAGCCATAACTCATGCGCCCCGATCTACGACTTCGATTTCGACCCCTGCTTCTCGCAGTTCCGGCCGCTCAAGAATGACTTCGATGATCCCGTCGCTCACCGTGGCTGTGCTGACTGTAAGACCCGGACCCAATGCGAAACGACGCTGAAAGGCTCGGAACGCGATACCGTTGTGGAAGTAATCACCCTCTTGGGCGTCGTCTTTCGCTTCGCCGCGCTTTCCAATCACCAGAAGTTGGTGCGGTTGTGCGATCAGTCGTAAATCATCCTTGGTAAAACCTGCGACGGCTATCCGAATGATGTAGGTGTTGTTCCCTTTAACCAGCACGTCATAGGGCGGATAGGCATCACCGCCGCGCTGTTTGGAGAGAAAATCCAAATGGCTGTAAAGTGGCTCGAAGCCGAGAAGGGAGGGATGATCCAACAGGCTCATTCGCCAGACTTTCCCGCGCTGAGCTTGCCTGTCCATTGCTGAAAGGCCGTGATGGTTTCGGCGGAGACGTAGTGCTCGATGCCTTCAGCGTCGCGTTCCGCCGTGGTCTCGTCAATCCCCAGAGCGCATAGGAATTCAACAACGATCCGGTGACGCTCTCGCGATTCCTGCGCGAGATCTGAGCCGGCTTCGGTCAGGAAAATGGAACGGTACGGCTGTGTGCTGACCAGACCTTCTTTGGTCAGACGCGAAAGGATGCGGTTCACCGTCGCGTGCGACACGCCCATACGAGCGGCGACGTCGACCACCCGCGCTTCGCCCGTTGCTTTGATCAGGTCGTCGATCAGTTCCACGTAATCTTCGGCTGTCTCGCTCCGCCGTGCTTCGCGCACAGCTTCGAAGCCAGCGGCCTGCTGCTCAACAGGCGCGAGGTCGGGATTGGTTGTATCAACGGAAGCGGCTTTGGGAGTCGTCAAGATTTTCAAACATCTGCACTGTGAACACCCCCTTTTTGCAGTGTGAGGAGGCGATTTCAAGGAAACTGAGGCACTTTGTCCGGACTTTTTTACTGACCCTTGCACAATTTGTAGCCTAAGCTACATTGTAGATCATAAGCTTCATTGTGTGTGTCAAACGGACAAATCATGCGCGGATTGCTGCTAAGCATTACGGTTTTGTTGCTAGGTCTGGTGCCTAACGCTTCGGCGGATGGTCTGACCGTGCGCACGACAACGCGCATGTTGTCCGACCCTTTGGGCTATCTTTTTGAGGGGCAAGCCGAAGTCATCGCGCTTTTGGGCGCGGGGACGGATCCGCACACTTACCAACCGACCCGCAAAGATGTTCGGCAGCTCGCTGAGGCTGACGCCATTGCTTATCATGGGCTGCTTTTTGAAGCTCAGTTGCTTGGGTTGATGAAGCAACTTGAACGCCGAAAGCCGGTTTATGCCGGCTCAGATTTCCAACCCGAAGCCGACCTTTTGTTCGTTGAAGGGTATGAAGACCCGCATACGTGGCACAATCCGATATTCTGGATTGAGACGGTCATCGATTTGGCAAAAGCTCTTGCAGGCGATCTGGATCTCGAAGTTTCCGAGGCGCGTGTCGCGATTTTGCAGGAGGCTGCAGAGAAAACAGATGCCTGGATCGAGCAGTCGTTTGCTCCGATCCCGCGCGAGCAACGCGTCATTGTTAGCGCCCACGATGCTTTCTCCTATTACGGGCGGCGCTATGGCTTGACGCTTGAGCCTCTGCTTGGCCTTTCAACAGCCAGCGAAACCAAGCTCACCCGAGTGAATGAGTTGGTTCAGCTGATCGCTGAGCGAAACATCTCTGCTGTATTCAGTGAAACAACGGTTGAAAGTGCGGGGATTGCCGCGTTGCGCGAGGGCGCAGCGCAAAGTGGTGTGGACCTGCGATCTCTGCCCCCGCTGTTTTCCGATGCCCTCGGCCCACAGGGAGAACCGGGCAGCACTTATTTTGGCATGCTGATCGAGAACACGATCAACATGGTGGATGCAACCAGCGGCAATCGACCAGAATTGGCTCCCGTTTTGGAAGCTTTCTTGGCATCACATGGCCTGCTGACGATGGAGAAGTCATAATGAACGCCTTCACCAATCTCTTTATGGTGACTGACAAGTCAGTGAGCCTCGCTCAGGACACGGCAATAGGTGTCTATGGTCTGTCTGCTGGCTATGGTGCAGAAACCATTGTTCAAGATGTAAACTTCGAAGTGCAAAGCGGCGAACGTCTGGCGATCATCGGGCCTAATGGCGCTGGTAAGTCCACGCTGATTAAAGCGATGCTGGGTCTGTTAAAGCCTCAGTCTGGCTCTGTTCGTTTTCTCAATCGCCCCTTCACCGTCGTGCGGCAGCACGTGGCTTACGTTGCTCAGGCGGATGAAATCGACTGGCGCTTCCCCAGCACGGTGAGAGACCTTGTCGCCATGGGGCGTGGCGTCCATCTGGGCTTAACAGGGCGTTTGGGCGCTGGTGACTGGCGCGCTGTGGAGAGGGCGCTGAAGAGCGTCAACATCCTCGATCTTGCGGATCGCCCGTTGTCCGACCTGTCGGGGGGACAGCGTCGCCGGGTTCTCCTGGCGCGCGCCTTGGTGCAAGAGCCGCAGATCCTGATCATGGACGAACCGTTTCAAGCCATCGATGAAGCGACGCGTGAGGCTCTGCTTAAAGTTCTCGATGACTTTCAGGACGAAGGTAAGACTGCCGTGATCGTACACCACAACCTCGCGGATGTTCGTACCTTGTTTGATCGAGCGCTTCTGGTTGATGGAACCGTGACGGCCATGGGAACGCCGGATGATGTCCTCCAATCGCCAGCTTTTGCCTCTGCCTTTGGCGCGATCGAGCATCGGGCGGTTTAGCATTCGACCTCGCGCAGGGCGCGTCATGGACTACAACACAGCCATCGTTCTTTTCGGTCTGTTCAGCACAGGATTGCTTTTGGGCGGGTTCGGTGCGCTCGTATCGCTCAAGGGCGAAAATCTGACCGCAGACGTTGCCGGACATGGTGTGGTTTCCGGGGTCGTGATTTCCCAAGGCGTGGTTGTCTGGCTTGGCATGGTTTGGTTGAGCGTGCCGCTCCTTTGGGCGCTTGGCTTTGCCACTTCTGCTTTGACGCTGGGTTTTATTTTCTGGGCGCGGGGGCGAGGATTTTCGCCGGGTGCCGCGCAAGCGCTCGCCATCAGTTTTGCCTATGGAAGCACCTTGGTGCTGCTGAGTCTGGTACAGGGCTCTGGTGCTTTTTCAACAAAGGGACTGACAACTCTGCTGCTGGGGGACGCCGCGACACTGACGCTAAGTCGGGTGCTTCCGGCCTTGGGTGTGCTGCTCTTGGCTGCTTCGGGATTTGTTTTGCTCCGTCGACCGCTTTTGAACTGGGTACTGGATCAGGAGTCTGTAGCGCTTCAGGGCAATAAGCGCCGGCTGGAAGCCCTATGGGTGGTGGCAACCGTCGTGGTTGTTCTGACTTGCTTGCCGGCTTTGGGGCTGACCCTGCTCGTGGGGGGAATGACCTTGCCAGCATTGATTGTCCGACCATGGATCACGGGATTTACCAGTCTGGTCGTTGGCTCGGCCTTGATCGGAGGCGTATTCGCGACCTTGGCTGGTTGGTTGAGCGCAGGTGTGCTGCCCTTGCCAACAGGCGCGCTGGTGATTGTCAGCCTGGGTCTTGGCTGGGCGGTAAGCTTTGTAGCAGCGCGGCTGCTTCAGACTGTTAAGGCGCGCCATGCTGATTAGTCAGGATTTGCCCATTCTTCTGACGTTGTTGAGCGCAGCGATCACGGCAATTCTGGCAGGAAGCCTGTTGCTGCCGCGCGGTCAAATCATGGTGTCGGAAGCTGCCAGTCACGCGGTTTTGCCAGGGTTGGTTTTGGGTTTTGCCTTGGCAGGAAATCATGGATGGGAAGTACTGATTGGCGCTGTTCTGGTCATTGGCCTGTTTGTGGTTGGGGTGGGTTGGTTGCGGTCCCGCC
This sequence comes from Alphaproteobacteria bacterium, assembly GCA_049612785.1. Lineage (GTDB taxonomy): Bacteria > Pseudomonadota > Alphaproteobacteria > UBA7985 > UBA7985 > UBA7985. The sequence continues at coordinate 4,862 of JBMZBW010000042.1, read as the reverse complement.
ATTCACTTGGAGCCGGCGTGGAGATTGCCGGCCTGTTTCCGGTTTTCTTTGGTATCGGCATACTGGCGCTCAGTCTGACGGGTCTGGAAGACACAGGAACAATCGACGTGGATCACGTGCTTTTTGGATCGCTGGAGCTGCTGATCTGGTTTGAGGTTGGCAGTTGGGCTGATTTGGCTCGTCCAGAAGTCTGGCTGAGCGCGCCGCCTCAAATGATAACAGCGCTGGTGAGCCTGATGCTAAGTCTGGGGCTGTGCGGGCTGGCTTATCCTTTCTTGCACCGCTCGCTGATGGACCAACAGTTTGCCCGACTGCAAACCCCGGTAGGTTCAGCCTTGGCTCGTATTCTCGAGGTTCTCGTCGTGGCCCTTGCTGCGGCGGCTTGCTTGCGTTCGGCGGGTGTCGTCGTTGCCATCGCTCTGTTCAGCGCACCGGTTATTGCAGCTTGGGCTTTTGCGCGTTCCCTGTGGCAGGTTTGGGCGGTAGCTGCGCTGATTGCGCTGTTGGGCGTCATACTCACCTATGGGACGAGTTTTGCCCTGCTTGCGATCTTTGATGTCGAACCACGATTGTCGGGAACACTCGCGCTATGGCTGGCGTCTTTGGCTGTTTTTGCATCGCCAGCGGCGCGGATTCTGGGAAGGTCGCGCCCGCTCCCTTGAAATTACTGCGGCCACAGGTTGACTGAGTTGTAAGGGGTAGGCGTTGGCCCGAGAAACGTGCCGCACTGAACCCGGCTGACCCATTGTCCGTTCACGTACTCAACGGGACCCATTACTCCTGTTTCTCCGCACTGTGCCCGAACGGCCTGATAAATCATCTGTTGAGCTGCGGCGTGGGAACTCGCAAAGACGCCAATGGTTTGACCTTGCGATGCGACGGAAGGTGTAGTGAGCGAGTTTTCTACGGAAGCAGCGTAAGGATTGGTGCCGCCCACGATGACGTTATTCACCGTTTCGGGTTGGCTGAGTTCGACAAAAGGAGCAAAGGCATCGCGAGTGCTGCCGGAGAGAGAGCTGCAGCCGGACAAGTACAAAGAGGCTGCAGCGGCAAGCAGGAAAAGTGCTGTTCTTAGAACCATGTCGCATTTACCGCGATGAATAGAGAGATGCGGCAAATTTCACATAACTTTAGTGCTCTCGCAATGGCGACTATCCGCCCGTAGCTAGTTTTGGGTCAGACAGTGACATTTCGGGTGAAGAAAGAAGTGATTGGTTTTGACGATGGGCGACGGCGATGCGCGCTGAGAGGTCTGAAAGCCGTTCGGCTTCATCTTCTAGGACCGCGCCAAATTCCTTGCCCCACTTCAATAAAGTTTCCTCTCTCTCAGCAAGGAGTTCCAAATGATCGATAATTTGCTCAAGTTGCTGACGCAGCGCGGGCAGGCTTATTTGAATCACCTCTGACATAGGCAAGCTTTCTTTGATACTAATTTAACGCACAAGAACGAACGGCCATTCGCCCCTACTCTTGAGTTGTAGAGGAGCTCGGAACATCAGTCATTTGCAAAGATGCCCCACAAACATCACAAATCTGGTACAGATCTTCCATCGATTCATATTTCTGCGAAAAAATTTGCGAAATATAATCAGAAATGCAGGCAAACATCCAAGGGCGGGGATTTTGCTGCGAGGTTCCGTGATCTGATGTCTGAAAGTGGTGGAGCTAAACGGGATCGAACCGATGACCTCTACAATGCCATTGTAGCGCTCTCCCAGCTGAGCTATAGCCCCACGCGGCTGGAAACGGGCCCTGTATTAACCTGCAATACCGGGTTTGTCGAAGCCTATTTTAGAAAACAGGCTTCGAATGTAAAGAGGGTTCGCGCGGTGCGCGCGAAGTCCCGAGTGCTTAGCTGTCTTCATCCAGCGGTTTGTCCAGTCCGTCGACTGTAATTGCGCCGTCAAGCTCTTCGTCGTCGTCGTCCAACAAAGTATCGTCGTCGACTTTGTTGTCATCTTCCTCACCGAACTCATCGTCGAGAGAAACTTCGCCGTCGTCGTCGATCACCAGATCAGTGTCACCGTCTTCCAGCGTATCTTCGTCAACCTCGTCCAAAGCAACAGCTGTTACTTCTTCGTCCTCATCGTCCTCGTCATCGTCCGAGGCAGGCTTCGCCGCATCTTCGAGTTCGACATCTGGTGACACTTCATCTTTAGCGGATGCTACAGCTGCGGCAGCCACCCGACCGCGACGCGACCGCATGACCGCTTCCGGATCGTATTCGGTGCCGCAAGAGGGACAAACGGGAGGTTCATTTTTTAGATCGTAGTAGCGAGCCGCACAGTTCTGACAAATGCGCTTTGTCCCGTACTCTTCTTCCAATTCAGGCATTGAGCCAGCCTCGATATGTTCGAATTCTTAAGTCCTTGGAACCAACATACGCTGGCTGATGTGTCAATGCCGAGTAGGGCTGCTTGCCATGCGGTTCCATCGGTCTAGCCGTGCTTTTCGTCTCACTGCACCTGTATGATAGGTTCTGCACGCTACAAACCAATTGAGATTTTCATGTCCAGTTTGCCTCTACAACCATCGAAAAGCGGTGCGACTCAAAACCTGAGCGGTACCGTGCGCGTCCCTGGTGACAAATCCATTTCCCACCGTTCCCTCATGTTTGGAACGCTGGCTTTGGGTGAGACGCGGGTAAGCGGCTTGCTTACAGGTGAAGATGTCATGGCGACCGGAGAGGCCATGCGTCGCCTCGGTGCTCAGATCGAGAAGGATGGTGACGACTTCGTGGTCAACGGCGTTGGTGTCGGTGGGTTGCGGGAGCCATCTCTGCCTTTGGATATGGGTAATTCTGGCACAAGCACGCGGCTTATTCTGGGCATGCTGGCCACACACGATCTGACGGCTGTTGTTTTTGGCGACGCCTCTCTGAACAAGCGCCCCATGGCGCGGGTCACGGTTCCATTGAGCCAGTTTGGGGCAAGCTTTATGGCTCGATCGGATGATCGCCTGCCGCTTGCGGTCAAGGGGGCAACTCATGCCATGCCGGTGGAGTACGTCTCTCCTCTCGCATCGGCACAAGTGAAATCGGCGGTTCTGCTGGCGGGCCTGAATGCACCGGGCAAAACCACTTTAGTTGAACCAACCCCGACGCGGGATCATACCGAACGCATGCTGATTGGCTTTGGTGCGGAGGTTCGGACAGAACAGACGGAACGCGGTCTGGCCATTACGGTTACCGGCCAGCCAGAGCTAAAGGCGACCCCGGTCGTGGTTCCGGGCGATCCGAGTTCAGCTGCGTTCCTGGCGGTAGCCGGTGCAATTGTACCGGGATCTTCGTTGACTATTGAAAACGTCATGCAGAACGGGCACCGCACGGGGGTGTTTCAGTCTTTGCAGGATATGGGCGCTGATCTGAGCCTGCACAACACGCGCGACGTGGCCGGTGAAACGGTCGCTGACGTGGTTGTTAAGGCCTCATCGCTTAAGGGCTGTCTGATCCCGGCTGAACGGGCACCGTCCCAGATTGATGAATATCCCATCCTTTCGGTTGCCGCTGCTGTCGCCGAAGGCACTACCCGGATGGAGGGTCTCGAAGAACTCCGCGTCAAGGAATCCGACCGTTTGCAAGGCATTATCGACATGCTTTCCGCCGCAGGCGTGAGCACCCGCAGCGGCGAAGACTGGCTCGAAATTGACGGCATGGGCGGGTCAGTTCCCGGCGGTGGCGAGGTTGCAACCGAACTGGATCACCGTCGTGCCATGTCCACGTTGGTGCTGGGTATGGTCTCCGACAAAGGCATGGCCGTCGACGACAAGAACTGCATCCTGACTTCTTTTCCGACTTTTGTGGATCTGTTCAACGGCATGGGCGCGAAGATCCAATGATCATCGCGATCGACGGTCCAGCAGCTGCAGGAAAAGGCACTCTGGCCCGTCGCTTGGCTGCGCATTTTGATTACGCTTACCTGGATAGTGGCGCGCTGTATCGGGCCGTGGGTGCCAAGGCTTTGGATCAGAATATCGACCTTTCTGACGTCGATGGGCTTGTTTCACTGGCTTCAGGGCTCATCGGTGAAGACATGGCGCACCCCCATTTGCGTACGCCAGCGGTCAGCGAAGCGGCTTCTCGCGTCGCGGCCCTGACCCCCGTTCGGGAGGCTTTGAAGGACTTTCAGCGTAATTTTGCCGACTCGCCACCGGGTCAAAAGGGGGGAGCCGTGCTGGATGGGCGCGATATTGGGACAGTTATTTGTCCTTATGCGACTTACAAGCTATTCATCACGGCCAACCGAAATGTCAGGGCAGAGCGCCGTTGGTTGGAGTTGCGGGAAAAAGACCCGACCGTTATATACGACCGTGTTTTCAACGACTTGGTTGTTCGGGACGAGCGAGATGAAACTCGTGAAGATTCGCCTCTTAAGCCCGCAACAGACGCCGTTGTGATCGATACGTCTTTGCTCTCAGCCGATGAGGTGTTCGAGCAAGCTCTGTCGCTCATGGTGTCGTCATAACCGAATTAGAGAAGACAGGAGGCCGGAACGGGTGTTGCGGGGAGGCTTTTGGCGTCCTTACTCGTCGTTCCGGAGTTCAACATAAACCCAAACCCACGGGGTAATCCTGCGTGTCAGGAAAGCTCCGACCTTCGGCCTTCGGGTCGAATGCGATTAACAGGAAATCTAACAGAATGGCAGAAGCCGCCATGGAGTCCTTCGCGGATCTCCTCAACGAAACAATGGGCGACACCCTCGAAGGGTCCGTCCTCTCCGGTACCGTACTGAACATCGAGAATGATCTGGTGATCATTGATGTTGGCCTGAAATCTGAAGGCCGCGTACCGCTCAAAGAATTCACGATGCCCGGCCAGGAGCCGACCATCAAAGCAGGCGACACCGTTGAGGTGTTCGTGGAAC
>JBMZBW010000041.1:0-19081 GCA_049612785.1 Alphaproteobacteria bacterium | reverse complement strand
TTGGTGGTGGTGACGGGCAGTCAGGATAACGTCCGTCGCGGCTATTCCGCTGGCACGCCCAGTATCGGTGTGGGTGCCGGTAATGTCTCGACCATCGTCGACGAAACGGCGGATCTCGCTGCCGCAGCCCATAAAATCCGTCTCTCCAAAACCTTCGACAACGCGACTTCATGCAGCTCGGAAAACGGGATCATTGTGGTTGATGCGGTGCGAGATGACTTCCTGCGGGCGCTCCATGCTGAGGGTGGCCGCTTTCTGCAAGGTAAAGACGCCCAGACGCTGCATGAAAAGCTGTTTGAAGACGGTAAGCTTAACCGCCACATGATTGCTCGTGACCTGCCGCAGATCGCAGCCGTCGCTGGCCTGGAAGTCGATGCAGACGCACGGTTTCTCATGATCGAAAGCACCGGCATCGGTGCGGGCCATCCGGAAACAGGGGAAAAGCTTTCCCTCGTCTCAACGCTCTATTTCGCTCGCGACTTCGCCGATGCCCAGCGGATTGCTGAGGCGGTCATGGATCATCTGGGCGCAGGGCACTCTGTGGGGCTGCATTCCAACCAGCGGGATCGCGCGCTGGAGCTGGGGAAGACCATGCCAACGTGCCGGGTCATTCTCAACCAGGCGCATTGCTTCGCAACGGGGGGCTCATTCGACAATGGAATGCCGTTCTCCCTGTCGATGGGCTGTGGTTCATGGGGTGGAAACAGCATTGATGACAATCTCAACTATCGTCATTTCATGAATGTTACCAAGGTCGTAGAGCCCATCCCCGAAGTCGTGCCTTCGGTCGAAGACATGTTTGCTGATTACCGTCGAGCCGTGGAGGACTGATCTCAGTGACATCCTTTAAATCGGTTCGAGAGGCCTTGCAAAATCGCGGGTCTGAAGCCTTTCTGCTTGATGAAAATGGCCAAGAGCTGTCGGGCAATGACGTATTATCCCATGCTCATGTACTGGCACATTTCCTCGCTCAGCAGGGTGTTCTGCCGGGTGCGCGGGTTGCTTTTGCCCTGCGCAATGGACCTGAAACCGCGAGCATCATTCTCGCATTGATGGCGGCAGGCTACGTCGCCGTTGCCATCAATCTGCAAGCAGGCGACCGCGCCATTGCGCATGCTCTGAAGCACAGTGAGGCCAAGGCTGTCATCGCTCAGGACAGCACCATGCCTGTGGTGAAAAAACTCACCGCCGCCCCCTGTTTCCATCGCGCGCTGGTGCTTGAGCCGCAGTCGGCGGCTTCCCAAGTCGCGTTGGCGGATGTGGAGCCCGATGACATCGCGTTGTTGATGTACACCTCTGGCACCACGGGCCTTCCCAAAGGCGTACAGTTGAGCCATCGCGCCATGATCGCTGGCGGGCAGAATACCGCTCAAGCGCACGAGCTGACCCAACAGGACAGGGCGCTTTGCGTCTTGCCGCTTTACCATATCAACGGCCTGTGCGTGACCCTGATGGCCCCGCTGGTTTCTGGTGGATCGGTGTTTTTGCCGCCGAAGTTCTCCGTCGGCGCGTTCTGGCAGCAGATCCGAGATTTGTCCTGTACGTGGTTCTCTGTTGTGCCGACTCAGATTTCTTATCTGCTCCATCACCCTGACCCCGTCGAACCCATTCCTTCGCTGCGCTTTGGCCGCTCGGCTTCGGCGCCATTGGCACCTGACGTCCAAAGGGCTTTTGAACGGCGGTTTGAGGTTGCTGTTATTGAAACCATGGGGATGACCGAAACGGCAGCGCAGCTCCTGTCAAACCCGCTCCCCCCAGGGACCCGCAAAGTCGGCTCACCGGGGCGCGCCTTTGGCAACGAAGTCATGATCGCTGATGATCAACAGCAGGAGCTACCCCGCGGCGTAGAAGGCGAAGTGCTCATTCGCGGCGATAACGTCATGACCGGCTATCTTGATAATCCAGAAGCCACGGCAGCCGCACTTACGGCGGACGGGTGGTTGCGGTCGGGTGACTTGGGGCGAATGGATGAAGACGGCTATGTGTTCATCACCGGCAGGCTCAAAGAGCTGATTATCAAAGGCGGCGAGAACATAGCGCCGCGTGAAGTCGATGAAGCGCTCTATAGCAATCCTTCTGTCATCGAAGCCGCAGCCTTTGCCGTCCCTTGTCCGCAGTATGGGGAGAGGGTGGAAGCCGCTGTTGTGCTGAAGGCCAAAGCGACCTGCGATGAAGAAGAGTTACTCCAGTTATGTCGCGGTATTCTCGGGCTGTTTAAAGCACCAACCCGAATTCATTTCATGGATGAGCTTCCCAAAGGTCCATCCGGCAAGATCCAGCGCCTCAAACTTCAGGAGCTTGTGGTGCGGGAAGGCACTGCCTAGGCCAAACAGCAGCGATTTGCTTGCGCCGTCAATGATTCAGGGCTGGAACATTGCTGGCCGCGCGCCAGTTCTAAGCCATGCGCAAGAAATCAGACCTGCCGACGAAAATCTGTCCCGTGTGCCAACTCTCCTTTGCCTGGCGAAAGAAGTGGGCGCGGCATTGGGACGAGGTTATCTACTGCTCGGAACGGTGCCGCCGTAGTAAAGGGAAGGCCAAGGCGTCTTCACCCGACTAGTCGTTTCCCTCAAACCATGCACGGGCTTGTTGGAGGCTTGTTTCCAGCGCGTTGAGGCCGTCTTCCATTTTGTCATCAGCCGTAAGCCGCTCGATCTGCAAACTGGCATGAGCGACCTGACTGAGGCCAATAGAGGCTGCAGACCCTTTGATGCTGTGAACCTGTTCAAGCATGGGTTTGATGTCACCTGCGGCCAGAGCTGATTGCGCCTGCTCACAACGCTCTCCGGCATCGTTGAAGAAGGCCGCGAAGATTTGCTTAACCTGATCGCTGCCCAGTTGTTCCGTGAGCGTTTGCACGACCTGTTGGTTGATTGTCTCGTCTGTCTCGGGTCCCGCTCCTGCGGTCGAGGCGCTTCTATCGTCCAGGCTTCCGTCAATCGGCCTGTTTTGCAGCATGGCTTCAATCGCTTTATGGAGCAGTTCGCCTTGGATTGGTTTGGAGAGATAATCGTTCATGCCGGCATCAATGCACCGTTCACGATCCCCCAACATGGCATTTGCGGTCATTGCGATGATGTGGACCTGTGATTGTTCAATGGGAAGGGCGCGAATGGCGCGCGTGGCTTCCAGACCGTCCATTTCTGGCATTTGCACATCCATGAAGACCAAATCATAGGGCAAGTCCTTTACGGCTTGCAGCGCTTCCAGTCCATTTCCGGCAAAGTCTACACGATGACCAAATTTCGTCAGGTAGCCCATGGCAACCTGCTGGTTAATTGGGTTGTCTTCAGCCAAAAGAATACGCAGGCGACGCTGTTTCTTGACTGGCGGCACCCACTGCTCGTGCTGATCCGTGTCGAGATCATCCTCTTCCTCGCTGCGATCATCCGTCACCCGGTAGATTGCGTTCAGCAGCGAAGACTGCAGCAGTGGTTTCGAGAGGCGAAGATCAACCTTGCTCCAGTCCATCACTTCGACTTGGTCTCCCGGATTTTCCAGCGCTGTTACAATCAGTTTGGGTGATGTGTCCTGCTGGCTCATTTTCACGAATGCAGCGACAGAGGCGGCCAGACTGGTGATTTTCTTACAGTTAAGCAAAACAACATCAAATTCACTCTCCTTGAGCCTTTGAATACCGCCTTCCAGCAGATCGACCAACTCCACCTTCAGACCCCAGTCGGCGGCCATGTCGTAAATCAGTTGGCCGCTTAGCGGGCTTTCGTCGATGATGAGCAGCGAATGTCCCTTGATCAAATCTGCACGCTTTGTTGCGACGGCATTGGGTTCCGCGTCCGATGCAGGTTTGAGAGGGAGTTCAAACCAGAACGTGCTGCCTTTATCCAATTCACTCTGGACGCCAATTTCACCGCCCATCAGTTCGACCAGCTTTTTCGAAATAGCAAGTCCGAGCCCCGTGCCCTCGTATCGGCGAGAGGAGGAGGAGTCCAACTGGCGGAAGCTCTGGAAGACTTTGTCTTTCTCTTCTTCCGATATTCCAACACCCGTATCGGCGATTTCGAAGCGAATTCTGTTCGTGTCGGCGGCCTGATAAACTCGGACCGTGACGCTGCCGCTCTCCGTAAACTTGACGGCATTTCCGATCAGATTCAGCAGTATTTGCCGAAGCCTTCCCGGATCGCCGACGTACTGCTGCTGCAGGGAAATGGGAACATAGCTCAGCAGATCGACCGCCTTGGCACTGGCTCGGGGCCACAAGATCTCGATTGTACCGTGAATGACAGGTTCGAGTTGGAAGTTGGTGAGCTCTGGATCCAGCTGTCCGGCATCAACTTTGGAGAAATCCAGAATGTCATTGATGATCTGAAGCAAAGCCTCGCTGGAATCCCGAATGGTGCGCGCAAATTTCCGCTGTTCGTCACCAAGCGGTTTATCCAGCAGCAAACCCGTCATTCCGATCACACCATTCATAGGGGTTCGGATTTCGTGGCTCATGGTCGCGAGGAACTCGGATTTGGCTTTGTTCGCATCTTCCGCTGCCTGTCGCGCTGCTTCCAGCTCAGTTTCGCGGTTCTTTATGTCTGTGATATCGCGCTCAATAGCGATGAAATTCGTCAAGATGCCCTTTTCGTCAAAGATGGGCTGTGAGTCGACGGAGACCCAGTATGGTTCCTTGGCCTTGGTATAGTTGACGAGTGTTTCGGAAAACGATTCCCCTCGTGAAACGGCGGCGCTGATCCGTTTCACGACAACCGGGTCAGTCTCCTCACCCTGTAACAAAATGCCGGGTTTGATCCCCTGAATATCATCCAGCGTGAACCCTGTAATCCGGGTAAACCCAGCGTTGACCCATTCGGTTTTGCCTTCGGGGTCCGTAATGATGACGGCGTTGTCTGTGCGCGACGCCACCATGGAAAGCAGCCGTGCTTCCGCATTTCTGGCCCGCAGTTCGTTTTGGTAGGCTTGGCGCTGGGTGATATCCCTAATTACGCCGGACAAGATCTTTTTGTCGCCAAGCTGGACTTCACTGATCGAAAGCTCGATGGGAAATTCCGTCCCATCCGACCGGCATGCCCGCAGTTCTCGCATGCCCCCAAGCTTCCCCTTTAACCCTCGCTTTTCGAAGGCATTCAGAAAACGTTCCTGTTGGAGCATTCCATCCTCAGGCAGCAATATCGCGACATTTTGCCCGACAAACTGGTCCTCCGTGTACCCAAAAATCTTGAGCGCTTCGCGGTTGGCAGATTCAATCTTGCCGTCTGTGCCAATGGTAACAATCGCATCATTGATGTTCTGCATTACGGCATCAAGACGCGTCGCAACTTCATGGATTTCGGCCTGCGACTGCTCAAGCTCTTGGGAACGATTGCGCTCCGCCTCTGCCAGGGCATTGATTGTCTTGAAAGCCTGAGTGATGCGTCGCTGGCCAATGGCGAAAGTTGCACACGCAAGGATAAAGAACGCCACCACGAAAACGATGATGTCACGAAAGGTTCTCGCAAACCCGAGGTCAACCCAACTTTGACCCACGGGCGCGACAGTCATCGGCAGAGTGACTAACTGGACCCCGCGAATGTCGCCAACCTCCCAGTCTGTCTTGGGCGTGTCCTCATGGTTGTTATGGCAGCTCACACAACTCTCAGACATTTGGACGGGGGCTGCGTACCGGAAGAAGGACTCACCATTCGACACGAAGGTCTCGTAGTAGTCTGCAAAGTCTCCTTGCCGAAAACTCTCCAGCGCACTGGCTTCAAAAGAGCCCAGAGGGGGGCGGACACGCCAGGGGAAGGGGTAGTCGCTGAGCAACTGCATTTGCATTTCACGCCCCTGATCCGCGACGAACTCAGAGAAATCAATCGTCAGGGTCGCGGGCAGGGGAACGGCCAGCTCTCGCTCTTCATAAAGATGCGTGACCTCAACTTCAGAACCGCTGAGCTTTGGGATGACTTTGGTGGAGTAAAAGCTCCTGAAGTCACTGATGGTCTGTGAGTGCGACTTCGCTGCGCGGAGCAAGTTGGACTCGCGCTCGGAGCTCGCGTGTCGCTGGATTAGTAGGTACAGACCAGCGACGAACACAACGCCTAGAACCAAAGCTGTTATTGGGATTAGGTAGCGCCCCATGAAACCCCGTGCGTTAACTCGTCAAAGAAAGACTAAGCGAGAACTTGAGTAAAAAACCAATGCCAAAGTACGCTAACGAAACAAAAATCCCCTTTTGAGGTTAAAAAATTCTAGCCTGTTGGCCCTTCTTTTTGCGGCTAAAGACGCCCAAAAAAATGCAGAGACACTTTAACTCTCTGAACTTTGTGACCTTGTGCCCAAGTTCGTGATGCGCGTACTTCAAATGTAAATCACTCTAAAAAATTAATGAGAATTTTTCATGTTGTGCGCTTTGTTTTGCGGGCTAGTGAACCTCCGATTCGTTTTTGACCTCGGAAAACATGAATTTTGAAAACCTTTTTGCTAACAAAATCTTTCAACTGGAAAGATGTGATTTTCGAGCCTTCTGAAAGGCACTATTCCTCCTAATCGCATCAGTCTTCATTAATACGTTTTCTATCATTTGCATCGGTCGTCGCTCACCCGTCCGGCCAAAATGTACAGATGCTTAAAACTCTAAAGAAATAATAAACAAAAAAAGACGATGGAATTCCCCCCGTTTCAGGGGGAGTAGGGCCATCTGATAGAGCTGGTGAGGAATATTTATCCGGATAATTACGATGAATTAGTCCACATTCCAGACACTAAAAACTAGAAAACAAATTTTAAATAAAAAGCAAATCAACTATGATTGGTTTGAAATCAATTACGCTAGTTATTGTCTTCAATAAGTAGCAAATATGACATTGAAAAAATCGGTATTTTTTCTGAGGAACCACTTATCAAAATAATGAGAAATACAATCAGAAAGGGTAAAAATTCCATTTAAAAAATTTGTCAAAAAATGATCGTCAAAAAGACAAGACAAAATAACAAAAACAATAAAAAAGTTAAGTAAGCGATTTTGGGCTTAGTTCTCATCCAAAAAGAGGGCCTTTTTTTCTCAGAATTTTTATCTGAGGCCCAAAAAGATGAAGAATTCGACGTCAAATCTCTGTCAAAGAGAGAGGAAATTTTCATTTCCTCAGTTCGTTGTTCGCACAATCATCATGAAGATCGTCATTTTGGTGGCATTTGCCTCCTGGTCGACGGCGGAAACAGTTCAAGCGCGGCATGAGGCGATCGACCAAACACACGCAATGATATCTAATATGGTATCATTGGAAGACTTACTGAATGTGGGTGTGCAGCAGCCACGAAATCTCTCTGCAATTATGGAGCTTGCACACCGTAAAGGGATTCTGACGCAACCACTTAAAGGAGTGGACGCGCCAGAATTAGTTGCAGCGGCTCTGACCGGAGACCGTGGCGCACTGCTCAGTGGGCTATTCCGGTTGGGTTACCTGACTGCAGAAACAAAACGCCATGCTCGGACCAAGTCGGCAACGACCGGCGGATCTTCGGGTATGGGCATCGCCATTGCCGGGATTGGCCTCGCTGGTGGTGGTGGTGCAGTGTTCGCGGTGTCGCAGGGTGGGCAGGCTAAATCTGCTTCTAGCTCTGCGGCATCGGGAACGCATTCGTCCGCTGAGACGATTGATATTCCAGCAATTCCGGTTGTGAGTGACGACGTTGGCGAAGGGGTCGACAGTCGGGACAGCACAGCATCGAACTCTGGTGGCGCTAACGAAGCCTCTACGTGTGAAAATGACCCACTGGCACCGTCGTGTTTCCACGATGATGCCATCGACTACAATGCAAACCCTCGGAACATTCAGGTCGGCGCGCAAAGTGGTCTGATCGACCGGGAAAGCATTCGCAGCAGTGACGAGTACACGGGCGCTGGTCTGCAGACCGTTTTGCCCGGCTATAACGCAACGCCGTTCACGCTGGCGGTCGGTGCTGATTACGCTCTGGCCAACGGTTGGACAGGTAAGGGCGTGAAGATTGGCATCTTTGACGATCCAATTGATCCAAACCACACCGAGTTTGCCAGCTTTGAGCATGGCGGCGGTATGGAGCACTGTGACAACTGTGGTTACTACTTCAGCCACGGAACGCACGTCGCTGGTATCGCGGCTGCTGACTATGGCGATGGCGGAATGACTGGCATTGCGCCAGATGCCACGGTGTATGCGGTTTCGATTTTCGATGAGTACGGCTCCTTCACCCCATCGCTTGATCAGTTAAGCGCGATGGTTGCTGATGCCGTGGCGGACGATGTCCGGGTATTCAATAACTCCTGGGGCGGCGCACTCTATGACCCGTCCGCCCTGTATCAGACGGCAGCAGCCTTCGATCAGGCACAGGATGAGGGCGCTGTCTTCGTTTGGGCACGGGGTAACGCTGCGTCCTATGACACCGAAGGCAATGATTTCGCTCGTCTGCCCGTTTACTTCCCAGAGCTGGAAGAAAATTGGGTTGCAGTAACCAACGTGGTTGAGTCCCAGCCGGGTAACGGCGACTGGGTCATTTCCAACGGCACCGCAGGTACGACGATTGACGGGCAGGGATACCACGCAAACGCGAACGAGTGCGGCGATGCGGCCAACTGGTGTATTGCTGCGCCCGGCACCCTGATCTTTTCCGCTGCGCGCGATGGCTCCCCGGTCAATGCCTGGGAATACGCAGAAGACGCCAACGGCGATAACTATGCAGCGTTCAGCGGGACTTCCATGGCTGCGCCGGTTGTCAGCGGTGCTTTCGCTGTTTTGTTTCAGGCTTTCCCTTATCTCGAAACCGATGTTCTGGTTGACCTGGTTTTCGCGACGGCGACAGATCTGGGTGAAGAGGGGGTCGATGAGGTTTACGGCCACGGCATGCTGAACCTGGAAGAAGCCATGACCTTCCAAGGCGCAATTCCTGTGATCGCCACCACCAGCAATGTCTCCGGCGGCGGTGCCAATGCAACCCAGAGCGGGATCTCCACAAACAGCACGGCGGTTTCCAAGCAGTTTGAAGAAGCCATTGAGGGCGTCATCGTTTTGGATGCTTACGACCGCGCCTTTCGCCTTAACCCTTCGCTGCTGACGAACGTCGGCACAACTCAGACCGAGTATGGAACGCTGCAGAGCCGTTCCAACAACACGCTGGGTCACTTCAATTTCGCTAACCGTGAACTCACTGTTGGCAACAGTCCGGCGCTCAGCGCGCACTTCCGCGAAATTTCCCAAGGCCTGTTTTTCTCCGCTCGCCTGGGACAGTCCGTTGTCGCGACAGTGGGCGTGGGCTTGGATGAGCAGTACGCTGCTTCGGTTGCGATTGGTGACGAGCGGCTCTCTATCGAAGCGGGTGCCATCCTTGATCGTAAAGAGGGCCGGATGCCGATGGTCGAGACCGCAGGCGCATTTGCCACTGGCACAAGCGCAGCGACTGCTTATGTCCGCGCAGAAACCAAGCAGCCGCTCGGTACTGCGTGGGCCTTGTCGCTTGCTGGTGAAGTTGGAGTGACCCGCAGCATGGGGCAGGCTGAGCAGTCTTTGACCGTTGGTAACCCTATCGCTACGACGGTTGCGCTCGAGGCTGGCTTGCAGCGCAACATCGGAAATGGCTTCATCAAGGGTACGATTGCGCTGCCTGTTTCCGTGGTTCAGGGCGAAGTTGTCTACCTGTTGCCGACCGACCGGGAAGTGAATGGCGAAGTTGTTCAGGAAGAGCGCACCTGGAACCTGAACAACTGGGCGCGTCCGACGGTTGGGCTGGTTTACGATTGGGGTAACGGCAGTGTCGGCGCGGAAACCGATTTGGCCTTCGAAAACATGAACGCGTTTTTCAGCTACCGCTTTTAGGAATTTCTCCCCACACACAGGGATTGGCATAAAATAAATGTGCTTGCGTCCCTCGACATTCGTGGGTTTCAACCGACCTCCTCTGCATACCGTTGAGACGGCCATTGAAAGAGAGCGTCATGACCCAACCTGAAGACTTCGGCTTCGGCACACAAATCCGTAAATCACCCTACTTTGACGCCACTGTGCGTTGGGGCGCGCAAGGGTTCTCCGTTTACAATCACATGTATATTCCGCGCGATTTTGGTGATCCGGAGCAGAATTTCTGGAACCTCGTCAACGACGCGATCCTGTGCGATGTCGCGGTTGAACGGCAGGTGGAGATTTCCGGGCCGGACGCTGCCAAGTTTACGCAGATGCTGACGCCGCGCGATCTGTCCAATCTGTCAGTCGGGCAGTGCAAGTATATCCTCATCACAAATGCCGAGGGCGGTATGCTGAATGATCCCGTTCTGCTGCGGCTTGAGGAGAACCGGTTCTGGATATCGCTGGCAGACAGCGACATTCTGTTGTGGGCGCAAGGTGTTGCGGTTCATGCCGGTATGGACGTCCACATCCATGAACCAGATGTCTCGCCCCTCCAGCTTCAGGGGCCGAGGTCGGGCGAGATCATGCAGGCGCTGTTTGGCGAGGATATCGCCGACTTGAAATATTACTGGCTCAGACACGTTGAGCTCAATGGTATCCCGCTGGTCGTCTCTCGCACAGGCTGGTCAAGCGAACTGGGCTATGAGCTTTATTTACAGGACGGCAGTCGAGGCGGCGAGCTGTGGGAAGCGATCATGGCGGCTGGTGCGCCCTTTGGCCTCAAACCCGGACATACGTCTTCCATTCGCCGGATTGAGGGCGGCATGCTGTCCTATCATGCTGACGCTGATATCCATACCAACCCCTTTGAGCTGGGACTGGATCGTTTGATCAATCTGGATATGGACGCTGACTTCATCGGCAAGGCGGCGCTGCATCGGATCCGGGAGGAAGGGGTCAAGCGCAAGCAGGTTGGACTGGTGATCGACACGGATCCACTGAAGGGCCCGAATACGACATTTTGGCCTGTGAACGCCGGAGAACAGACCGTCGGTAAAGTGACCTCCGCGGTTTATTCCCCTCGCTTGAAGCAGAACATTGCGCTGGCGATGGTGTCGACCGATCAGACTGCGCTTGGAACGGAGCTTGAAGTTGCCATGCCGCACGGTAAGGTGCAGGCAACAGTAGTCGAGCGGCCTTTCTTTGATCCAAAGAAGAAAATTGCCTCCGGCTGAGACCGTTTAACGATCGTAAATGTCCGCGCGGTAGCGTGGGCAAGGCGGGGAGGGATAACCATGCTGAACAGCGAGCTTGTGCTCAAGGCTCTGGACGAACGCGGCGTACTGCGACTGACGCTGAATGACCCAGACCGGCGAAATCCCCTCTCCGAGGCCATGCTTGAGACCCTGCATCAGGCGATTAATGAAGCCGGTGAAGCGGCAGATGTGCGCGTGGTCATTCTGGCGGCGAAGGGGCCTGTGTTCTCGGCGGGTCACGACCTGAAGGAAATGACCGCCGGACGGAAGGCGGATGATAAGGGTCGGGCCTATTTCCAGAAGATGATGACCCTGTGTTCGACCGTCATGCAGGCGATTGTCACGTGCCCCAAGCCCGTCATCGCTGAAGTCAACGGTGTAGCGACCGCAGCCGGGTGTCAGCTCGTTGCAAGCTGTGATCTGGCTGTTGCGACAGAAGCCTCTTGTTTCATCACGCCGGGGGTCAACATCGGCCTGTTCTGCTCTACGCCCATGGTGGCGCTGTCGCGCAACGTGTCGAACAAACACGCGATGGAAATGCTGCTGACCGGGGAGACGACCACTGCCAGACGCGCTGAGGAAATGGGCCTGATCAATCGTGTGGTTTCCGAAGCCGATCTGCAGGCGACGACCGATGCTCTCGCGGCGCTGATCGCGTCCAAATCCAGTCATACGCTGGCCATTGGCAAGCGTGCTTTCTACGCTCAAGCCGAAATGTCGTTGGCCGATGCCTATACCTTTGCTTCGGATGTGATGGTGCAAAACATGCTTGCTCGCGATGCCGAAGAAGGCATTGGCGCTGTTCTCGAAAAGCGCACACCGCAGTGGAAGGATTCCTGAGCGACATGGGCGAAAATTTATTTGATGTCGGCCTGGACCGGAATCCTGCCAACTACCAGCCTCTCACGCCACTGACCTTTCTGGAACGCTCTGCGACCGTATTTCCCGATCACCCTGCCATTGTCCACGGCGCGATCCGGCGAACCTACGCTGAATTCTACCGTCGAGCCCGACAACTGGGCTCGTCCTTGTCTTCGATGTTCAACATTGGGCGCGGGGATACGGTCTCGGTCATTCTGGCCAACACGCCGGCCATGCTCGAATGCCACTATGGGGTTCCCATGTGCGGTGGGGTTTTGCATTCGATCAACACACGCCTTGATGCGGCGGTTGTCGCTTTCCAGCTCGATCACGCGCAGACGCAGGTGCTCATCGTTGATCGCGAATTTATGGCGGTGGCGCAGGACGCGCTCGCGCTGGCAACGGTGAAGCCTGTCCTGATCCAGTACGATGACCCCGAATTCGCCGCAGAAACGCCGACTGTTGAAGCGCTGGACTACGAAGCCGTTCTGAGCGCAGGCGATCCAGCTTATGAATGGCTCATGCCCCGCGATGAATGGGACGCGATTTCAATCAACTACACCTCCGGGACCACCGGCGATCCCAAAGGTGTAGTCTATCATCATCGAGGGGCCTATTTGCTGGCGCAGGGGAATGCTCTGACCACCTCCATGGCCAAGCACGCCGTCTATCTTTGGACCCTGCCCATGTTCCACTGCAACGGCTGGTGCTTCCCCTGGACGCTCAGCGCCATTGCCGGGACGCATGTTTGTTTGCGACAGGTCAGGGCCGAGCCGATTTGGGACTTATTGGCGGATGAGGATGTGACCCACCTGTGTGGTGCGCCCATTGTCATGTCCCTGCTGATTTCTGCGCCTGATGCGGTCAAGCGCGCTCTGTCTCGGACGGTGCAGTTTTTCACCGCCGCCGCTCCACCGCCTGAGCCGGTGCTCGCAGGCATGAAGGAAGCCGGTTTCGATGTAACCCATCTCTATGGCCTGACAGAGACCTATGGCCCCGCCGTTGTGAATGATTGGCAGGCGCAGTGGTCGGACTTACCAGCCGCAGAGCAGGCAGCGATGAAGTCGCGGCAGGGGGTTCGATATTTGCCGCTTGAGCAGTTGGATGTTCTCGACCCCGAGACCATGCAACCCGTCCCTCGTGATGGTGAGACGATGGGAGAGGTGATGTTCCGAGGGAACGTCGTGATGAAAGGCTACTTCCGAAACCCCGAGGCAACCGACAAAGCCTTCGCCGGCGGCTGGTTCCATTCGGGTGATCTCGGCGTGGTTCATCCTGATGGTTACATCCAGCTCAAGGACCGTTCGAAGGACATCATCATTTCTGGCGGTGAAAATATCTCCTCTATCGAAGTCGAAGATACTTTGTACCAGCACCCCTCAATCGAAGCCGCTGCGGTCGTTGCCATGCCGGATGAAAAGTGGGGTGAAACGCCTTGTGCGTTCATCGAACTGGTCACCGGTGCTGAACCAGTCGAGCCTGAAGCCCTGCGCCAATGGTGTCGGGATCGAATGGCGGGCTACAAAGTCCCCAGCCGCTTTGTTTTCACTTCGATTTCCAGAACATCGACCGGGAAGATCCAGAAATTTCTCCTGCGGGAGCAGGCCAAAGCGCTGGCGACAGAAGGCAGCTAGGAGAAAACCGTGATTTCAGAGGTCAAAGCCGTTGTCTTCGATTGGGCAGGAACCATGGTGGATTTCGGCAGTTTTGCGCCGATGAAATCCTTCGTGGCAGCCTTTGAAGCCTTTGGCGTTGACGTTACGCTGGACGAGGCGCGCGGCCCTATGGGGCTGCCCAAGCGCGATCACATCGACATCATGATCCACCAGCCGCGCATCGCTCAGCTCTGGGAGCAGCATCACGGTAGGGCACCAACCGACGCGGATATCGACGCTATTCTGGCGCGGTTTGAGCCCATTAATGCGCAGGTTGCCGCTCAACATGCTGATCTGATCCCCGGTGCGCTTGACATGCTGAATGACCTGCACCGACGGGGCATCAAGGTCGGCTCGACCACCGGTTATACCCGCCTGATCATGGAAAGCGTGCTCCCTGTTGCAGCCGCGCAGGGCTATGAGCCGCTGAATTGCGTTTGCTCTGACGACTTGATCGTTGGCCGTCCGGGGCCACTGGGAATGTATCAATCGATGGTCGATCTTGGCGTTTTTCCGCCGAGCGCCGTGGTTAAAGTTGACGATACGGCCCCCGGCATCGCCGAAGGCGTAGCGGCGGGCTGTCCGACCGTGGGCGTGGCTTTGAGCGGCAATCACGTCGGGCTTACGGTCGAAGAATTTGCGGCCCTGTCTGAGGACGAACTGGACCACCTCCGAGCCTCTGCGACCGCTATGCTCGAAGCCGCGGGCGCTGATTTCGTGATTGATACTGTCGCTGATCTACCAAAACTGCTCAGTTGAGCCGGTCATCACCAGCCACCACCTCCACCACCGCCGCCGCCGCCGCCGCTGAATGAACTTCCACCTGAACCAGAGGAAGAGCTGGAATAGTTCGCCGAGCTGTGGACCCGGTCTTCAAACCGATCCAGACTGCGCTCGAAGGACGCGTAGTCGTCATTGTACCAGTGATGCCCGTAAGCTCCGTCCAGAGCCCCGTCTTGCCCCGCCCACGCCTTCAGCTCATCAGCAAATTTGTTGGCCCAGTCCGTATGCAGACCGAGGGCAAAGGCATAGGGGTAAATCTTTGAAAAATGGTCGAAACTGGGCTCTGGCTCGTCTTTCAGAGACCCGCGTTCAGCGGCGCGAATGTACATCTCCAAACCGCGCAAGTGTGCTTCGATTTCACCACCGGCCTGTGAGAAGTTGTTGATGTTGACGCGGATGAAGAACACGAGTGCGACGGAGACCAGAAAGCTTGCGTAGACGGTGAGATTGACCAGCGTCAGGCCAGTAGAATTCCAGTTCATCGTCAGGGCCAGCATCCCGACCGCAAGCAGTCCAAAAATGATGCTTCGTACCCGAATGATCGCTTGGCCGGCTCTTAACAGGATGAAACTCAGCAGGGTCAAAACCAGATTGAAGAAGCCCAGCAAGATGACGATCCATAATTCAATCTGGCCGCACGCAAGGAACCACGCCAGGTTCACGAGGAACATAAGGCCCAGCAACCAGGGCCAATTGGACCTGAAGCTGTCGCGGTATTCTTCCCTCAGCTTTTTGACCATATTCTTGGACGCTTGGCGGAGCATTTTGGCCTTGTTATCGGTCCTGTTTTTCATGCTGAAAGACTTGCCGGTCAGCACGAGGTTAAGATCATTCAGAATGCCGATTTCGGCGGGAGTCAGGTTGGATTCCTTGGGGCTGATCCGTTCAATAGTGCGCCCCTCGATCTTTACGGCACCTTTGACGGCCAAGCTCACGATCCCGGTTACAAGCAACTTGATCCGATCAACATTGCCCATGCGCGTGATGTAGCGACTTGCCGCCGGACCAATCATGTTGGGCGGATCAAACTGGGGCATGATGACCGGCATGACCGTTTTTTGCTTCCCCACGCGCGCCCAGACCAAGAAACTTACGCCAGACAGCAACATCGAAACCGTGAGAAAAATGAGCGCGCCGGGAAGTTCCAGGCTTTCCTCGGCCTTCAACTGGGTCAGCGCAGCGGCTGCGGCTTGCCGTGCGTCTTCCTCCATCTGCAGCAGACGTTGCTCTTCGCCCTCCAGCGCGTCGAAATATGCCTGATTGATCACGGGGTAACCGGGCTGAGGCGCGATCAAATCCGGTGAGAAGCGGAGCACGTAAGTCACGCCTTCCTTCTTCTCAAGACCGCTGCCTCGTAACAGGGTGACACGATCTGTCTGCTGCTTTTCCTTCAGGTGGACAGCCGTGGTTGTGTTGTAGACGCCGGTGAAAACCTTATCATCGAGGATAACCGCGCCTTCGGGGTAGCGGACAGCGATTTCCCACTCTCGAATAGGAAACTCCCAATCGGGACCAATGACATTCCAGTCGAAATTGTCTGACTCATCAAATTGCAGAATGGCCTTTGGAACCGTGTAGTTCAGTTCCCAAGTGTAGAAGCGGTTGGTTTGCAGCTTCACATCGCTCTGACCGAAATAGGTCCTGTAATACAGGCCATCGATTTCGGTTTTTCCGATGTTTTCTGGTTCGCCATCGCGTTTAACCCGCAAATTGGCGATGGGCAGATAGTCGGTTTGATAGGCTTCGCGGCGGTTATTTGGGAATGCGCGATAGATGCCGCGCTGAATATTCCGGCCTTTGACGTAAACCTTTATGGTCTCCTGCACTTCGAGGGTGCCATTGGGCCGGATATCAAAAACGGCTTTGAACTCATCGATGTATTCGCCGGAGTAACCCGGGGCAGGTTGTTCGCGCTGGGCGGATGCGGGCTGGGCCGTGCACCAGACGAGCGCGGCAACAGCCAGCAGTCTAGCAAGCCGTAGCGCCGATGCGGGCAGGGCAGTCATTACGAAAAATCCACTTTCGGCAACTGCCGCTCTTCGTCGCTTTCCAGTTCGAAAAACGAAGCAGGCTTAAACCCCATGTTTTGAGCGATGAGGATCGAAGGGAAAGTCTCGCAAGCAATGTTAAAGTCGCGAACGGCCCCATTGTAGTAGCGTCGAGATTTCTGGATATGATCTTCGATATCGCTCAATTCGGTTTGAAGCTGCAGAAAGTTCTGGTCCGCCTTCAGCTCCGGATACCCTTCAGCAACAGCGAAAATGTTGGCCAAAGCGCCGCTGACTTGGGCCTCTGCCTTACCTCGGACTTCCGGGTCATCACTGCGCACAGAGGTGCGGAGGTTGGTAATCTTCTCCAACAATTCAGTCTCGTGGGAGGCGTAGGCTTTCACGGTCGTGACCAGATTTTCAACCAGATTAAAGCGGCGACGCAATTGCACCTCGATCCCGCTCCAACCCTCATTCACCAGACTTCGTTTGGTTACGAGACCATTGTAGATCAGAACGACGATGGCAATGACCAGAACGACGACAGCGAAGACCGTCCCAAGTAGCGCAAGGATTGCTGTAATCATACTTGTGTGTCCCCCTTTAAAGACTGTTGAGTATTATTCAAAAAATACTGTTTGAGTTCAACTATTTATGTGTCGATTTGAAGTAGTCTTCTTGCTGAAAAACTGCGTGATGACACGTCGATACTGCTGACTTTTCCTATTGTCAGTTTGTGAGAAAACCAACAGGATCAGCCGGTCAAACACGGATTGTGAGGGCGATCATGCTTGATTTTCCATCGAGCGCTCTGACCGATATGGAGCGCTATTTATTCGATCTGAACGGCTTTATTGTCATTAGAAATGCGCTGTCTGCCGAAGAAGTTGCCGAATGCAACGCTGTGCTGGACACCATGCAGAATGGCCAGCCCGGTGACTGGCACGGACACGTGCACGGGCACAACTTCACGGGTAGCCACGAGGGGCTGAACCTGCAGCAGATCTATGAGGCTGGACCTGCATTCGAGCGGCTGATTGATCATCCTTCGTGGATCGAAAAGGTAACCCATTTCATTGGCACCGATGAGCCGAATTTTGATGCAAACCACGGCCCCCTGTTCATCGACGAAAACTTCGCAAACATCCGTGAAAAGGGTCAGGCCATTGGTCTTCACTCAGGCGGTGACAAGCGTGTGACCCGCTGCCAGTTCCGTTATCACGATGGCCGTTTCCACTGTGGTCAGGTCAATATTCTCATGGCCTTCAACACCATCGGTCCCGGTGATGGGGCGACCATGGTTATTCCGGGAAGCCACAAGTCCAACATTGCCCATCCCGAATACGCAAAGGCCATGATGAAGGAAGACGAAGGCACGTCCGTCGATGGCATTACTGGCGCGATAGAGGTGCACATGCAGCCTGGCGACGCGCTGTGCTTCGTCGATGCGATCATGCACGGTTCAGCAGCTCGCACCAATGACGGCCAACGGCGTATTGCGGTTTATCGCTATGGTCCGAGCTGGGGCTTTTTCCGGCATCCCTATCGGCCTTCAGAGAGCCTCCTGAGCCGCCTGACACCGCGCCAACGGCAGATCGTCATGCCACACAAGCCCGCGCAATCTCCGCCGGCTGTTTAAAACCAGACGGGCGCAGGTGTTAATCCTGCGCCTTTATGCCGATATCACCAGCGGTTTCCCTGCGCGCGAGCAGATCGTTGAGCCAATCCGGGTCCATTTCCGGTACAGAAGACAGCAACAGCTCGGAATAGGCCGGGTGGGGCGGAGACAGGATTTCCTGTTTCATCCCCTGTTCCACGACTTTTCCCTGCCACATGACGACGATCTCATCCGAAATGGCGCGAACCGTCGCAATGTCGTGGGTGATGAAAAGGTAGGCGATCCCAAACTCGTCCTGCAGTCGCTGGAGCAGGTTCAGAATGCCCTCCTGAACAATCTGATCCAACGCTGAGGTGACTTCATCACAGATGATCATGTCAGGCTCAGCGGCCAAGGCGCGAGCGATACAGATGCGCTGCTTCTGACCGCCTGACAGCTCGTCCGGCAAGCGGTCATAGAAACTCGCGTCCAGTTCGATCATTTCCAGCAGTTCAATAACCCGCTTTTCCTGCGCTTTACCACGCAGGCCGAGGTAGAATTCCAGCGGACGCCCAATGATTTCACCCACTGTCTGACGCGGGTTCATGGCCGTGTCAGCCATTTGATAGATCATCTGGATGCGTCGAAGCTGTTCCTTGGAGCGGTCGCGCAGGCGTCGGGGCATTTCGGTCCCATCGAAGGTCACCGTCCCGCTGAGTTGAGGCAACAAGCCCGTTATAACCCGCGCCGTTGTCGATTTGCCCGATCCAGACTCGCCCACCACGGCCACCGTGCGCCCGCGTGGTAGCTTGATCGAGACGTCATGCAGGACTTTTGAGGCCCCATAAGCCGCGTCAATGTTGTCAATGGAAAGCAGGATCTCTTCACCGGATTTTTCCGGTTTTTCCAGCGACCGAACCGACCAGAGTGACTTTGTATAGTCCTGCTCAGGGGACGAAAGCATGGTACGGGTATCGGCCTGTTCCACTTCTTCGCCATAGCGCAGCACTTTGATCCGATCCGCCATCTGAGCCACGACTGCGAGATCGTGGGTGATGTAGATAGCTGCCGTATTGAACTGGGCGACCAGATCACGAATGGAGGACAGCACCTCCACCTGGGTCGT
>JBMZBW010000040.1:0-19247 GCA_049612785.1 Alphaproteobacteria bacterium | reverse complement strand
ACCACTATGGATTGCCTCCTCAGGCCATGTATTCGACACAGCACGGACCCGGCTGTTTGAAGACTAGAGGCTAAAAGTCAGTACTTCGCCATTGACCTTGCGCACCACCGCGCGAGCGGGCAGCCATAACCCACCTCGCAAAGACCACGTCTCCACTGGCTCCAGCGGAGAACGCGGTAAGCCAGTCCAGAACGCCGTTTTGTGCGTGATGGCAAAGGGTCGATAGTACTTGAGACGCGCTTCCAGATCTTCCAGCGCCTGACGATTGCTCAAGGGTACAATCAATACTTCATCGCGCGCCGGAACGGCGATCAACGATGGTTCGCCGACCTGCGTTGCCAGCCACTGGGTGAACCTGGCATCAAGCACCAGCGATGACTCGTAAAATTGATCGACCTCCACGCGGCAATAGCGCGGCTCGGACAGGCCTCCGCACTGCAAGCGCGCCAATCCCTGCCGGATCCAGGGCGCGTTGGACTTGGCACGCTCCATCACTTGCGAAAATTCCGCGTACCCCAACGCCGGGTCATCCGCGCTTTTGATCAGATGAACCGTGTTGGCATCATCACGCACAGCAAAGGCAACAGCTTCGGGAAAGCCAACAACGGTGAACAGCGCTTCAGACGGCAACCGCTCCTCATCGCTGGCCCTCTCAACATCACTGCGCGCGCGCACGATTGGACGAAGCTGTGACCGTTCCGGAAAGATCCGATCGGGATCGCCCTGTACCAGCACACCATTGGCGAATTCGAGGATTTCCGCACGGGGATCGACCTCCAGACCCTGCAAACGGGCCAGTAAGCCGTTCATTCGTACGTCGACGATCTGGCCGGTGCCTTCAAAGTGGCAGCTCATGCGCAACAGGTCACTGGGGTCGGGCTCACACCGCTCAACCAGCACAGAACCCTGCAAGACATCTTGCACCAGTGGCCGCAGCATCCGGCCATTCTCAAACAAAGGGGCGCCCGAATCCTGCGCCCCTGCTCCTATTGCTGCGCCCAAGCCAAGGATCAGTCCAAGACCGATCCCGGCCGGGATCAAAGTTCTAGATTTCATCCGACAGCATAAAGACCCGCTGCATGCGATCGGGGTTCGTTACGGTGCCCGAACCGGGGGCGCCACGCTTGATCTGATCCACAGCGTCCATACCCACCAGCACTTCGCCGATGATGGTGTACTGGCCGTCAAGGAAAGCGCCATCATCAAACATGATGAAGAACTGGGAGTTGGCAGATGCCGGATCCTGTGAGCGCGCCATACCAACGGTGCCGCGGGTAAAGCTGGCGACGGAGGGGTCCGAGAATTCCGGCTTCAGATCCGGTTTTTCGGAACCACCACGGCCCGTTCCGGTCGGATCACCGGTCTGCGCCATGAACCCGTCGATCACGCGGTGAAAGACCACACCGTCATAAAAGCCCTCGCGGGTCAGCTCCATCATCCGCTGTGCATGCATGGGCGCCAGATCGTCTCGCAAGGAGACCGCGATGTAACCATACTTGGTGTCGATCACCATGGTTTTTTCTGCGTCACCACCCGCGACATCAACCTGTTGCGCGACTTGATCCACAGACGGCTTGGCAATGCTTTCGAAGCCTGAAAGCATGGCCACGGCAATCGAACCCGCCATTGTTTCAGGGTAGAGGATTACGGCGGCTTGCAAGGCAATGGGCTGTCCCAGTTCCAGCGCGCGCGCCAAAACTGCTTCGCCGCCTTCGTTTTGGAAGGCCGCATCACAGGCGATATTGCCGTAGGCCGCGACGTTGATCTCGCTGTAGGTCGCTGGCGAGAGGTTCAGGGAAATCACGGCGTTGACCTCTTCACCGACGGCATCCATCGCAGCTTTCAGCGCTGAATTGACCTCCAACCCTGCTGGGGCAGGGGAAATGGTGGCTGACTTGGTCTGGTAACCCACCGTTTGCAAGGTCTGCGTCACACGGTCTGAGCAGGACTCATCGACACCCTCACCCACAACCACCAGTGCCGTTTGCGCCAGTGCCGTTGTGGTCAAAGCGAGAGAAGCGGCGCTGGCCGCGAGAAGCCGGAGAATCATGAAGCGAACTTTCCTGTTTATCGTCAAAAATCAGTGACGGCACTGTAAGAGAGTTACGCTTCTACACCCAATAAAGAAGCCGCGAGAATCGAAAAGAGTCTCGCGGCTTCTATTTTTTGGACTGACTGTGGTCAGGTCTTAGCTGTCGGCAGCTACTTTCATCGAAATCATCACGTCCGGCTCACCGGAGAAGGACGTGCCATTCTGGCCCGCGCCCTTTTTGATGTTGTCGACAAATTCCATACCCGAGCGCACTTGGCCAAAGACCGTGTATTGACCGTTCAGGAAGGAGCCTTCAGCGAACATGATGAAGAACTGGGAGTTAGCCGAGTTCGGGTTCGAAGACCGGGCCATACCAACCGTACCGCGCTCGAAAGGCACCGAAGAAAATTCAGCTGGCAGGTCTGGCAGAGAGGAGCCCCCCGTACCATTACCCAGCGGGTCGCCGGTCTGAGCCATAAAGCCGTCGATCACGCGGTGAAACTTGATGCCGTCATAGAACCCCTGACGGGCCAGTTCTTTGAGGCGGGCCACGTGCAGCGGAGCAACGTCAGGCAGAAGCTCGATGACAACCGTGCCGTCTTTGAGCTGAATTTCGAGTGTGTTTTCGGGATCCAAAGCGGAAGCCTCCGTTGTTGTTGCCGAACCTGCACCGGACAGGAAGGCATTGTTGGAATCAGATAGAAACGATGTATCGCCCGCGGAACTGTCAGCCGCTGTATCGGAAGAACTAGAGCCCCCTGAATCATCGCCAAGGCCCGAAATCAGGCCACACCCTGAAACCAGAATGAAAACTGACAGCGCGGTTGCAACAAGAATGGTCAACATAAAGCGCATGGATGAGGTCCTTTCTCAGGCTTTGTATCAACAGGTCGGGGTTAGAGGCCCATGACCTGCTTCAACTCTTCGTCGAGCTTGTCAAGGAACTGGTTTGTGGTCAGCCAGCCCTGATCCGGGGAGACCAGCAGAGCGAGGTCTTTGGTCATAAAGCCCTTTTCAACCGTGCTGACACAAACGGACTCAAGCGCCTCGGCAAACTTCACCACGTCCGGGGTCTGGTCAAACTGACCACGGTAGTAGAGACCCCGCGTCCATGCGTAGATGGATGCGATTGGGTTGGTGGAGGTTTCCTTGCCTTGCTGATGCAGGCGGTAGTGACGGGTTACAGTGCCGTGCGCGGCTTCGGCTTCAACCGTCTTGCCGTCCGGCGTCATCAGAACGGACGTCATCAGACCCAGCGAGCCAAAACCCTGCGCCACGGTGTCGGACTGAACGTCACCGTCATAGTTCTTACAGGCCCAGACAAAGCCACCTGACCACTTGAGCGCAGAGGCAACCATGTCGTCGATCAGACGGTGTTCGTAGGTAATGCCCGCTTCCTTGAACTTGTCTTCGAATTCAGTCTCGAACACGTGCTGGAACAAATCTTTGAACCGGCCATCGTACTTTTTCATGATGGTGTTCTTGGTCGACAGGTAGACCGGCCAGCCGAGGTTCAGGCCATAGTTCATGCAGGCCCGTGCGAAGCCGATGATCGACTCATCAAGGTTGTACATACCCATGGCAACGCCGGCTTCCTGGAAGTCATAGACCGGGTATTCAACCGCTTCGCCGCCATCCGCAGGCTCAAAGACCATTTTCAAGTGACCTGCGCCGGGCACGAGAATATCCGTCGCGCGGTATTGGTCGCCAAAGGCGTGACGGCCAATGACAATCGGCTGAGTCCAGCCTGGTACCAGACGCGGTACGTTTTCCATGATGATCGGCTGACGGAACACGGTACCGCCGAGGATGTTGCGGATGGTGCCGTTGGGCGACCGGTACATCTGCTTGAGGTTAAACTCTTCAACCCGAGCCTCGTCAGGGGTGATGGTCGCACACTTGACGCCCACACCATGCTCCTTGATCGCATTGGCGGCATCAATGGTGATCTGGTCGTCAGTCTCGTCACGCTTTTCCATGCCCAGATCGTAGTATTGCAGGTCGACGTCGAGGTAAGGCAGGATCAGCCGTTCCTTGATGAACGACCAGATGATGCGGGTCATTTCATCGCCGTCGAGTTCAACGACTGGGTTCTTTACGGAAATTTTGGACATGCTTGGCCACTCCTCAAAAGCTCGGAAACCGAACCCGGACAAGCGTCACAGCGGACGTTGACCCAAAGGTCAAAACATCGACAGCAAGCACCCTCAAGGGTTCGTATTAGTCTGGCGCTTGGCTAGCATGGCAACCAAGGACCGACCAGACCCGCTAGATGACACTCAGGGTCGCACGTGACCCATACGCTGTCGTCTTTGAACCATTGAATTTAGTCTGACAATTGGCGCTCAAACGCATCCGCCAGCTCTTCTGGATGACGGATGGAGGTGTAGAGGTTCTTCAGCCGTGAATGCAGAAAACCCTGATCTTCCAGATGGTCAATCAACGTCATCATCGGTTGCCAGAAACCCTGATCCGTATCGAAAAAGATGATCGGCTTGTTGTGGCGGCCCAGCTGTTTCCACGTGATGACTTCGAAGATCTCTTCCATGGTGCCAAAACCACCCGGCATGGCGACAATGGCCTGTGCCAGATCGAACATCATCCGCTTGCGCGTGTGCATGTCGGGCACCAGCCGCAAGTCAGTAACATCGCGGTGACCCACTTCGACCTTGTCGAGGAAGTTGGGAATGACCCCGATGACATGAGCATCCTTGGACAAGGCGCCGTCGGCCATGGCCCCCATCATGCCGGTCCGTCCGCCGCCATAAACGACATCCAGTCCGGCCTGCCCAATAACTTCGCCCAAGCGTCGAGCCGCACCGACGTAGCCATCCCAGTTGCCCTCAGACGCGCCGCCATAAACGCATACGCGCTCGATCCGTTCAGCTGCAGGCAATTCGGCCTGCAGCTTTTTGAAGGCTTCTTTTACGATCATGGTTCAGACCCTGTTCAGGAGGATGCAACAACACCACCAACGGTGCCCTTGGTCCGCGCTTTGGCGGCAAGCCGTTCAAGCCGCCGACGGCTTGAAGGTCTACCCGCAACTTTGCGCACTTCCAAGCGAGATTGAATCATCAACATGGAAGGTGTGAAAAACAGGGAAACCACGGTCGAAAAGGCCAGACCAAAGGCGATGGCCTGACTCATGCCTTTCCACCACTGCGAAGAGGATGAAAGCTGGCTCACGACGCCCGGCTTGGCGTTCAGCTCAGCGATGAAATCGCCAACCAGCGGCAGACCCGTCAGCGGGGTCAGGTCAATGCCCGTCACCACAAAGTTCTGGAAGTCCACGCCAACACCCAAGGCCAGCGGCAGCAGGCCAAGAATGGTCGTGATGGTGGTGATCAAGACAGGCCGCAAACGCTGCGCCCCGGTGAGCATGATCAGGCGCTTGTACTCTTCGATGCTGCGCGGCTTGTTCTCACGTTCGAGGTTGGCGAAGGTATCCACCAACACGATGTTGTTGTTCACCACGACACCCGCCAACGACACGACGCCGATAAAGGTAAACACCCCGAACCCTGAATTGGTCAGGATCAGGCCGAACATCACACCCGGCAGTGACATAGCCACAGCCGTCAGAATCAGCATGGCCCGATAGAAGCTGTTGAACTGGGTAATCAGGATGGCAAACATCCCGACCAAAGCCATGGCAAAAGCGCCGCCCAGGAAGCTGAAGGCTTCCTGCTGGTCCTGATTGTCGCCAACGAATTCCCAAGCCACGTCCGAGTCAATGCGCGCTTCTTTCAGGGAGGCCGTCAGCTCCTCCACAACCGTTGAAGCCGCTGCCTTGGTCTCGCCCGGCTTAGGCTCAGCGATGTTCGCGGACATGGTGTATGCGCGGCGCTCATCAATCCGGGTAATGAGGCTGGTGCGCTCCTCAATCTCGAAGTCCACGAGATTTTCAATCGGCACGGTGCCACCCGGCGTGTTGATCCGGATTTTGCCCAGCTGGTCGATGGACCGGAACTCTGGCGGGAACCGGAAAACAATGTCGGTTTCATCGTTGGCACCGTCGAGGCGAATGCTGTCAACCGTGTACCCATCATTGGTCATCTGGATATATTGCGAGATCTGGAACGCTGTGACGCCCAGTCGCTGCGCATCGGCTTCTTTCAGATCCAGCGAGATCTTGGTTCCGGGCAGCGGTAGGCCATCCTCGATATCAACGAGGTTTTCGTTCGCTTCCATGATGCCGCGGATGCGGTCCAGCTCCCGCCGCAGAAGCACAGGGTTTTCCGAACGCAGCCGCAGCTGAACAGCCTTGCCAGAGGGCGGACCACCGGCAACGGCAAGGATTTCCACCTGCACACCCGCAAAATGGTCTGTCCGGTCACGGATTTCTTGTAGCACATCGGCAATGGGACGCTGACGATTGAAGTAATCCACAAAAGTCAGCTGGATCGAACCGATGGTGTCTTCCGATTCCGGGATTGCTGAGTTGGTCGCGCCGCCACTTTGCGACGTCGCCGAAATCGCTGAGAACTCACCGTTCTTCCGCGCGAGACCGTAGATGACGTTCTCCACATCGCGCACAAGAATGTCTTTCTCATCAATCGACAAATTACCGCGTGCTTTGATGTAAATATTGGCACTATCGGGTTCGGTGGCTGGGAAAAACTCGGTCGGAATATTCCGCGAAGCATAGAAGACGAACGAGAAAACCAGCACCAGCAGGCCCAGGACAGCAACCATGATCGGAGCCTTGAGCAGCTGACCAATCACAGCAACGTACAACCGCGCGATACCCTTTGCGTTGCGAGGGTCGGAGGCTTCTTCGACCGTGCGGGTCTGCTTGGGATCGCCAATCAGCGAGAACACCATGGGGCGCACAATGAAGTAAACCACCAGAACTGTGAGCAAGCCCAGCATGGCTGCGAATGGCATCAAGACGCTGTTCGCGAGGTCGAGCCCAAAACTGCTCATGATGCCTGCCAGCGCGCCGTTAGATCCCATCATCACAACGTTGATCCCGGTCACCACGCCCAGAAACATGATGATGGTCGAAAAGAAGGGGCGGAAATTTGCGCCCATGGTGGGCACAAAGAACAAAGCCATGAGCAGAGAGCCCGAGAGCGTCACCAGCAATGTAATGGGCAGGTACTTCATGAACTGCCCGGTAAAGCCGGGGAAGAACAGCAAGGGAGCAAAAACGATCAGCGTTGTCGCTGTAGACGCGATGATCGGCCAAGACATGCGTTTCGCCGCATCGCCGTAGGCTTGCTTCATCGTCGCGCCTTCAGACAGCCTTCGATCCGCATACTCGGTGACAACCACCGCACCATCGACCAGCATGCCTGAGGCTAGGATTAGCGAAAACAGCACCACGATATTGGCACTCAGCCCCATCATGTTCAGCGCGATAAAGCCGATCATGTAGGAGCCGGGAATGGAGATTGCGACGAGCAGCGCCGAACGCAGGCCCAGAATGGCAACAACGACAATCATGACCAACAGCACAGCAAAAGCGACGTTGTTGATCAGGTCACCCAGAAGGGTCGCAACGAAAATTGAGTCGTCGTAGGAGTTGGTCGCGACGATAAGGTCTTGCAACGATTCCATCAGCTCGATTCCCCATTATTGTCTGGCTCTGCGGTGATTTCGGTTCCCGCAGTCGCCGCTTCGATGACTTCCTTGATCCGTGCTGTCACTTCGAGCGTGTTGGTTCCCGTCCGCTTCGATACTGAAATCGAAACCGAAGGCTGACCGTTTACGCGCGCGTAGTTTCCAGCGTCTTTGAAAGTGTCACGGATCTCTGCAATGTCGCTGAAACGGATGATGGAGTTACCATCGACCATCACAGGCAGATCTTCGATGGACCGTATGCCCTGCAACTCACCGGGAAGTTCGATGTCGAAAGCACCAGAAGAGGATTCAGTGGTGCCAGTCACAACCAGCTGGTTGGCATTGGTGATAGCCGAAGCAATCTGGTTGATATCGAGGTTATAGCTTTCGAAGGTCGTGGGCTGCATGATCACTTCAATCACGCGCTCTCTGTCACCAGCAAGGTTAACCTCCAGCACGCCGGGAAGAACTTCAATGTCAGCCTTCAGGTCCTTGGCAAAATCGACCAGCGTCTTTTCAGGGACAGGACCGGTCAGGCCGTAGACGAGAATGGGCTGTTCAGACAGGTTGATGGGCGTCACCACCGGTTCTTCAGCATCCTGCGGCAACTTTGGCTTCGCCCGGTCTACGGCAAGACGAATGTCGTCCTCGGCCTTTTCGTCGTCAAAGCCCGCTTCGAATTCCAGCACGATATTGGCGTAACCCTGCGAGGCTGTGGACGTCATTGTCTTGAGCCCATCGACGCCTGCCAACTCGCCTTCCATCGGCTTAATCAGCTTGTCTTCCGCGTCTTCGGGAGAAATACCGTTTTGGTAAATCGACACGTAGATCGAAGGAAAGGTGACGTTGGGGAAGGCTTCTTTGGGGAGAATGATCCAGCTGTATACCCCAGCGCCAAACAGCGCCAGCAACAGCGTGAGAACCGTACGGTTATACCGCAGCATTGCCTCAATGATCGAATTCATCATGGGTTTGGTCTCTTCTACTCGGGCCTTGGTGTTTAGACCCAGCTCTTATTCGTTTGCAGCCTCATCGGCGGTCAGTTGCGCAACAACGCTTTCATCGACTGGATTGACTTTCTGTCCGGCTTTAACCGACGCCTGTCCGACAGTAATCAGCATGACATCACCATCCAGTCCATCGACCCAACTACCCTTGTCGTCGGCAGAGACAACCGTCACCGGGTTAAACTTTACGTGATTACCGTCTTCAACGGAATACAACCCCTGGCGGCCATCGGGTGCGCGCTGCAGCAGGCCAGTCGGCACGTAATGAAGCCCTTCGGTTGGAATATCGACATACATCGTGGCGGTAACACCCTCAAAGAGGCGGTAGTCCGCATTTGGCGCTTCGGCCTCGATTTCAAACGTCCGCGTGGAGGCATCCGCAAAGGGCGAGATGTAGGAGATCCGGGCCTCGACTTTTTGACCCGTTGCCAGTTCAACCCGCGCCATCTGTCCGATGCTGAAATCGGCGACCTGTCGCTCGCCCGCATCCGCCGAAACGATCATGGGGTCCAGGGATGTGACGGCGACGACCGGGTCACCGGAGCCGACAAAGCCACCAATCTGCGCAATACGGTTTTCAACGATACCAGCAAGGGTGGATTTGACTTCCAGATCAGAAATCTGCTCGCGCGCCTGCTCGAGGGCGGCAGCGGCGGCTTCATAGGCAGACTGAACGCCCACCAAAGAGTTCCGCGGCGCAAAACCTTCTTCAACCAGCTTTTTGGTTGCGTCCAGGTCCACCCGCGCCGCTTCTAATGCAACTTCGGCCTGCCGCAGGCTGTCATCGCGCGCAGCAGCCGTAATGACTGCGATAACGTCACCAACGGCGACAATGTCGCCCTTGTCAGCCCGCACTTCCGCCAGCGTTCCACCGGATTGAGCGACGACCGTTTCACGTCTGTTGGCTGCTGTCTGACCGGCCAGTTGGATCACGCGTACGAGGGTTTCCTCGTTGAAAACCCGCGTCCGTACATCCAAGGCGTAGTCATCTGTTGCGAGTTCTGCTGGGGGGTTATTCTCCGGAGGCTCGGAGCCGCGCATGATGTTAATAACCATCCCCATGGCAACCGCCATAAAGATGATGAGCGCGATCAAAATACCGCGAATGGCCATGAGTGACTCTTCCGTCCCTAGTTTTCGGCAAATCGAACTGACTGATACTACACCAATTCTAGCCCCTATATGGGTTCAGTCGCCTTGTAATTGAAGCACCTGTTTTCGCAATTCAGACACCGTTATTCGGCGTTCACATAAAGTAGTTTTCGATCTGCCAAAGATTTTGTATATTAGAAAAGGCTTAATATAGAGTCGAAATAAGTAAGAACCGTTTTGCGATTATGTCTGTGTCATCAGAATCGGATTCGGGGCCTGCACCCTCCCAGTTGGCGGAGGAATTGAGTTACGAAGATGACTCTGCGCTAGACGCCCTCCCGGGTAGTAGCTCACCAGCTGCACCGGTCAACGTTGAAGAAGCAACGCTTTTTCTGCGAGCCCTTTCTAACGAAAATCGTTTGGCTCTGCTGACCTTACTTCAGTCAGGTGAGCAAACAGTCACGACATTGGCCGAAACCCTCGACATGCGCCAACCGGCTGTATCCCAGCAGTTAGGACGCCTTCGCGAGGCGCACCTGGTTGAATTCCGTCGCGAAGGTAAGACCGTATTTTATCGACTGGCATCGGACCGTGTCCGCGAGTTTTTACCGCTGATACAAGCGCACTTCGCAGTCTGACCGGCCTTTTCGGGTATTAGTGCCTTGCTCATGACCCCAGCGAGCGCCTAGGAAAGCATCAAACGAACAAAGAGAGTGTTTTGATGGCTTGGGTATTGGTGGTTGTTTTCTTGCTGGCCGAGGGCGTTACGGAAACCGTGCAGGTTCCTATGCAGTCCGAAGCCCTCTGCCGCACCGCTGAACAGGAAGTCAAACGCGTCGATGCCTTGCAGCGCGGCCTGGACAAAACGGTTCAAAGCGCCATCCAGAACCCGCAATACCCCGTCATGACCATCTGTCTCCAGACCCGGCAAGCGAGTTCCGAAACAGATTAAGAGCGCGCGATCTTCGAGCGCGGGTGTTTTTGGACCATCAGAAAACATGGCGCACGCCAAAGCTCGTTCGATCATCAAACCCCGTCTCCAGTTGGGTGCGGTCAAAATCAAGAAAACCAATCAGCGACTGCCCCAGATGGACGTTCAGTCCAAATCCCAAGGCCCAAACATTGTCCGGCACGTACCCTTCAATGTCCCAGGCCAGATCTTCTCCGCCCACGAAAGCATTGGTCTGGGTCGCTTCACGTCCCAGCACGGTATATTCCAGCGCGCCGCGAATTTCTGGCATCAGCTGCAGCCAAGGGGTTAGCGGCATCGCGAGCCGGGCTTCGAGACCTGCGTTTGTGCTCAGCCGCGTGAACGGGTCGTAACTCACCGTCAAACAGGCTGCGCAGGCGGCGGAACCATCAGCTGCGGTTTCTGTGACTTCACCGGCGAGTGAGTGCGACAACGTCAGCCCGACTTTTGGCTGCAACTCAAACCCGTCAGGGCCCCGAAACTCCTGCGTCAGAGCCGTATCCAAAAGAAGGGTTTGGCGCGCTGAGGAACCTTTGATGGTTTCGACAAAGCGATCCTGTCCGGCAAGTGTCCCCTGAATATCAATGGTCCGCGACATGGTCTCATGACTGTAGCCGTAGATCAGCGCGGCATCCAAGTTCACCAACCCAACATCACGGCTGCCGTAAAATCCCAAATTGAAGACCTGACCCTCACTGAAGGCGATGAGGTCCGTGCGTGCTTCGCTCTGGGCAAAGGCACCGGCAACGCCAAAGGTGGACTCTGCGCTGTGCGTATCAAAGCCGACAAAGATCTGTTCGATATCAACGTCTGCGGCCATGGAGGCATCCGGGTGTTCGTAGTTTAGTCTTTCCAACACCACATCGACCCACAAATCGGACTGCCGTTCTCCATTGGGGCGACAGTTGGTTTCTGCCGCGCCAACCAGTGTGCCGCATCGCTCTCGGTCACCAAGCCGGTGAAGCAACTGATGCGAAAACAGATTGTTGGCCATGATCGCAGAGGCCGTTTTCAGCACGTACGCTTCGCCATGCAGCTGGTCGAGGATGGCAAGATAGTCCTCCTCGGCGACGTCATCCAAAGCATCCAGAAGTGCCTCGTCCACCAACCCTGCGTTCACGGCATCCGCCACGCCCCGTCGGGTATCGTTCTGGTTTTCCGTATTGCCCGTGCCCTCGCCCCCGGCTGTTTCGTACGTCGGGTTAATGGAAATTGTCACCTCGCCCGCAGCGGTGTCGATGGACACTTCATAATCGAGGGTCGCAGTGTCTTCGAGGTCGATATCGCCAAGGATCGAACCCGCTTCGATGAGGGTGAAATCCTGAGCCCCCGCACCACCGCTGGGGCCTTCAAAACTCAAGGTCGGGTTCTGCAGATCCAGCTGGCCTGTCACGGTCAACAGGTCCGTTGCACCACTTTCAGGATCAATGTCTAAAGTCAGCACAACGTCCTGACCCAAGGTCAGGTCACCATCGATGGTAAGCTCACCGACCTGCCCGATGTCAGCAGGTGAAACCGTCCCGTTGGTGGACACAACGTCACCGGTAATAACGCCCTCACCCATCAAAGCGCCGCCGTTCATTTCCAGCGGATTAGCAACATTGAGAGCCCCATCAACGATCAGGTCACCATCGGTCAGCATCACCGTATCGGGATCCAGCCTATCCCCAGCCGGAATGGTCAGGGATCCACCCTGCAGCTCAAGAGTGAGCAAATCATCATCAGCGATGCCATCGTTATCCAGAATCCAGTCACCACTCTGAAGGATAATCTCCTCCCACTGATCAACAGCGCCGCCGGGCAAGTTCAGATTTGTGAGGGTGGCACCCAGACCGCTTAGAGTAAGGACATCGATTTCGATATTGGCATCCGGGTCTCCCCCGTCCTCCCCACCCAGCAAATACCCTGACATCACGGAGGTGGCGGTGTCCCAAGTCAGGTGATCGACACCCGGCCCCATATCGATGCTACCGCTCAAGTCTCCGGCGATCAGCGCCTGATCATTCCCGGCGCCAGTCGCTACTTCTCCCGAAACGGCACCACCGGGCATCAGTGTGAAACTGTCATCCTCTCCAGCGCTGTCGAGGGTCAGCACACCGCGAAGTTCGCCGTCGTAAATAATCGCCGTGTCTGCGCCGGGTCCGAGATCAATTTCGACCAACGCTTCCACCAGACCATAATTGTGAAACCTGTCATCGCCGTCGCCCAGATTCCACTCTGGCGTAACCCCAGCCGAAGACAGAGTACCGTGGTTGGTCAAAGTATCTTCACCCGACCCCATATCCACAACAGCGTCCCATGCGCTGTGGTTCAGAACGACATCATCGCCCGGACCAAACTCAAAGGCTGAACTGCTGACTTTGCCGTGATTGGAAAGCACGTTATTGCCGCCACCCAGCGACACTTCCGCTTCCAGCTCGCCGCCGGTTTCGATGGTCACT
This sequence comes from Alphaproteobacteria bacterium, assembly GCA_049612785.1. GTDB lineage: Bacteria > Pseudomonadota > Alphaproteobacteria > UBA7985 > UBA7985 > UBA7985. Next base: position 6,140 of record JBMZBW010000040.1, on the reverse strand, counting down.
GTCGTACCCAGCGTGCCGGGGTCTCCTATGGCCAGGTATCCATCGATTTCCCCGCCAGAAGAAACAGAGAGCGCGGTCGCGGCTGAAAACGTGCTGGGGCTTCCCGCCGAGCCGAAATCCACCTGTCCGGCTTCGATGATAATAGAAAGAATGCTGGCATCACTGAGCGTCACGCCCCACGTGGAATTGCCTTCCTTGCGCAGAGTCTCAAAGCCCAGCGTATCTGTCAGCTGGATCACATCAATGCTGCTCAAGTTATCGCCGCTGAGGATCAGGCTATCGCCGAAAACATCCTGCGTGCTGGCATCAATCGGGGCATCGAAACTGACTGAATTCGAATTTGTGTCGTTGATCAGGCGCAGTGTGTTGTCGATGGCATCTTGGGCTGCAGACAGGCTGAAGTTCGCCGCAGCGACGTCTCCACCTGGTGAGCCATCGCAATCGGCGACCGCGTTCAGAAGCGTCCATTCGCAGTCTGCCGTTGCTTCCCTCGTCACGCTAAAGGTAACGACGAGCACGGCAAGCAGGCCGCGTATCCATCGGTGATCCCCCTTTCTGCAGCTGCCACGCAGAAGGGTCGTGCGCAGAAAATTGCGCATGTTTAGGCTCCTAAATCATACGAATCCGCCCTAAAAATACCGGGGTGGTTTCGTGCGTACCGAACCGGAAATACCCCTATTTCCAGTCCTTAAATCGCAATGATAGCGAATTTGATAACAGAGACTTATATAAATTTTCGAGATTTATCAATAGTTTTTAGTGTTTTTTTAATGTTTTTAGTTCATAGGCAATTTGCCACAGCAGCTCCATTGAATCGCCATCAAGGTGAGGCATAAAATCGGAAAAGAAGTATGTTTATGGTTCAATGGGGTGCAGCCGTGAGACTGATGGTGAACGATGGATTTCTGAAGCTTTGCCGTTGGGCGTCTGTCGGGTTGGTTTCTTTACTTGTCGCAAGTTGCTCAGCCATCCGGCCCGAGCATTGCCCCTACGCCGACTGGGGTGCGACGGGTGAGTTGCACGCCTCCAAAGGGTTTCAGAGCCGCTTGCCCGGTCTTTATGACACATGCCTGCCCGTCGGCGTGCTCCCCGATGGTGACGCCTACATCGCAGGATACCAGCGCGGCCTCATGCGGTTCTGCACCATTGAGAACGGCTGGGTCTGGGGTGGAAATCGCAGCGTGAACCCGAATATTTGTCCGCCCGCTTTGGCGCCCGGCTTTGATCGCGCGTTCAACACCCGCTCAACGCTGGAATCGCTGATCATCGACGAAACCAACCTGAAGGCTCGGCGCGACCAGCTCGAAGACATGATTTTCGCAGGCTACGTCCACGACGTAGCGGTCCTGCGGGAGCTGCGCGAAGTCCGCAGGGATTTGGAGCGTTTGGAGGTAGAGCGGCACCGCACGCGGAGCGGCTTTGCAAGCTGGCTTCAACTCATGGGCTTGGAGGTACCGCTGGACCTGTATAGTTACTGAGGCACTGGGTAAGAACACGTCAGGTGCAGCATGGACTTTCCGAATTCCTGGGCGACCCCGAAAGTCAGCCACACAGAGAAGGACTGGTGGGTCAGTGCCTTCTATGGTTTTTCCACCGTCAGCAATCCTGCGGTCATCAAGGACCAAATGAATGCGCTGCTTGACGGAAAGCAGGTCTACGGCAGCATTTTGATTGCCAATGAAGGTGCAAACGGCACCATCTGTGCCCCCAGTCAGGACTTGCTGGAGTACACGCTCGACACGCTGGCGCAAAAGATCGGGTTAGAGCGCGGCTTTGATCCAACATGGTCCCGCGTTGACCGTCCAATCTTCCGCAAGCTCAAGGTTCAGTTGAAAAAGGAAATCGTCACCATCAAGCACCCGTCGGCGACGCCGCTGACCGGGGAGGGTGGTGAGCACCTGGACGCAGCAGCCTGGAATGAGCTGATCCAGGATCCGGATACAATTATCATCGATACCCGCAATTCCTTTGAAACCAAGGTCGGCACCTTTCCCGGTGCCATCGACCCCGGCAACGTATCCTTCAGCGAGTTTCCGCAATTCGTACGCGATCAGCTCAAGGGCAAGGAAGACAAGAAAATCGCCATGTTCTGCACGGGGGGCATTCGATGTGAGAAGGCCACGGTTTTCATGAAGAACGAAGGCTTCGACAACGTGTTCCAGCTCAAAGGGGGGATCCTCCGCTATTTCCAGCAAACGGACGAGGAAACCAACCTGTGGGACGGCGATTGCTATGTCTTCGACGACCGGGTTGCGCTGAACAAAAATATGGAACCGGGGGGTCATATTTCCTGCCCCGTGTGCAGGATGCCCGTTGCCCCGAGCCAGTTTGATGACCCAAAGTTCAAAGCGGGCTGGTCCTGTCCCAGCTGTGCCGACGACCCCAGCTATGACCGTACGCGGGATTCGTCGATGGAGCGGCTCAAGCAAATCCTTCTCGCTGCGAAGAAAGGCAAGCGGCATTTGGGGCCGCAAACTTAAGTCGCCTCTTTACCTGCTGACCCCGCCTGTGTCAGAGTTGCGTCAAGTTCAGCGGAATCAGCCGCTTAGACCAAGAGTACGGGGGCGCACGCATGTCCGATGCGCAGTCTGCCCCCTTAGACAAAGACGCGCCGAGCAGACGTAACCGTCGCCGACGTGGTGCTAAGGGGAATCCTCGGGCGTCTGCTCACGCAGGGACACGTCCGGGCAAAATCAAAGGTGGTCCAGCCTCTGCGTCCTCAGCCAAAGGACGCGCTAGAGGCGAAGGGAGCAACAGCGCAGTCTATGCTGCCATCGATCTGGGTACGAACAACTGCCGCCTGCTCATCGCCCGCCCCAACGCAAAAGCGCAATCCCAGCCGTTTACCGTCGTTGATGCCTTTTCACGCATCGTCCGCTTGGGCGAAGGCTTGGGACAGACCGGCTTGTTGTCTGAAGAGGCCATGAACCGAACGGTGGCCGCGCTGAACATCTGCGCCGGCAAAATTCGCAAACAGCGGGCAGCGCGGGTTGATGCTGTCGCCACTGAAGCCTGTCGCCAAGCGGCCAATTATGCTGAGTTTGTCGAGCGGGTTGAACGCGACACAGGGGTCAAGTTGCGGCTCATCTCCGGTCAGGAAGAAGCCGCCATCGGGCTCGCGGGTTGCGCGTCCCTGCTCAACACCAGCACGCCGCGCGCGTTGGTTTTCGACATCGGCGGCGGATCGACCGAAGTCTCTTGGATCGACACGACAACCGAGCGTCCCCGCGTTCTGGCAAGCCGTTCTGTGCCTTTGGGCGTCGTCACGCTTGCGGAGAAGTATGGGGATGGGTTGGAGCTGTCTGATGACAACTTCGACACCATCGTCCGCAACACCCGCCGGGCTTTCAAGCAGTTTTCAAAGCGCCACGGCATTGTTGATGCGGTCGGGCGCGGTGAGGTTCAGATGGTTGGCACCAGCGGCACGATAACCACCGTCGCCGGTCTTCACCTGAACCTCCCCAGCTATGACCGGTCCAAGGTCGATGGCATGCGACTGGCAGTCAAGGACGCGAAGGCGGTCATCGGTGATCTGCGCGCCCGCGATAATGACAGCCGCGCCATGCTGGGCTGCATCGGTCGGGGTCGGTCTGATCTCGTGCTGCCCGGCTGCGCGGTTCTGGACGGGTTGACCTCCCTATGGAGCGTCCCCACCCTATCGGTAGCCGACCGGGGTTTGCGCGAAGGGATGCTCTTGCGGATGATGCAGGGGAAAATGCCCGGCAAGCGCAGACGCCCAAGGCGGCGACCTCGACGCAAAGGCGCCGACACCGCTCAAGCTCAACCCCAGACGCAGGCTGCTCAGGACTGATGGTCGAATACAAACCAAAACGCACCGGCAGTTCCGGCCGCAGCAGCGGCGCACCGGGCCAAAGCCGAGAGCTTGCCGTTCGGGTCAAATCGGCGCGCGGGCGGAAGAATTCCTCAACCCGCTGGCTGCAACGACAACTGAACGACCCCTACGTCGCAGCTGCCAAGCGTGATGGCTACCGGGGCCGAGCCGCTTACAAGCTGCTCGAGATGAATGACAAGCTCAAGTTCCTCGCCAAGGGCAAGCGCGTGGTTGATCTGGGCTGCGCACCGGGTGGATGGCTGCAGGTTGCTGTCCAGTTTTGCGGCGAAGGCAAAGTGGTCGGTATTGACCTGCTGCCGACAGAACCCGTAGCCGGGGCCGAAGTGATTGTTGGCGATGTGCGGGAAAATGCGGACATGGACCGCGTCCGGGATCTGCTGGGCGGGCATAAGGCCGATATCGTCCTCAGCGATATGGCTGCTTCATCCACAGGGCACAAAGCAACCGATCACCTGCGCATTGTCGCGTTGATCGAAATCTCGCTGGATTTTGCTCACGAAGTGCTTGCGGAAGGTGGCTGGTTTATCGTCAAGATCCTGCAAGGCGGCGCGCAGGGTGAATTGCAGCGCACACTGGCGCAGTGCTTCGACAAAGTGCGAGTGATCAAACCACCAGCCAGCCGCAGCGACAGCTCAGAGGCTTACATCGCCGCGAGCGGATATCGACCGCCGGTGGTCGGAGCCGGAGAAACAACGGTCGAGTCATAAGCTGCGCTCAACCCACAGTGCGCGGTCTTGCGGGTTTTCCAAACCGTCGCTTTCCCATACTCTATCAAAGAAAAGGGCGAGGACCTTTTCCCCATGCGCATCCGCGACGCTTTGACTTTCGACGACGTTCTTCTGCAGCCCCAACGCTCGGACGTTGTTCCCCTTGACACCAACACCCACACTCGGATTTCCCGGACGCTATCGGTCGGCATTCCCCTGATGTCTGCTGCTATGGATACGGTGACTGAAGCTCCTATGGCCATCACAATGGCACAAGCCGGCGGGATCGGTGTCATCCACAAAAACCTGAGCATCGAAGAACAGGCCATGGCCGTTCAGTCGGTGAAAAAGTACGAATCCGGCATGGTCGTGAACCCGGTGACCATTCGCCCCAGCGCGACCCTTGCCGACGCACTCATGCTGATGGAGCAACATAAGATCAGCGGTATTCCCGTGGTGGAACCGGGCTCAGAGAAACTGGTCGGCGTGCTCACGAACCGCGATGTGCGTTTTGCCAAGGACCAGCGTCAGACCGTGGCCGAGCTGATGACGCACGAGAACCTGATCACCGTGACCGAAGGCTGCGGTCGCGAAGAAGCCGAACGGTTGCTTCACAAGCATCGGATCGAAAAACTGCTCGTGGTCGATCATGATTTCCGCTGCGTCGGCTTGATCACGGTGAAGGATATCGAGAAAGCCCAGAACCACCCCAATGCAACCAAAGACGATCAAGGCCGCTTGCGCGTCGCTGCGGCGACCGGCGTGGGACCGGACGGCCTCAAGCGCGCAGAGGCGCTGCTGGAGGCTGGGGTCGACGCCATCATCGTCGATACGGCACACGGTCACAGCGAAGGCGTGCTGAGCCAGGTCAACGCGGTCAAGCGCCTGTCCAACGCAGCCGACGTGATCGGCGGCAACGTCGCTACCGGTGACGGTGCCAAAGCCCTGATCGATGCGGGCGCAGATGGCGTCAAGGTTGGCATCGGTCCGGGAACCATCTGCACCACGCGCATCGTTGCGGGCGTTGGCGTACCGCAGTTGACAGCCGTCGCCGACGCGGTCGAGGCCGCAGCGGATCAGGACGTGCCAATTATCGCTGACGGCGGGATCAAGACCAGTGGTGACATTGCCAAAGCCATCGCTGGCGGTGCCTCCGCCTGCATGGTTGGCTCACTGCTGGCCGGCACGGACGAAGCCCCCGGCGAGGTCTTTCTCTATCAGGGTCGCTCGTACAAGTCCTACCGGGGCATGGGCTCCATCGGGGCTATGGCGCGCGGATCCGCAGACCGGTATTTCCAGGCGGAAGTCAGCTCTTCGCTCAAGCTGGTCCCCGAAGGCATCGAAGGTCGCGTACCCTATAAAGGCCCGGCCAACGCCATTCTGCACCAGTTGGTTGGCGGTCTGCGGGCCGCCATGGGCTACACCGGCAATGCCGATATCGCGTCCATGCAGAAAAACTGCTCCTTCCTGCGCATCACTTCAGCCGGATTGCGGGAATCCCACGTTCACGACGTGTCCATCACCAAGGACGCGCCCAACTACGCCCGATCCAACTAAGTTAAGAGGCTTCGCCCGTGTCG
>JBMZBW010000039.1:0-19901 GCA_049612785.1 Alphaproteobacteria bacterium | reverse complement strand
CCGCCAAGCTAAAACCCAAGGTTAACAGGCCAGCAGCAGCAACGCGTTTGATGGGCAAGAAGCGATTCAAGGTGCGGTTCATAAAGTCCCTTCCGGACGACGACGCAAAAGGAAGAAAGAAAGCGCTGCGTCGGCGCTGTTTGCATATGACATTCTGCGAATTTCTCAACCGACTGGACGGCTAACTGAACAAAAGTTGTCCAAAGAATTGCGGATAAAATTTGTAATGCGCTGTTTTTGCGACGCTTTTTATCGGTTTTCGCGCTTGAACAAACTCACGTGAGCGCTGTTCGATGGACTGTAATTTGAGTTTTGTATGCATCTGGCGGTGGTTGGATTCGGCTTATTCTGAAAATAGAAAAGGTCAGGTGGGTGGCAGGTGCCAACCAGACTCGTGGCTGTTGGCTTGCGTGTATGGGTTCGTGCAAGCATATCCTTAAAGAACAATGTTGAACCTTTTTAGGCAAAGTGAGAGTCCATCATGTCCGCAGACTTCAAGATGCCAGTGCGCAACGGATTTGTTGAAGCGATTGGGAACACCCCGCTGATCCGATTGAGAAAGGCATCCGAAGAAACCGGCTGTACGATTCTCGGCAAGGCCGAATTCATGAACCCGGGTGGATCGGTAAAGGACCGCGCCGCTCTGGGCATCGTTAAGGCTGCTGAGGCTTCCGGCGAACTCAAACCGGGCGCTACGATTGTCGAAGGCACCGCCGGAAACACCGGTATCGGCATCGCCCACGTTGCGGCGGCGCGGGGATATAAAGCCACAATCGTAATGCCAGAAACCCAGAGCCAGGAGAAGAAAGACGCCTTGCGCCAGTTGGGTGCGGAGCTCATTCTTGTTCCGGCTGTGCCGTACCGTGATCCCAACAACTACGTGAAATACTCGGCGCGTCTCGCTGAAGAACGCGCAGCGCAAACGCCGGGGATGGCGATTTGGGCCAACCAGTTTGACAATACCGCAAACCGCGATGCGCACGCCGAGACCACCGGTCCGGAAATTCTGCGCGATCTTGATGGCAAGGTTGATGGCTTCATTTGTGCCGTTGGTTCGGGCGGCACCCTTAGTGGCGTCGCAATGTCACTTCGCGCGGCCCAGCCTCAGGTGAAAATTGGCCTCGCTGACCCCTACGGCGCGGCTTTGTTCGCTTATTACACCGAAGGCGAGTTCAAGTCCGAAGGTGGTTCAATCACCGAAGGCATCGGGCAGGGTCGAATAACGGCAAACCTTGAAGGCTTTCAACCGGATTTCTCATACAGGGTTTCTGATGAAGAAATGCTGGCTCGGGCTTACCAGCTGTTGCAGGAAGAGGGCCTGTTCCTCGGCGGTTCGGCTGCACTTAATGTCGCCGGCGCTGTCAAGATGGCCGCTGACATGCCCAAAGGTTCAACCATCGTTACCATGTTGTGTGACAGCGGCAGCCGGTACGCCTCAAAAATGTACAATCCGGAGTTCTTGCGCAGTAAAGACCTGCCAACTCCGCCATGGATGGAAGGCTAAAGATCATGGCCTCAGCGCTCATTTCTGCTTCTGAGCTCCACCAGCGCATTTCGAGCGGTGAGACCATCAAGCTGCTCGACGGCACGTTCTATCTGCCGACCGAAGGGAAAGACGCACGCGCCCTGTTCAACGAAGCTCACATTGCTGGTGCACAGTTCTTTGACATTGATGCAGTTTGCACCCCATCCGACCTGCCGCATACTGCGCCAACACCCGAAATATTCGCTGAAGCGGCGGGTCATTTAGGAATCTCGGAGCAGGATACTGTCGTTGTCTACGATCAGAAAAACCTGTTCAGCGCACCTCGCGTCTGGTGGACGTTCCGCATGTTTGGGCATGACAAAGTGTTGGTTCTGAACGGCGGACTGCCGGCTTGGATCGCCGCAGGTTACCCAACCGTTTCTGACGCAAAACCAGCGGTCCCCGTAACTTACACGCCCAGAGGTGACTTCCGATCTGATTTTCTGGCCGATAAGAATGACGTAAAAGCTGCCTTAGATGCAGGTAAGCCCGTTGCGGATGCGCGGCCCGCTGGACGCTTCACCGGTGTTGATAAGGAGCCACGGGCCGGGATGCGAAGCGGCCATATGCCCGGTGCATCCAGTGTTCCGCTTTCAACTTTGATCGCGCATAACGGCGAATTGGTCGCAAATTCTCAAATAAAAACTGCATTTGAGCAATTGGATAATGAAAGTCCGATAATAACGACTTGTGGTTCCGGTGTTACCGCAGCCGGACTCAGCCTTAGTCTTTATGAAATTGGACGAGAAAGCCGTGTTTATGACGGTTCGTGGTCTGAGTGGGGTCAAGAAACTTCAGATACTCTTGTGGTTACTGGCGACGAGTAACCTCGTTTCAGTTGCTGGCACAGCAATTGCTGCCTTTTGCTTATTATAAAAAGAGCGTTTAAGCGCGCTTTATCAAATATAAGTGGAATGGGCGAACCCAAGTCATGAAGAACGACATGTTTGCGATCCTGATCGCTGTCGTCGGCATTGGTGCGACTGGCGCAGCGGTGTCACAGAATTTAGTCGATCCAGTGTCCAACGAGACCAACCTGAGGATTTATTCTCCCCACCTCGGGCGAACGGTAGCCGACGCAAATTATTACACTGAAATTATTCAAACAGCAGTAGACCGCGACCCTTACCTCGCAGCGACTGCAGCGGCCTATCAGACGCAGTATGGCGTTCCCTCCTCTCAGACCCGTCAGTTGGACTACCAAAACCGTCGTTCGGGCTGGCGACTGGTGGGCGTGGAGCCTGCTCCCATTTCCGGCGAGATTGTGGGTCTGCAGCCTGTGCCGAATGGTCTTCCCGCTGGTTCAGTTGAGGTCGTCGGCGAGGAACTGGCGCGGTTCCGGGTGAATGCCGGTGTTCGCCTCTACCGCGCGCCGTCTGGCAAATACTTCTATGTTGAAGACCCAACTGCGCCGGGCTCCATCGGTGCTGACCTCATCTTCGGTCAGGCGCCGGAAGGATCACGCCTTGTGGATCCGGCAAGCGTGGGCGTAACCGAAATTCCCGCCGGGTTTGCCGTTGTGCGCGGGCCGGATGGACGCCTCTATCTCGCGCCAGAGGGACAATTTAACTAGTTCCGCACAGTATCGACCTGATCCAAGCGAGGCGCGTTTAACACTGGGCCGTTGAACGCGCCGTATTGGTTTTTGATTAATGGATCGGCTGAGTCAGTCGCGCAGCCAGAGCCTTCAGATAAGCCTGGTTCACACCAAAATCGCGCCGACCGTAGACTGACCACGCATAAAGGCTAACCCGCAGGCTGCCCTGGTCAGAGTCATCGATCCAGTAAGACAGCCCGTTTGGAAAACGCATGGTTTTGGTACGGATGACATAAACCCCGGACAAGTCTCGGATTTCACGGGCCTCGCCCTGCTGCTCATCAACGACAAAAGCCTCGATTGCCGCATGGATACCGGCGGCATCAAGGCCAGTGACGATCACCGACTCATTGTCAGAACTTGTTTCCGTCAAATCTGCATCGGCATAGAGATAATCGTTCCCTCTCCGCGTTCGACGCAGCTCGTCCAGCGCTCGGAGTTTGATTGATTCATCGGTAAAGAAGTTTTCGAACAGGGCGTTTAACATCATATGACTCGTACTTTTGGTTTTGCTTAGATCAGCCGCGACAGGCTGCACCTTGTTATGAGCGGGTACATAAAGCACATGAGCCATATGGAAATTCACAGTTCAGAGATATCTGTCATTGGCGCAGGGCCGGTTGGTCTGACACTTGCGCTTGGATTGGCCCAGCGAGGGCATACCGTGCGTCTGTTGGATGCCAGCCCCGACCCCCGCACAGCCACGAAACCACTACCTGCGCGGTCAACAGCGCTCATGCCATTGAGCCTGGAACTCTTGACCGCCATGGGGGTCTGGCCCCGTGTGGAGCACCTCAGCGCGCCCTTGGACAAGCTACGCCTGATTGATGATCAGGCCGACCGGTGGAACAGTCCGATTATCGAAACATTCAGTGCCGATGAAATCACGGACACGCCCTTTGGCTACAACATCATCAACACCGATTTAACGGCAGCGCTGATGGACATGGCCGAAGGGTTTGAGGGGCTAACCCTGCATTACGAGTCCGCCGTAGAGAGCTGGAAACCCGGATGTTTGACTTTGGCTGACGGGGTCGAGATGGATGCAGATCTGATTCTGGACTGCGCCGGTCGCCATTCGCCTGTACCCGAGCAAGCCGGCATCAAGATCAAGGATCATCACCCCAACCAGATCGCACTGGTCTGCCAGATCGAGCATTCTGTGGATCATGAGAACATTTCCACTGAGTTTCAGCGCCGCGAAGGGCCACTGACGACAGTGCCCCTGCCCGTTTCAGACCGAGGCAAACCACGGTCAGCAATCGTGTGGGTTCATCGGCCCGAGACGGCGGAAAACCTCAGAGAACTGGATGACGACGCTTTCCGCCTGACCCTGCAAAGCGCCCTGAGAGGGGTTCTTGGAGAAATAACGGATTTGCGGGCACGAGGCGGATTTAAGGTCGGGACACAAATCGCAGAACGGTTTGATGGTCCCCAACTCGCGCTGGTTGGTGAAACCGCCCATGTTCTGCCGCCCCTTGGTGCTCAGGGTCTCAATTCATCCTTTGCAGACGTGGCTGTTTTACTGTCACTTTTCGACCATCCATCCAAAGTCGCAGACCCCGATATGCTAAGGCGCTATGGTGCCCAGCGTCGGGGCGATGTAATAAGTCGTTTAACGGCGACCCACTTTTTGAACCAAGCGATACAAAACGACCGCTTGGGTCTCGATCACGCCAGAAGAGCGGCCCTCAAATCGCTCGGATGGCTCAAACCGGTTCGTCATGGATTGATGCGCGCAGGAATGCGCCCCTTTGGAGTGAGCTGAACCGATATGAGCCAAGCGACTGCGACTGATTTTGTTATTGATGCAGCACCAGTTATCCCAGTCGTGGTCATCGAGGATGCGAGCAAAGCCGCAGACCTTGCCAAGGCTCTGGTGGCGGGTGGCCTGCCCTGTATTGAAATTACCCTGCGCACTGCCGCTGCAATGGATGCGCTGGAAGCTGTTGCCCGTGTCGAAGGCGCGATACCGGGGGTCGGGACCGTTGTCTCACCCCAGCAACTCGAAGCAGCCCAAAAAGCCGGAGCGCAGTTTGCCGTTTCCCCGGGCCACACCACAACACTTCTCGACGCCGCAGACGCGCTCGGTTTGCCGTATCTACCCGGCGCAGCAACGCCCGCAGAGATGCAGGGTTTGATGGAGCGCGGATACAAAAACCTGAAGTTTTTCCCGGCTGAAGCCTCTGGCGGGGCGCGGTATCTGAAGAACTTTGCCAGCGTATTCAAGACAATCCGGTTCTGCCCCACGGGTGGGGTCTCGCTCCAGAACATGCATGAATATCTTAGCTTGCCGAACGTCGATGTGGTCGGCGGTTCTTGGGTCTGCCCCAAAAGCGCGGTGGAGACCAGCAATTGGGATGAGTTGACGACACTTGCCAAGGAAGCCATCAAGGCCGCTCACGCTATCACCGCTTGAGGACCGACCATGTCTTCTGACTCCGCAATGCCAAAAAGCTCAGCCGAGCTTCGTGAAATGGTAGAACGCGCAACGCCCGAACAGCGTCTGGCGTTGGCCAAAGCCGGAATCACCCTCGCCGTTCTCCAAGAAAAACTCCGCATGGGGTTTACCAATGAGGAAGTCGCGACCGTTTTGGCGACCGATGAGAACGACGATGTTGTCACTGAAGCCTATGAGCTTTGGCGGCAGCGTCTGGAACAGTTCACTGAAACACTGAATGATGAAGGCCAGTTGAACGACGATGGCAGTTTCGACGAAGACTGACCCAAGCCGTCAGGGATAAGCAGCAGCAGCCACGCAGCCGGTCAAAGCGGGTGTATCGCCAATCAGCAGATAGGTCGGGATATCGGCATTAAACTTCTGCATGCGGCCCTTGTCTTCAAACCGCGTGCGAAAGGTCGAAACGGGCAAGAAATCTCGCAAAGCTTGCGCAACACCACCAGCCACGTAGACCCCGCCTCTCGACCCCAAGGTCAGCGCCAGATCGCCGCCGAACTTGCCAAGCAGACCACAGAAAAGCGAAATGGTCTGCCGCTGCAGCGAACTTTCGTCGGCCATACCATTTTCGACGATTTCCTTGGCTGACTGCGGGAGAACCGGGATCTGCTCGATCTCGGCCAAAGCTTCAAAGAGCATCTCCAAGCCGGAACCGGACAGCAGTCTTTCTGCTGATACGCGCCCACCGGGAATGCGCCGTCTAAGAATTTGCAGGATGCGGTCCTCAATCTCCCTGCGCGGGGCAAAGGCAACATGACCGCCTTCACCCGAAAGAACCATCCAGCCCCCCGAACGATCAGGGACCGCACCGGAAACGCCCAAGCCCGTTCCGGGGCCAAAAATAGCTTTGGGAGAGCCGGCTACGGGCGCTCCACCACCAAGCTTGAGCAATTCATTTTCCGGCAGGTATGGAATGGCATTCGCCAAACCACTGAAATCGTTGATCAGCTTAAAATCCAGATCAAAGGTCTTAGCGATCTGGGCTTTGTCGATCACCCATGAACCATTGGTCAGAGAAACCACGTCATCTTCAACCGGACCAGCGGCAGCGAAACAAGCTTTGTTGATCTCTCCCACCTCTGACTTGGACAAGCCCAGATCGTCGAAATACTTGCGGATCGCGGTCTCCGGGTTAGGGAAGCCACTGATTTGGTATTTGAGGATATTCTCCACGGGCTTTTGCGGCTCTGTGCCAAGCCCGAAGCGAACGTTGGTTCCGCCAATGTCAGCGACCAAAATTGGACCGGTCATGGTTTAACCCACCACTACTTTTTCAGTATCAGAAGCCACTGGAACCGTTAGGCTCGGCTCCCCGAATACCCCTGCGCCTGTTTCGGAATCGCCGACAGTGGCACGAAAGGCAGCAAACAGCTCTCGCCCCATCAGGATGTGACTTTGGCTGATATCATCAACAGCCGCTTCGCGAGCGTCAAACTCTTCGGCAGGGACCAGCACTTCGAGACCACCGTTTTCAGCATCCAGACGAATGACATCGCCGTCACGAATTTTCGCAATAGGGCCGCCATCGCTGGCTTCTGGGGTCAGATGAATGGCAGATGGCACTTTGCCAGACGCACCGGACATGCGGCCATCGGTAACCAGCGCGACTTTGAAGCCCAGCTTTTGCAAGACAGACAGCGGCGGCGTCAGCTTGTGAAGCTCCGGCATTCCGTTGGCTTTTGGACCCTGCGAGCGGAGAACACAGACAAAATCGCCGTGGAGTTCACCGGCTTTGAAGGCTGCCTGGATCTGATTTTGATCCGTAAAAACCTTAGCCGGAGCTTCGATGAAGCGATGTTCCGGGGCGACTGCTGAAATCTTGATGACCGAGCGCCCCAAATTGCCTGTCAGGACCTTTAATCCGCCATTGGGCTGGAAAGGCTTGTCTGGTGTGGTCAGGACCTCTGGCATGAGCGACTCAGCGGGCGCAGGCTCAAAAGACAGGGTGTCGGGTGTCGCGATTTTTGCAACCTGACCATAGTCAGCGAGGCCATTTTCCGTGATGGTCTTTGCGTCCGCATGAAGGAAACCAGCACCCCGCAGCTGATCAATCAAGAACGGCAGACCACCCGCAGCCTCCATCGCGTTCACGTCAGCAGAACCGTTGGGATAGACCTTCGCCAGCAGCGGCGTCACATCGGAAATATCGTTCATGTCGTCCCACGTCAGACGAATGCCGCCCGCTGCTGCCATGGCGATGATGTGCAGGGTCAGGTTCGTTGACCCGCCGGTCGCCATCAGGCCGACCAGACCGTTTACAAAGGCACGCTCGTCAAGCACGTGGCCAATGGGTCGATAGCCTTCCCCACGGTCGATACAGCGCAGCGCGGCCCGCGTGCTTTCCTGCACTGCGATATCCCGCGCCAGTGTGCCCGGACCAAAGAAGGTGGTGCCGGGGACGTGCAGCCCCATGAATTCCATCAGCATCTGGTTGGAATTGGCGGTGCCATAGAAGGTGCAGGTCCCGGCGGAGTGATAGGACTTGCTCTCGCTTTCCAGCAGCTCTTCGCGGCCAATTTCGCCCTTGGCGAAGGCTTCGCGTACCTTGGCCTTTTCATCGTTTGTCTGCCCTGTTCCCATCGGCCCAGCCGGAAGGAAAACAGCCGGCAGATGACCAAAGGACAGCGCCCCAATCACCAGTCCGGGAACAATCTTGTCGCAAGTGCCCAGGAACATGGCCGCATCGAACATGTTGTGGGATAGCGCGACCGCCGTGGCCATGGCGATGACGTCGCGGGAGTACAGCGAAAGCTCCATCCCCGGCTGACCTTGGGTCACCCCATCACACATGGCGGGAACACCGCCGGCCACTTGAGCCACACCGCCGTTTGCCACAGCAATGGCCTTGATCATGTCAGGGTAATCTTTGAGCGGTTGGTGCGCGGACAACATGTCGTTGTAGGCGGTAACGATGCCAATGTTGGGTTGGTCGGTTTTCGCCAGCGCTTTCTTCTCATCCATACCGCAAGCCGCAAAACCGTGCGCTAGGTTACCGCATGAGAGTTCAGCACGGTGCGGCTTGTTCCGTCGCGCAGCTTCGATCCGTTCGAGGTAAGCCGCACGGGTCGGTGCCGAGCGCTCAATAATACGATCCGTGACGGCTTGAATGGTGGGGTTCAGCTTTGTCATGGTCAATTCTTTCAGTTTTCGCAGCCCTTATGGTTGGGCAGTTACGGAGCCCAGTAGGTTTCGACCGGACAATCAGGATGATGCAGAAACCAGGAGATCGGCGTTGTCGAAGGCTGGTCCTTGCTGCGGGCTTCTTCATAAACGCCACGCTTTCCCGCGCCCTCAAAGTGCAGGAAAACGCGCGGCGATTGCGCGAGAAATGGCCCGGAATAGGTCAACCGCGTGACCATGGGTTCCATGGTTGGTTCAGCCGCCAGAACACTGGGCGCACCAGCACTCAGACCCTGTTCGAGTTGCGGTGAGCCGGGGAACAGGCTGGCCGTATGGCCGTCGCCACCCAGCCCCAGAACCACGATATCCGGACGCTGCGCCGCACCATTTGCCCACTCAGCGGATTTTTCTACGCCAAGCTCGGGGTCATAGAGAGGCTGGAAAGTCGCCGCAAAAGCTTCTCCCACCAGCAGGTTTTCACCCACCAATTTGGCGTTTGAGTTTGGATCAAAGCTCTCGACGCAGCGATCATCGACCAAGCCAATGGTCACGCGCTCCCAAGCCAGCGACTGTTGCGACAGCGCAGCAAAGAACTTCTTTGGGGTTGAACCCCCTGAAACCAACAGACGCGCTTCACCGCGTTCAGCAATGGCGTCGATCAGGGATTTGGCCGTATTCCAAGCCAGTCGCTCCGCAAGGATATCGGACGAGGCATAGAGGTGTTCAGCGAGAATCATAGGGTGTCTCTATTTCATGTCTTCGTGCCATAGGCGACCATCGCGATCCATCATCATGGCCGCAGCGGTCGGACCCCAACTACCAGACTGGTAGGACTTTGGCTCTTCATCAGAAGCAGACCAATGCGCCAAGATCGGCGTCACCCACTCCCACGCGGCTTCAAGCTCGTCACGGCGCATGAACAAGGTCCGGTTGCCGCGCACGACATCGAGCAAAAGACGCTCGTATGCATCCGGGAAGCGTTCCAGCTCGAATTCGTCTTTGAAGGACAGATCCAGACTTGCCGCACGCAACCGCATGCCGCCCGGCCCCGGATCTTTGGTCATCAGACGCAGGCTTACGCCCTCATCGGGCTGCAAGCGGATGACCAATCGGTTTGGAACCGCTTCGTCCGTTGTGTAAGGCCGGAAAATCGAGTGTGGAATCGACTTGAAGCAGATTACGATCTCTGAGGATCGGACCGGTAGGCGTTTACCCGTGCGCAGGTAGAACGGCACACCAGCCCAACGCCAATTATCAACGTGCGCCTTAAGCGCAACATAGGTTTCGGTGTTGGTTGGCTCGCCCAGTTCCGTCGCATAGCCAGGCACCGACTCTCCGTCGATAGCGCCCGCCGCGTACTGCCCTCGGACCACATCGGTTTTCAGGTCTTCAGCGGAGAAAGGACGCAGAGCGCGCAGAACCTTCAGCTTTTCATCCCGCACGCTGTCAGCGTCCATGCTGGCCGGGGCCTCCATGGCTGTCAGACACAGCAACTGGGCCAGATGGTTCTGAACCATATCGCGCAAAGCGCCCGACTTGGAGTAATAAGCAGCGCGGTCGCCTGCGCCGATATCTTCAGCCACGGTAATTTGAACATGATCGACAACGGCTTTTGACCAGATGCTCTCAAACAAGACGTTGCCAAACCGCAGCGCCATGAGGTTCTGAACCGACTCTTTGCCGAGGTAGTGATCAATCCGGTAAACGTGCGCCTCATCAAAAGCCTTGGCGACGTCAGCGTTGATTTCCTGGCTCGAGGCCAAATCGTGCCCAAGTGGTTTTTCCAGAACCAGCCGATCACGCGGACCATTCAAACCAACTTCGGCGAGGAACGCGGACACGGGTCCAAACAGGGAGGGCGGTGTTGCGAGGTAGATGACGCGCACTCGATCCGGGTACTCGTCCAACGTCTCTTTCAGCTTCTTGTACCCATCCACGGTGAAGGCGTCATTGGACTGGTAGAAGAAACGCGCGACAAACTTTGCGATCAAAGCGTCATCGAGGTCAGATGCAGGGACAAACTCTCGCAATCCGGCCTCAACCTGACTGCGGAATTCCTCGCTGGTCAGTGAAGAACGAGCGACGCCGATAACGCGTGCGTCGTCGGGCAGCTGACCATCCAATTCACGGTGATACAGCGCCGGAAACAATTTCCGTTTTGCAAGGTCGCCAGTGCCGCCAAAGACGACATAGTCAAACGGGTCGACAACAATGATCTTCGACATGTTTCGAGGACCCTATCTTTTTATTTTTCTTTGTCTCGTGAAAGCGCCCTTGGTGAGGGGGCGCTTCCATTTATTTTGTATTTATGGGCTGGTGTAGGGCTTAAGCCGTACCAGCGGTAACGCTAACGTCGTCAGCGCCGAACATGTGTAAGCGGTTGGCAGGCAGTTCAATACCGACCTGAGAACCGGGGGTAATAACCTCAGATCCTTCGGCCTGAACGGTGAAGGTCGCGTCACCAACCTTTACATACGCGAAGGATACGGAACCGAGGCGTTCAACCACGGTTACGGTGCCTTTCAACGGGCTATTGTCAACCAGAGCTGTATGCTCCGGACGCAGACCCAGCGCGATTTTCTCACCGGACTGGATTGGGCGTGCCAGCGGAACAATGATGTCGTCAGAAGCGCTTTCCAGCTTGACCTTCGCCTGCTTGTCACCGCCTTCAGCAACAACACCGGATACGAAGTTCATAGCCGGGGAGCCGATGAAGCCTGCAACAAACTTGTTGGCGGGGCGGTGGTACAGGTCGAGCGGTGCGCCCACCTGCTCCACGTGACCGGCGCGCAGCACCACAATCTTGTCAGCCATGGTCATGGCCTCGACCTGATCGTGGGTCACGTAGATCATGGTGGTCTTCAGCTGGGAGTGCAGTTCAGCCAGTTCCTGACGCATCTGAACCCGCAGCTTTGCGTCCAGGTTCGAGAGGGGTTCGTCGAACAGGAACACTTCCGGGTTCCGCACAATTGCACGACCAATCGCCACCCGCTGACGCTGTCCACCGGACATGTCCTTTGGCTTACGCTGCAGCAGTTCTTCGATCTGCAGGATACCCGCAGCGCGCATCACACGCTGTTCAATCTCTGCCTTGGGGCGTTTTGCCAGGCGGAGACCAAAGGCCATGTTCTCGAACGTCGTCAGATGCGGGTAAAGGGCGTACGACTGGAACACCATCGCAATTCCGCGCTTTGCCGGGGGCACCGCGTTCATTTCCTGGTCGCCGATGAACAGCTTTCCGTCTGTAATGTCTTCCAGTCCTGCGACCATGCGCAGAAGCGTTGACTTACCACAGCCGGAAGGGCCGACGAAAACGGCGAACTCGCCATCATCGATTTGAAGGTCCACATTGTGGATTACGCGGGTCGCGCCGTATTCCTTCACGGCTTTTTCGAGGCGAACACCAGCCATCAGCAAGTCTCCATAGATTGAAACGTTTGTTACAAGGCTATTTCATAGCCCATTGGCTGCATGGTCGCAAATCATGGACGCATGGTCAAAGCCGCATAGGAACCATAAACGAAAAAAGGACTGTGAGCCGATACTCAAAGTCCTTTTTCATATGGAATCCTGATGATTCTGGGACGAATTTAGACCGCCTTGGGCAACCGCTCCAAAGGAATCGTATCGCCGGACTGAATGTCGTCGACAAACACCGTTGGCCGAATACCGTCTTCCAAGCGTGCAAAGTAATAAACATGAACGCCATTGGCCTGCGCTGAAGACCGATAAAGCGCCGAACAGAACTGGTCCTGACCCAACTCGTAGCAAAGTTGATCCTGCTCAATACGCCACCGTCCCAGCACCAACCGATCCGGACGTGGGTTGATCGCCAGCAGACCATCACGCTTAAAGAAGGAATATTGCATGGCCGCCGTCTCATCGACTGACCGGGAAATAATGGTCCGCCCGCGCAGCAGCAGGCTGATTTCCACACCGGATAACCGCTCATCGGCTGCAACATTGATAAATTTTGGCTTTTCGTAATACGGAATGTCGGACATCGAAAACTGAGGTGCCGCCGGATTAACCTGCGGATTTAACAGCACAAATCGATCGGAGTGGCCGCAAGCGGCGAGAAAAGTAGTCGCCAATAGCGAAATTCCAAGCAAAATTCGTTTCATTATGCCTAGCACCATGATCTTTTATAAAATTGAATACAGGCCTTGCAAACGAGGTGCCGCCCGCACCCGTTGAAGAAATTGATTGATCGGGGGATTAGGGTTTTGCCCAACGCGAAAGTTATTGAAATCAGCCAGCATGGTGGGCCTGAAGTCCTGGTTCCTGCATCCCGACCCATCCCACAGGCCGGGCCGGGTGAACTCATTTTGAAAGTTGCCGCGGCCGGTATCAATCGACCGGACGTGATGCAGCGCCGGGGCTTGTACAACCCGCCGGCCGGCGCCAGTGATCTACCGGGGCTGGAGGCGGCGGGAACGGTCTATGATGTCGGCTCCGATGTTCCACCTGCGCTGTTGGGGCAGCGTCTGACGGCACTGTGTCCGGGGGGTGGTTACGCCGAATATGTTGCCGTCCCGTGGCGGCATGCTTTGCCTTGGCCCGAAGGCTTCTCGGCTATCGAAGCCGCTGCCTTGCCAGAGACCTTTTTCACCGTCTACGGCAATATGGTCGTCAGAGGTCGCCTCAGCGCGGGCGAGGTTGTTCTGATCCACGGTGGCTCTTCGGGTATTGGAACAACGGCGATCCAGATGGCTAAAGCCCTGGGCGCGGCCAAAGTGATCGTTACGGTAGGGAACGCAGACAAGGCCGAAGCCTGCATCAACCTTGGCGCTGACCACGCCCTGAACTATCGCGACACAGCTTGGGAAGAGACGGTCTTGGAACTCACCGACGGCAAAGGCGCCGATGTCATTCTTGATATGGTCGCCGGGGAGTATGTCGCGCGCGGGCAGAAGTGCCTCGCCGTCGATGGCCGATTGGTGATGATTGCGGTTCAAGGCGGAACAGATGCCCGGTTCCATGCCATGCAAGCCATGCTGAAGCGGCAGACTTTCACCGGCTCCACGCTCCGCCCCCAATCAATCGAGGCTAAAGACGCGTTGGCGGCTGGGTTGAATACCGACATATGGCCCTTTCTGAATGACGGGACGATCAAGCCCGTCATACACGCAACTTTCCCGCTGGATCAGGCTGCCGACGCTCACGCCATGATGGAAGCGGGAGACCACATCGGAAAAATCATTCTGACTGTGGAAGGATAGAACCGTGCCCCGCCAGGAACCGCATACACGCAGCGATTATCCGGTTTTCCAAACCATATCGACCCGATGGATGGACAATGATGTCTACGGGCACGTTAATAATGTTGTTTACTATTCTTACTTCGATACGGCTGTGAACGGCTATCTGATGGCACAGGGCGTGTTGGATTACAGGGACGGTGCGACCGTGGGGCTGGTTGTGGAGACCGGATGCCAGTTTTTTTCGCCCATTGCCTTTCCTGACACCGTTACCGCCGGCATCCGCGTTACCAAAATCGGCACTTCATCCGTGCGGTACGAAGTCGGACTTTTCGCCAATGACAGCGATGTTGCCGCAGCACAGGGGCATTTTGTTCACGTCTATGTTGGCGCAAACGACCACCGACCAGCGGCCCTACCCGCTGCGTTTCGAGCGGCTTTGGAGCCTTTGGTAAGCAACACATAAAATGCAAGGTTAGTCTTGCCCTAACCCGACTTCCACGCCACACTTGTCTTCAAAGTGCTCCCAAGTGGAGCGCGGGGAGAAAAATCACCTTCGCTCGAAGGCCTGAATACCAAACCGGTCTTGGCCCCTTCCAAAAGATAGGGCGCAAGCCTGTTTTGCTGTGTTGAGGCTCGAAGAGTGCAAAAAGTGAGACTTAAGGAGAGTGCCATGAAAGGCCTGATGCAAGACGCACCATTGATGATTTCTTCACTGATCCAGATCGGTGCAGATGTCTACGGTGGCTCGGAAGTCGTATCTGTGGTCGCCGGTGAAGGTGTGGTGCGTCACACCTACCGAGAGATCAACCAGCGTGCCAAGCAACTCGCGCAGGCTTTGCAGTCTGCCGGAATCGGTATGACCGACCGCATCGCGACTTTGGCGTGGAACGACCACCGTCACCTGGAAGCCTATTACGGCGTTTCTGGCATGGGTGCCGTTGTCCACACCATTAACCCGCGCCTTTTTCCGGAACAGTTGATCTACATCATCAACCATGCGGAAGATCGTATTCTGTTGACGGACCCAATGTTCTTGCCGCTGATCGAGAAGATCATCGACAACTGTCCAAAGCTGGAAAAGATCGTCGCGCTTTGTAAGGCAGAAAATCTGCCGGAAAGTGCTCTGGATATCATCGCTTACGAAGACTTTATCGGCGGGTTTGACGGCAACTACGCGTGGCCTGAATTTGACGAAACCGCTGCGTCTTCGCTGTGCTACACGTCAGGGACAACCGGCAATCCGAAAGGCGCACTCTACACGCACCGTTCAACTGTCCTTCATGCTCTGATGGCTGGAACGCCTGCGGTGACGGGGACCGGTGCGAATGAAACGCTGATGCCTGTGGTCCCCATGTTCCACGTCAACGCCTGGGGCCAGCCCTACTACGCGCCTTTGACCGGCTCCAAACTGGTCCTTCCCGGACCGGGACTGGATGGCGCGAGCCTCTATAACCTGATCCATGCCGAAGGCGTGACCAATACCGCTGGTGTACCGACGATCTGGCTTAACCTGCTCAAGCATACGCGTGAGGTTGATGGGAACCTTGATAGTCTGAACCACGTCATCATCGGCGGTTCAGCAGCGCCCGGCGCGATGATTCAAGAGTTCCAGGAAACCTATGGCACCAAGGTTGTCCATGCTTGGGGCATGACGGAAATGAGCCCGTTGGGATCGTCCGGTGTGCTGCCTCCGCACGTTCAAAAAACGGCCAGTGACGATGAGAAATTCAATCTTCAAGTCAAGCAGGGCCACCGCGTCTGGGGCGTTGAGATGAAGATCGTGGATGATGATGAAGTGCCACAGGTCCACGACGGCAAGGCGCGCGGTCATCTGGTTGTGCGCGGTCCATGGATTACCTCAGGCTACTACAACAACCATGACGCCAACGAAAAAGCCTTCACCAAAGATGGTTGGTTCTACACCGGCGATATCGCCACGATTGACCCCGACAACTTCCTGCAACTGGTTGACCGCTCCAAGGACGTGATCAAATCCGGTGGCGAGTGGATTTCATCCATTGATCTGGAAAACGAAGCTGTTGGCGCAGCAGGCGTGGCGGAAGCGGCGGTTATTGGCGTGGCTCACCCAAAATGGGATGAACGGCCCGTGCTGATTATCGTCCCAGAGGACAACGACAATCCACCCAGCGAAGACAGCATTCGTGACTATCTGTCCACGCGCATTGCAAAGTGGTGGATGCCGGACATGATCGTCTTCAAGAGCGAGATTCCACACGGAGCGACCGGCAAAATCCTGAAAACGGATTTGCGTGAAGAGTTCAAGGACGTGCTGCAGAACGCGGGCTAGTCCCACCAAACCCATCAGAAAAAGCCCTCGAAACTGAATGTTCCGAGGGCTTTTTTTCTGTACCTTAGGGCAGAATCTTGCCGATCCATTCAATCTCGATGTCTCGGATCGCTTTGAAGACCCACTGCGGATTGCGGTCCTTATCCACCAGCAAAGCCCGAACGCCTTCGCGGAAATCGCCGTGTTCCAGCATGTTCAGGGAAAGCTGCAGCTCGGCATCCAAACATTCGCGCAAACCAGCGTGTTTAACCCGCTGGAAGAATGACATCACCGCGAAAGCAGAGCCCGGCGCCCCGTGAGACGTGCCCTCGCCTACGCGCTTCAGGAAAGGATCCGGATCATCCTTGAGCGCCACCAAATTATCAAAACGCTCCTGGAAGTAGGGTGTTTCCATGCACGCCACCAAGCGATCCCGATGCGGCATCAGTTTGTGCGTTACGGTTGGCGGTGTCGCAGCTGCCACCGAACGGACGGCTGCTTCGGCGAAGGCTTTGTTCGCTCTCGCATGCTCACTCCATTCCGTCGCTTCCAGCGCGGCAAGGATGCTGTCTTTACTGTCATTGGCAACAAGGACGTCAGCAAGGCCCAGATCAACCGCATCTGCGCCGCTGAAATGAACGCCCGTGATCGCAATGACTTCCCCCATTGGCGCAGAAACACGCTGCAGGAACCATGAACCGCCCACGTCCGGATGAAAGCCAATGGCGCACTCAGGCATGGCCAGCCGGGAGGTGTCGGTCACGATCCGGGTGCTGCACCCTTGCAGCAGCCCAAAGCCTCCCCCCATGCAGATCCCTCCACCCCATACGAGCAGGGGCTTTGGGTACGTGTGCATGAAGTAGTTCAGGTCGTACTCGGTGGAAAAGAACGTGCGCCCCACGTCCATGTTGGGCGACTGATCCGTCGTCACGGCAACCACGTCGCCGCCTGCGCAAAATCCCTTTTCGCCTGCGCCATCCAGGAACACCGCCTTGCAAGCATCATCTTCCGCCCAAGCCTCGAATTGACGATGCAGCAAAGCAATCATTTCGGTGGTCAAGGTATTCAGTTTTTCAGGGCGGTTGAGCGTCGCACGCCCGATGTAGCCGTTGGCAGCTTTGCGTTCTTCAAACAGAACAACGTCTGACATGGATTGATGTCCTTTTTTGCTTAAGTCCACGCCTTGGTGATGAGATCAGCCGCTTTCTCCGCGATCATCAACGTTGGCGAGTTGGTGTTTCCTGATGTGATCGAAGGCATGACCGACGCGTCGACAACACGCAACCCCGTAAGGCCATGCACCATGAGATGACTGTCCACCACGGCCTGTTGATCCTGCCCCATCTTACAGGTGCCAACGGGGTGGAAAATGGTGGTGGAGATGTCCCCCGCAGCGGTTGCGAGGTCTTCATCAAGATTGATTTCGGGGCCCGGTCGGAACTCCTCCGGGCTGTAGGGAGCAAGCGCCCTTTGCGAGACAATATCGCGGGTCAAACGCAAAGCATCCGCCGCAACTTTTCGATCTGCCGCAGCCGATAGGTAGTTCGGTGCGATAGCAGGTGCGTCACGGAAGCTCGCCGAGCGGATGTGAACACTGCCACGACTTTCCGGGCGCAGGTTACAGACAGACGCGGTGAAGGCATCGAAACTATGAAGCGGTTCGCCAAAGGCATCCAGCGACAAAGGCTGCACATGATATTGCAGATTGGCCGTCGCGCGGCTTGGATCGGACTTGCAAAAGACCCCAAGCTGGCTGGGCGCCATGGTAAGTGGGCCACTGCGGGAGAAGACAAAATCCATACCCATCTTGACCCTGCCAGCGAGCGTCGCGCTGACCGTGTTCAGGGTCTTAACACCGGAAACCTTAAACGCTGCACGAACCTGCAGATGGTCAGATAGATTTTCCCCCACGCCCGGCAGATCATGCAAAGGCTGAACGCCGAGCTCCTTCATCCGGCTTGAATCGCCAATACCAGAAAGCTCCAGAATCTGCGGCGACCCTATGGACCCTGCTGACAGAATAATCTCACGCCGCGCCCCGACGGTGCGAGGCTCGCTGCCTTTGGGATGGACCACCAGCGCGCGCGCCTGCCGACCTTCGAGCAGCACGCGCTCAGTCTGGGTTTTGGTCCAAACGGTCAGGTTGCTGCGCTGCATCGCAGGTCTCAGAAAGGCTTTGGCGGTATTCCAGCGCAGGCCGTCTTTCTGGTTCACCTGAAAATAGGAGACGCCCTCGTTATCGCCGGTGTTGAAATCAGGGATTTTTGGGATGCCAGCCTGTTCGCAAGCGTCTGCGAAGGCTTCCAGAATTTCCCACTGCAAGCGTTGCTGTGCGACGTTCCACTCGCCGCCAGCGCCGTGCATCTCTGTTTCACCGTCGAAGTGATTTTCGCTTTTCTTGAAGTAGGGAAGAACGTCATCCCAGCCCCATCCGGCATTTCCCATTTGCCGCCAGGCGTCATAGTCCGCAGCCTGTCCTCGCATGTAGATCATGCCGTTGATCGACGAACAGCCACCCAGGACTTTCCCGCGCGGATAATTCAAAGAACGCCCATTCAGACCGGGATCCGCTTCGGTCTTGTAGCACCAGTCTACGTTCGGGTTGCCCATGTTGTAGAGATAACCAACCGGTACATTGATCCAGAATCGCCGGTCACTGCCACCGGCTTCGATCAGCAAAACGCTGACGTTCGGGTCTGCCGAAAGGCGGTTTGCCAGAAGACAGCCTGCGGTCCCGCCACCCACGATGACAAAGTCGAATTCAACGTCAGTTTGTACGCCCGCCGAGGCGGACTGGGAACTGGACATGCATTACCCTCTCTACCGAATGGCGAGAGGGTAAGACCGTGGCCTCCTTAGATCAAGCAAGGCCAGCACAGTTGTTTGATTAGGTTAGTTACAGGCACCGGAATTAAAGCAGGATGCAATGCGGTTGATGTTCTGATGCGTGCGGGGAAAAGCTTCACCACCGCAAGGCAGCGGCTCAAAGCGGCGAGCGCTTCCGTGGGGGCGTTCAAAGAAGCCTACGATCTTTTCACCGTGCTCGGGGTAACCGGCGCACCATGGACCAGCGCACTGAGGATCAACCTTTACATTGAACAAACGGATCGGGCCAAAGGCACCGTTGGGACCAACCATGCGACCGCGAAAACGGTACCAGACGGGGTAAGGCTCGATGCCATTTACGGGGTCCACGTAACCGCCCGTATTGGGCGTGGCGTGGGTCTTGATCCAGCGGCCTGACCAGACTTGATAGAGTTCTGGTGCGGCGTGATATCGGGCAAAGCTGTTTTCAGGGGTTGGTGGCAAGCATGAAAGAGCCTGACTCGGGGTTGCAAAAGTGATGGCTGAGAGAACGGCGAATGCCGCAATGGAGAGGAGACGAACCATGATGGTACCTGTGGCTAGGTCATTGATTTCATTTGATGTTAGGAAGCTGACCGGCAAATAAGGCGGAAAAGGGGCAGCTACGTACCATCTGATTTCAAGGCGTTGCGCTTGACACCTCCCCGGGTGACGTCTTCAACAGCGCTGAAACAAAACACTACTTTTGAAGGGATTCGGACCCATGGATATCAACGGCCTCGCAGCAATTGTCACCGGGGGCGGCTCTGGACTTGGTGCTGAAACAGCGCGCCAATTGGCTGCAAAAGGTGCGAAAGTCGCGCTCTTCGACGTGAATATGGACGGCGCCAATGCAGTCGCACAGG
>JBMZBW010000038.1:0-21061 GCA_049612785.1 Alphaproteobacteria bacterium | reverse complement strand
CTGACGCCGGATGATGTGCTGCATGGCTTTGAAGCTGGCGCGGCGCTTCAGGGGCCAGTGGTGATCTATGATGATGACCATTACTACATGGCGAACGCGCTGGCGGCAGATTTGGCGAAGAAAGGGCTGGAAGTGCATTTGGTCTCCCCCGCTGCGATGATTGGCGGTTGGAGCCTTCACACGCTGGAATACCCGCGCATGCTCAGTGAAATGACGCACTTGGGCGTTGAAATGCACCCCAATGCGACTGCCGTTGAATGGACCGGTGAGGGCTTGCGGGTCCAGCGCTCTGACACCGGCGTTGCCCTGCCCCTGATCACGGCCAAAACCCTTGTTTTCGCTGGTCTCAGAGAACCGGATGTGACGCTTTCAAAGGCCCTGCGCGACAAAGGCATCGCCCACCGTCTGATCGGTGATGCCGAGGTTCCCGGTCCGATACAGGCTGCGGTCTACTCCGGCCATCGCCACGCGCGCGAGCTGCTGGGGCGCGAGCCTGAAGACCGGATCTTCAGACGCGAACGCCCCATCGTTTTTGACCCTGATTAGCAGGTGTAGTTCAACCCCATGCGGCCACCGTCAACATAGATGGTCTCGCCCGTGATGTAGCTGGACTTTGGCGAACACAGGAAAGCCACCACATCGGCGATTTCCTCGACCGTACCCACCCGCTTGAGCGGCGTGCGGCTCATGACGCGGGCCATGGCGGTCGGGTCCGCATTAACCCCGGCCATCATTTCAGTATCAATCGAACCCGGCCCGACGGCGTTGACGCGGATGTTCTTGTCGGCCAGTGCCAAAGCGCCCGATTTGGTGATCTGGTTCACGCCGCCCTTGGAGGCGCAGTAAGCCGGAATCGCGGGAATGGCGACCACAGAGTTAATCGAGGACATGTTGACAATCGCGCCTTCGATTCCGCGGTCAACCATGGTCTGCGCCGCCCGTTGAAGCGCGATGAAAACGCCGCGCAGGTTGATGCTGATCACGCGATCAAAGGCGTCCAGGTCGTAGCTGAGAAAATCACCCGGCATGGCCACGCCAGCGTTATTCACCAGCGCGCTGACCGGTCCCAGGTCTGCTTCGATCTTGTCGAACATGGCCAGAATAGCCCCAGCGTCTGACATGTCGCAGATCATGCCCGTTCCGCCCAAGGCGGCGGCTGTTTCCATGACGCTATCCTGCACATCGGCAAGAACAACGTGATAGCCGTCTGCGGCCAGCGCCTTACCACACGCTGCGCCAATTCCCTGTGCGCCACCAGTTACCAAAGCAATGGGTTTTGAAGACATGATCTGTTCCTTGATTTCGAATTTGCGCCGGATGTTGCTCTACCGGGTTTGAGGTGTCAATTTACCTGAACAAACGTTATCAGAGACGCGCTCAATTTGCAGGAGTTTGCTAGTGTCCAAGCTGAAAACCACCGCCGCCCAAATGGTTGAAAATGCCCGTGCGAGGATCGAAGAAATCGAAACTGCCGACTTGATCGCGCGCCTCGACGATCCCGATACGGTCATCGTCGATATCCGCGATGTGCGCGAGCGTCAGCGGGTTGGCTTCATTCCCGGAAGCATTCATGCTCCACGGGGAATGCTTGAGTTCTGGATTGACCCCGAAAGCCCCTATCACAAGGACGTTTTTGCTCAAGCGGGGAAGAAGTATGTTTTTCACTGTGCTTCGGGCTGGCGGTCAGCACTCAGTGTCGCGACCTTGCAAGACATGGGCTTTGACGCTGCCCACCTTAAAGAAGGCTTCGGCACGTGGGAAAAACACGGCGGACCGGTTGAATTTCCGCCCGCCAAAACCGACTAAGCCTTCATCATCGCTTGAATGCTGGGGGCAAAAACGCCTGAACCGGCGGCAAGTCCCCTGTCCATTTGCGAACGTCCAACCTTACTGAATGCGAGGCTGGCGACTGTGACAGGCTAGAGGTCCTGCGGTCGTGGGTCAGGCTGTTTGGGTTGCCATGGCGGTCCAGCGGAGGGGTCTGGCTGAAATCGGGATCGTACCAGGCCCCTGTCCAGAGAAACAGGCACCCCTGACGCACCGCATCGGTGACCACGGCACCGGCCAGACAGCGCCCTCGCCCGTTAAACAGCTCCACCACGTCACCGTCTGCGATGCCTCGGCTGTGGGCATCCTCGGGATGGATCAGGACCGGTTCTCGGTCTTTGATCTTGTAAGAGCGGCTATAGGCTCCGTCGTCCAACTGGCTATGCAAGCGGGTCTTGGGCTGACCGGAGATCAGGTAGAGGGGACCGTGCTCCGACGGATCATCGCGCGGGGGAAACCAGGTCGCCTGCCCCGGACAATCGGCAAGCCCGAACCCTGCGATGGTTTCCGAGTACAGCTCCAACTTTCCGCTTGGCGTTGGTAGGGGATTGGCCTCTGGGTCTGCGCGGAAATCGGCGAGGTAAACCTGTTCGGGACTGGGGTCAGGAACGGCGATTGCGTCGCCTGCCATGAAGGTTTCAAAATCCGGCAAATTCACCCCAGCACGGGCTGAGAACTCTCGGGTGACCTCCCACAGTGTTTCTGCCCACTGTTCAGCAGTCTTTCCCTCGGTAAAGGCGTCCCGGTTGCCCAGTCGCTCAGCCAGATCAGCATAAATGTCGTACTCCAACCGCGCTTCGAAAGGCGGCTTGGCGTGCGCGGCCATGGGAACCAGCGTGTCATCTGACTTTCCGGCCCCAAAATCGAGCCTTTCCTGCGCCGCTGCGACTGGCAAAACGATATCGGCGTGACGGGCAGCGGCGGTCCAACTGATTTCGTTCACAATGACGGTTTCAGGGGTCTGGAAAGCAGCATGCAGCCGGGCAAGATCCTGATGGTGGTGAAACGGATTTCCGCCAGCCCACCACACCATGCGCGCATCGGGAAACTTCATTTTCGCGCCGTCGTAGATGTACGACTCACCGGGGTGCAGCAGCATCTCAGCGATCATTGCGACAGGCAGAAAATCGGTCACTGGGTTATTGAGCTGGCGCATGGTTCCGGTGCTGAACAGTCGTTCTTTCGTACCGATATTGCCGTTCACAGCGGCCCCGATCATGGTGCCCCCACCGGGCAACCCAATCTGCCCCAACATCGCCGCCAGCGTTGTGCACATCCACAGCGGCTGTTCGCCAAAATCTGCGCGTTGGAGGCCGGCGGCCAGTGTGATCAGCGTGCGCTTGGAGGCCATTTCACGCGCCAGATCGATAATCCGCCCAGCGGGAATCCCGCTTTGCCGCTCGGCCCATGCCGGCGTTTTGGGGGTTTGGTCGTCGCCTTGACCGCGCAGGTAGGCGGCAACGCGGTCAAAACCAACCGTGTAGCGGGCGAGGAAATCGGGATCGTGCAGCCCTTCATCCAACAGAACGTAAGCGAGCCCCATCATCAGCGCCGTATCTGAACCGGGCTTGGGCGCAAGCCATTCGGTTTGGACGTCAGCGCTCATATCCGAGCGCAAAGGGCTGATATTGATGAATTTTACCCCGGCATCCGCGCAGGCTTTCACCGCGTTGGGAAACCGGTGAAAGGTCACACCGCCATCACAAACAGCGGTATTTCGCTCCGCCAAACCGCCGAAAGCCAAAACCAATTCACTGTGCTTTTCAACCACCGACCACCGCGTTGAATCGATGATACTCAAGCGGTAAGGACCGCTGATGTAGGGCATGAGCACCAAGGCTGCGTTGTAGCTATAATTCCCCTCAGATCGGACAAAGCCACCTTGGGTATTCAAAAACCGCTTGAGGAGCGATTGAGCGTGATGAACGCGGCCAGCGCTGGACCATCCATAGGACCCGGCAAAGATCGAGCCGTTGCCGTGCTGCTCTCGTATCCGTGCGATTTCACCCGCGATCAGGTCCAGTGCCTGATCCCAACTGACCTCAACAAAGGGGTCTCTCCCCCGCACGCCAGTTCGCTTTTCCGGGCCATTTTCCAACCACGACGCCCGAACAGCCGGACGCCGGATCCGGCTTTGGCTGTAGAGTGCGCCGGGAATATTTTCATTGATGCGATTGGGTGCAGGGTCAGCAGGATAGGGATGAACCGCCGTGACCCGCTCGCCATCGGTCTCAACAACTCCGGCTCCCCAATGGCTAGAGGTTAAAGCGCTGCGCTTACTGTCCATAGATCGAGGTGCCTGCCTGCTTCACTTTTTTTGACGTTAGCGGCCTTCGCATCGCCTGCCAAGCACAGGGCGTCGCGAATGAAGGCGTTGCCAGAGGCGCTGTTGTGGCAGAAGGTGAACAGGTAACCAGACTAGGAGAAGATCATGCCAGACGGTTCTTCACCCCAAAACAGCCAAGCGGCCCCTACGATCCGACGGCTCAACTACAGCAGCGACAGCGGCGCAGGTGAGCGCGCGCGCATTGGGCTGCTGGTTCTTGAGTCTGATCAGACGATGGAAGATGAAGCCCGCGCGCTTACGGCTGTTGACGGGGTTGCGCTCTATCATGCGCGGCTGGCCAACGACGTGGTTGTCACGCCGGAAACGCTGGCGAACATGGAAAAGGAACTGCCCATCGCGGCGGGTCTCATCCCCGACTACATGGGCCTGAGCGCCATTGGTTATGGGTGTACCTCCGGTTCAACCATCATTGGTGAAGATCGCGTTGCTGAAATCATGAACGGCGCGCATCCGGGCATTCCGACAAGCAACCCGCTTACGGCTGCCAAGGCTGCTATGGCCTGTTTGGGCGTCACTCGCCCGGCGCTGCTGACCCCCTACACGCCGGACGTGACGCTGGCCATGCAAGCCAACTTTGCCCAAGCCGGTTTGAGCGTGAACCTCATCGGCTCGTTCTATGAGGACAGCGACCTTGTGGTTGGCAAGATTTCGCCCGCATCCATCCTGCAAGCCATCATCGACGTCGGCTCCTCAGAGGATTGCGACGGGGTTTTTGTCTCCTGCACCAGCCTGCGTGCTGCCGACATCATCGAAGAAGCCGAAGCACGCATTGGCAAGCCCGTTACCGCGAGCAATCACGCGCTTGTCTGGCACCTGATGCGGCTTTCAGGGGTGGATGAGGTGATCGAAGGCCGGGGCGCTCTGTACCGGAAAGGGCTGCCTGCATGAACCCAATGCTCGACGACCTGATGGACATGGTCCGAACCCCCAGCGTGAACCCCTTTGATGGGGAAATGCCGGTTCCGGCCCCTGAAGAAGCGATGGCGCAACTCTATGAAAACAAGCTGGCCGAGCTGGGGCTTGAGGTCCATTCCACGCCTGTCAGCCATGGTCGTCGGAATGTTTGGGGGCGGCTTAAGGGCCGTGGTGCCGGACCGACAATCATGCTGGCGGGGCACATGGATACTGTCGGTGTCGAGGGCTACGAGGGGCCATTTCAGCCCTTTATCAAAGACGGCAAAATGCACGGGCGCGGCGCTTGTGACATGAAGGCGGGCCTGGCGGCCTACCTGGAAGTGGTCCGGCGACTACAGGCTTCCGGAGAAACGCTGGAAGGCGATTTGATCCTCGCTGCTGTCGTTGACGAAGAACACGCCATGACCGGTTCAGACCACTTTGGGCTCAATGGTCCCAAGATAGATCACGCCATTATCGCCGAACCCTCTGAACTGGCGATTTGCCCCGTTCACAAGGGGCAAATGTGCTTTGGCTTGCGGACGAAGGGCGTTTCGGTTCATTCCTCGTTGCCGCACAAGGGGATCAATGCCGTCAATCATATGTGCCGCGTTGTGGTCGCGCTGGAGGATTACGCCGCTGAGTTAAGCACACGCACGCCGCACCCCATGGCCGGACACCCCACGCTGAACATCGGCACCATCCGAGGCGGCAACAGCGTCAGTTCCGTGGCCGATTGGTGTACCATCGACATCGACCGCCGTACCATTCCCGGCGAAGACCATGATGCAGTCATGGCGGAAATTCAGGCGATTGTTGCGGCGGTTGCGGCGGGAATTCCGGACATGGATTACGAGTTCATCACCGCAGACCTGGATGTTCCTGCACTGGGAACCCCCACCACCGCCCCCACCGTCAAAGCGCTGGAGAGTGCGACGGCTGCGGTTCTGGGCAGCAGCGCCGAAATCCGCTCCTTCAGCGGCTCAACCGACGCGCCGAATTTCCGCTGTGAAGCGGTGATTTGCGGACCCGGTGCCTTGGCGCAATGCCACTCGCTGAATGAATGGGTTGAAGTCAAACAGATCGAACAGGCGGTTGACATCTACCTGCACGCCATCCGCGCCCTTCAAACCAGTGGAGCGACAGCGTGAACGACGACGGGTATTTCGACGAAGCCGTCGCCGCAACCTATGACCAGCTCCACGGCGAAGCGGCTTCGGCTGATCTTCCGATTATGCTGGAACGGCTGGACGAGCTCGCCACGGACCGGACCGCGCTTGAATTCGCCATTGGCACAGGCCGTGTCGCCCTGCCCCTCGCGGCACGGGGGATCGAAGTCGCCGGGATTGAGTATTCCTGGTCCATGATCCAGCAGTTGCGCAAGAAGGACGGTGGCAAGGGGATGACCATCACCATGGGTGACATGGCATCCGCCGCCGTAAACGACCAGTTCTCGCTGGTCTATCTGGTCTACAACAGCATCGATAACCTGACGACACAGGCGCAGCAAACCGCCTGTTTCCGCAATGCCGCGCGTCACCTGAAACCCGGCGGGCGTTTTCTGGTTGAAACGCTTGTGCCTCCGCTGCAGCGCTTGCCGCAGGGGGAGAGCATGCTGGCTTTTGCTGCCGAAGACGATCACTGGGGTATTGATCGCTTTGACACCGTAACCCAGCAATACACCTCGACCCATATTCGGTTCGACGCAGACGGGAACGCGGAGCGGCTCACCATTCCCTTCCGCTACGCATGGCCCGCGGAACTAGACCTTATGGCGCAAATGGCGGGTCTGGCGTTGGAAACACGTTGGGCGGACTGGAACAAGGCCGCGTTCTCAGCCACTAGCAAGAGCCATATCTCTGTCTGGCAAAAACCGTCCTAGAAGACTTTGAATTCCCGAGGGGCGCGCGGAGACAGAAATTCAGCCCCCGCGTCGGTGATGACGATGTTCTCTTCATGCACCAACAGCTGTCCATCCGCCGTGGTCACGATGCTGGGTTCGAGGGTCAGAACCATGCCTTCGACCAGAACCGTATGCTCATCGGGGATGAGCGACGGCCATTCGGTCAGTTGCAGCCCGAGACCATGCCCAAATCGGCCTGAATCCGCGCTGTTCTTGCCGCCCGTAACCACTTGATCCATGGCAGCAAACAGGTCAGACGCCCGCGCCCCGGGCTTCGCGGCGGCAAAGCCAGCGTCCACGGCGTCAACCAGCGTCGCGAAGGCGTCCTGAACCTCCCCTCGCGGCGCTTTGCCAAAGGAAAAGTTCCGGTCGAAATCGCTGAAATAGCCGTCTAGCAACACGCCCGTATCGAGCATGACCACATCACCAGCCGTGATTTGGCTATCATCAGCGGGGGCAATGATGTCCCCGTAGCCCCACTCCCCATGGCCACCGGCGATATAGGGGACGAAGTCTGCGCCTTCTTCCAGACACAGGCGCTGGAACCCGCGATAGTATTCTTCCTTGCGCAGGCCCTCCCGCAGCACTTCGCCCATGCGGTCAAAAGCCCGGCCCGCAACGGCGCAGGCTGCGCGGATTTTCTCCACTTCCGCCGGGGTTT
This sequence comes from Alphaproteobacteria bacterium, assembly GCA_049612785.1. GTDB lineage: Bacteria > Pseudomonadota > Alphaproteobacteria > UBA7985 > UBA7985 > UBA7985. Next base: position 13,429 of record JBMZBW010000038.1, on the reverse strand, counting down.
TCACCGAACGCGCGTAGCGAACGATGTTGCCATCGCTGACAAACTGCCTCTCCGGTCGCAGAGCCTGCAAAGCCCAAAAGTCATTCAGAGGCATGCGCAGGTTGGACTCATGCCCAGCGGGGAGACCAACGCGACCGCCAGAGCCGCCCAGCACCTCATCCAGCGTCGCCGACAGCAGCCCCACACCATCGTCTTCCAGATCCGGTGCACGCCAGGTGCGGATGTCCTCCACCCACGTCGTACCCATCAAGGCCGCGCCGATACTCGGGATAACAGCAATCGGCTTTCCGCTCGCCGGGACAATGACGTACCAGGCCCGTGACGGGCTTTCCCAAAACCGCGTCAGAAACCCCGTGATGTACCGCACGTCCGCTTCGGTCGTAACAAGCACAGCATCCAGCCCCTCAGCCGCCATGGCGGTCTGTAGCCTGAGGGTTCTTTCCGCAAATTCACTGGGCTGAAATCCGCGCATGTTACTCTCTCCTCGACGGTTTGCGGCGCGTACCCTGCCTTCAATGCCGCGGTCGCGCAAGCGCTGGGGTTGCGCTTGGCGGCCTATTCCAACACAAGCAAAGAAAACGCTCAGGAATGGAACATTCGATGGATTGGCGAACCAAGCTGCTCAACCCCGCGCCCCAAGCGCGCCGCGACTATAATTCCTTGAACACCCCGGTCTATCGAGGCTCAACGGTGGTGTTCAAGGACGCAGCCTCGGTCAACGATCACTGGAATCAGGCTGAGAACGGGTATTCCTACGGCCTCTACGGGACCCCAACCGCTCTGGAACTGGCAAGCCGGATTGCAGGACTGGAAGACGCGCACTTCAGCTTTATCGTTCCGGGCGGACAGGCCGCGATTGCGCTGGTCTATTTTGCCTACTGCAAAGCCGGGAGCCATGCGCTGGTCCCCTACTCCGCCTATGGCCCGAACAAGGAAATGGCCGAAGGTCTGATGAAAGGCTTGGGCGTTGAGGTCGAAGCCTATGATCCCCTGATTGGCAGCGGGATCGCTGACCTGATCCGCGATAACACGGCGCTGATCTGGACGGAAAGCCCCGGCTCGGTGACCATGGATGTGCAGGATATTCCCGCCATCGTCGACGCCGCCCACGCGCGCGGGGTCGCGGTGGCGCTGGACAACACCTATGCCGCCGGGGTCCTCTTTGACGCTTTTGCTCACAAAGTCGATGTGAGCATTCAGGCGCTGACCAAATACGTCGGCGGGCACAGCGATATTCTGCTTGGCTCCGTTTCCGTGCGCGATCAGGACAGCTTTGAGGCGATGGGACCGGTTTACCGGCAGTTGGGACTGGCCGTCTCACCGGACGATTGCAGCCTCGCCCTTCGCGGCCTTCAAACGCTGGGGCTGCGGTTGGCCCATCTGGAAGGCGCAACCATGGAAGTGGCGGAATGGCTGGTGGATCAGGACGTGATCGAGGCTGTCTTTCACCCCGCCATGCCATCTTGCCCCGGCCATGAGATCTGGAAGCGCGATTTCACCGGTTCAGCCAGCGTGTTCTCCTTCCAGTTCAAAGACAGTGTCAGCGCGGAACAGGCGGCCAACTTCCTCGACGCCTTGAAAATCTTCAAGATTGGGTTGAGCTGGGGCGGCGTGACGTCTTTGGCTGTGGTTTATCCAGACCTTGAGCGGCCCGGCAAGGACTTCGGCGGACGTCTGGTCCGGCTGAACATCGGCCTCGAACATCCCGCTGATCTGATCGAAGATTTGCATCAGGCCATGCAGCAAGCCCTGTAACCCAGCACGCGAGAGGCGGTCCATTATGACCCGTGTATCAACCCACATCATGTTTCAGGGACAGGCGGTTCCAGCGCTGGAGCTCTATGCTTCGATCTTCCCCGACTTCAAAACCATCGCCCGCGAAGACTACGGCGAAGGGGACATGGGGCCGGCGGGAACGGTTAAGCTCGCCACCATCGAATTCAACGGTGCGACGCTGCAGGTAATGGACAGCCCCATCCCGCACGATTTCGATTTCACCCCGTCCATGTCCCTGTTTGTTGACTGTGACAGCGCGGAGCAGCTGACCGAAACCTTTGCCGCCTTGTCGGAGGGCGGCGAAGTGATGATGCCACTCAACAACTATGGCTTCAGTCAGCAGTTCGGCTGGTGCAAGGACCGCTTCGGCCTGTCGTGGCAGCTCAATCTGCCTTGAGGCGCTAGGCGGCTTTTCCGCGCTCTGCTTCTTCCATCCGTCCCACTTCGCGCATGACCATCCCGAACAGATCCCGTGGCTCGTCGGGGTCTGCGATCATGTCGAGATCCACGAACTTTGAGGACATGTTGAGCGCATCGCGCAGCCAGCGCAGGGCGGCGAAGTCTTCGATGGCAAAGCCAACACCATCGAACAGCGTGATGGTATCCGCCGAGGTTCGCCCTTCGATTTGACCCGTAATGACCTGCCACAGCTCCTTGACCGGATAATCGTCGTCGAGGACCTGAATTTCGCCTTCGATGCGGGTTTGGTCTGGATACTCCACGAAGATATCAGCGCGATCGAGGATATCGCGCTGTAACTCCGTCTTACCCGGACAATCCCCGCCAATGGCGTTGATGTGCACCCCGGCACCGACCAGGTTGTCAGACAATACCGTCGCATTCCGCTTGTCAGCGGTACAGGTGGTGATGACCTGCGCGCCGATGACGGCTTCTTCAGCCGAACCACAACTGATCACCTTGAGGCCCGAACCGGCGAGGTTTACAGCGCATTTCCGGGTGGCTTCGGGGTCAATATCGTACAGGCGGACCGTATCGATCCCGCAAACGCGCTTTAGCCCCAGCGCCTGAAACTCCGACTGAGCGCCATTGCCGATCATGGCCAATGTCTTGGCGCCCTTGGGTGCCAGATACTTGGTCGCTACTGCGGACGTCGCCGCTGTTCGCAGCGCGGTCAGGATTGTCATTTCTGTGAGCAGCGTCGGATACCCTGTGTAGACCGATGCCAGCAGCCCGAAAGCCGTCACGGTCTGCAGCCCTTCTTTGGTGTTCTTGGGGTGGCCGTTGACGTATTTAAAGCCGTAATCAACCCCATCGGACGTCGGCATCAACTCGATGACACCAACGTCTGAGTGCGAGCCGATCCGAGGGCATTTGTCGAATTGCTCCCACTTGGCAAAGTCCGCCTCGATGTACTCGGCGATCTGCTCAATGCAGGTTTCGACCCCCAACTCCAAAACCAGCCGCATCATGTTTTCAACGCTGACGAAGGGAACGGTATTCAAGGATTTCATGGATCAGGCTCCTAAGCGGTTTCAGGTGTTGAGAATGCGTCGACCGAACAGACTGGCCGTCAGATCAACCAGCAGCCGGGCACTTCGGCCCGCGTGGTCGTGGAAGGGGTTGAGTTCGACAAGATCCAGCGAGCTGAGCAAACGGCTCTCGTGGACCAATTCCATGATCAGATGCGCTTCCCGCAGCGTTGCACCGCCCGGTACGGGCGTGCCGACGCCCGGCGCGATATCAGGATCAAGGAAGTCGAGATCGAGCGAGACATGCAACATGCCGTCGGCTTCTTTTATTCGTGCCAGAAAGTCCGAAAGCGGTCGCACGATGCCTTCTTCGTCCATGCGCCGCATGTCACAGAGATTGAACTGCCGGGATGCCAACCGCGCCCGTTCCGCCGCATCGACCGAGCGCAGCCCAACCATCATCACCTGTTCGCATGGAACCGGGTGTTCCAAGGCCGGGAAGCCCTCCTCAAAACCCGGCTCACCGGTCAGATAGGCCATCGGCGTCCCATGCAGGTTTCCGGTGCTCGTAGTTTCCAGCGTGTGAAAATCCGGGTGCGCGTCCAGCCAAAGCACGTACAAAGGCCGCGCCTGCGCCGCCGCGCGTTTCGCCATAGCCGAAACCGTGCCTGCCGAAAGCGCATGATCACCCCCGGCAAAGATCGGAACATCCAGCGGCGCAATTGCTTCCACACGGGACCGAATGGTTTCAATCCAGCGCGTGACGGAACCAAGGTTCTGAACAGCCAAATTCCGCGAGAAAGTCTGATCTTCGGCGACCGGCTGTATAAGGTCTCCCAGATCACTGATGTGGTGACCCAAGGCGCTGAGATGATCCATGAGACCCGCCGCTCGCAGGGCATCGGGTCCCATGATGGTTCCATACTGATCCGCACCTTCGTGCATTGGTACGCCTAGAAAGGAAAGCTGAGCCATAGAATCCTCTGTTCGTCTTCGGCTCAAAACATGCGAATTTTGTGTTAGTCTCAAGCCGCTAAAGTGCGCTATTTGATTGTTCAAATTATCAAAGTGCACAGTATGACTGATCAACTTGACGAATTAGACCGAACAATCCTGACGGCACTGCGCGAAGATGGGCGCGCCTCCCACGCGTCTTTAGCCGCCGCGTTAAAGGTCACGCGCGCGACGGTAAAAGCTCGGCTGGAACGGATGGAAAAGCGCGGTGTCATTCTGGGATACCGGGTACAGACCTCCAGCAACGCGCTCGCGCCCAATGTCCGCGCCCTGACGCTGATCAAAATCATGGGGCATCGCACGGATCGAGTGATCCAGCGGCTTAAAGGCATCCACTGGATCAAGTCGATCCACACCACCAACGGCAAATGGGATCTTATTGCGGAGCTGGCCGCAGACTCAAATCGGGAACTGGATCAGGCGCTTCTGGCCATTCGACAAGTCGAAGATATTGCCGAAAGCGAGACGTCGATTTTGTTGACTGAGATGATTTAGCCTAGCGGCGGAGCCATGGTCAGTTCCAAGGTGGCAATACCCTCGATTGCCCCTTCCAGCTTGTCACCGGCCTGCACGGAACCCACGCCCGACGGCGTTCCCATGAAAATCAGGTCTCCAGCCTGCAACGTGTAAAGCGTTGAAAGGTCGGCAATGATCTCTTCGATTTTCCAGACGTGTTCGCTCAAGTCGCCTTGCTGACGGAGTTCCCCGTTGACGTGCAGGGAAATCGACCCTTTGGCCGGGTCCGTCACTTGGTCAGCAGGCCGCAGCGGAGAGGACAGCGCGGAGAACTCCACGTCTTTCGCCGTATCCCAAGGACGCCGCCCTTCTTTCGACGCCGCCTGCAAATCCCGCCGGGTCATATCCAGACCGATCCCGTAAGCAAACACATGTGAAAAGGCTGCTTCTTGCGCAATGTTCCGGCCACCAGAGCCCAGCGCGACAACCAACTCGATTTCATGGTGATAATTTTCTGTACGCGGGGCCATAGGGATACTGCCCTCGGCCAGCGCGAGGTGATGAGCGGATACGAGGAAGTAAAATGGCGACTCCCGGTCAACCTTGACCCCCATTTCTTCAGCATGGGCCACGTAGTTCCGGCCCACACAGAAAATACGGTGAACCGGATACTCATCCTTTGTGCCTTCGATAGGCAGTGACGGAACGGCGGCAGGATCAAAGACAAAGGACATTTTTCGGTTAACTCGTACGTGGTGAATGGTCGTGCACCCACCAAGCCTGTGCATCACCCTGCAGTCAAGCCCAAGCCATCCTTTCGCCCACAGGTGCCAAGCGTTTCAGGCCGGTTGGCGTTGGTGCTGTTATGTGATGCACTCCGACCTTCGCTTCTGAAGCTCTGGCTTGAAAGTCTCCGTCCTGTGACAGCCGCTCACCCAAAAAAACCGGCGCTTTTCACCTTGATCCTGCTGACCTCGATCAATGTGGTGACGCTGAATATGTTCTTACCGTCGCTATCCCACATGGCGGAGGAATTTGGCGTATCTGCCGGTGTCATGGGCTGGTCGTTCAGCGGCTATCTGCTGGTGATTGCGGGGATGCAGCTTGTCGTCGCTCCCTTGTCTGACCGCTTTGGCCGGTTACCCGTCCTCATCGCTTGTTTCGCGGTATATATTCCGGCTTCTGTGGGCTGCATGTTTGCACCGAACATCGAGATCTTTTTCATCTGCCGATTGCTGCAAGGCGGCATTATTGGGGCCGTCGGATTAACGCACGCCATCATCCGGGACACAGAGCCAAACGCAGAACTGGCGGCGAGCCGGTTGGCAACCGTGGTGATGGTCATGGCGATCATGCCCATGCTTGCACCGCTGCTGGGAGGGATCGTCGCTGATCTTTTTGGCTGGCGTTCAAACTTCCTGCTCATGGCTTTGTTTGGCGCGTTCATCCTCTTGCTTGTCCTGACAACCCTGCAGGAGACCAACCTGCACAAATCATCCACGCTGCAGCAGCAATGGAAAGACCTTCCAACCCTGCTTCAATCCTATCGATACTGGGGTTTCGCGCTGACGATCGTGCTGAACGTGGGTGTTTTCTACTTTTTCCTCGTTGGCATGCCTATTCTGGGGAAGGAAAACTACGACTTGAACCGCACGGCTATCGGGCTTCTGCTGGCTTACATGCCGCTTGGTTACATGATCGGGAACAGTATTGTTCGGTTGACATCAACCCGTTTCGGAATCCCGACGCTCTTGCTAACGGGCCGTCTGCTGGGTGTTTTGAGCATCGTGATGGTCATCGCTTTACAGTGGCAGGGACAAGCCAACCCGTTTGTTCTTTTCAGCCCGCTAATCCTGATCGGATTGGCAAATGGCCTGATTATGCCGACCTCGACCAGTGGTGCCGTCTCAGTAAATCCGCGATTGGCAGGGACCGCTTCAGGGATGACAGGCTCGATGACACAGCTCTTCGGGGCTGGGCTTACGGCAGTGGGCGGCTTTGCACTAAACGCCTCCTCATCCGTTTATTTCATGCTGTTCGTTATGCTTTCGCTCGCCGTTCTGGGTGTCTTCCCCGCTTTGTTGCTGCACTTGGGTGATAACAAAGAAACAGCCGCGCCTGTCCCTGACTGAAGCTACGTTTCAGCGATACAGGCCCAGCAAAAACAGCACTTTCACCCAAAGAGCAGAGGTGGTTCACTCAAGTCATAGTTTTGTATCAGAAAGGAAGACCATGCACGTCGTCATCACCGGCGCGAACCGCGGCATCGGAAAAGATCTCGCCCGCCTCTACGAAGAACAGGGTCACGAAGTCACCAAGACGTCGCGAAAGCCGCTGGATGGCTACGCCGTGCTGGATGTGGACGATGCAAGCTCGCACGAAGCTTTTGTGCAGTCGCTGAACGGTAAGCCGGTTGACCTGCTGATCGCCAACGCAGGGGTGAACTTTGACAAGGGCCAGAGCCTGGAAAACGGCTACCCGCCAGCAGACTGGGCGCAGACTTTCCTGACCAATGTAACCGGTGTCTTCTTGAACGTGCAAAGTATGCTTCCGCTGCTCCGCGCTGCGCAGGCACCAAAGATTGCGATAATCTCGTCGCAACTGGCGTCTTCGACCAACTCCGGCAAAGGGATGCTGATCTATCGCGCGTCCAAGGCTGCTGTGCTTAATCTGGGTCGGAACCTGGCCAAAGAGCTGGCGGATGAGGGGCTGCCGGTCGGCATCTATCATCCGGGTTGGGTGCAGACCGACATGGGCGGCGCGGGCGCAGACATCGATGCCAATACCTCTGCCTCGGGTCTGGTTCAGCAAATTGACCAACTGAGTATGGCGACCACCGGTGTCTATGAAGACTACAAAGGTGAAGCTCTCCCCTACTGATAACAGCCGAAAGACAGGATCCATGACCGCAAAAACCCAGCGCTATCACGGTCTCGATCTGCTTCGCGGATTTGCGATGATGCTCGGCCTGTTGATGCACGCTAATCTGGCCTACACGATCCCTGAAATCTCCGAGGAAATGGGCATTCCAGCCATCAAACCAGAAGAAATTGATGGCTGGATCTATTTTGTCATGGGCTGGATTCATCAGTGGCGCATGCCCTTGTTCTTTGTTTTGGCAGGCTTTTTTGGCTGCATGATCTTGCAGCGTCGGGGGGCGCTGGCGTTCCTGCAGGATCGGCTCTTGCGCCTTGGCCTGACCTTGCTGGTCTTCGCGTCAATCTTCGACCTGCTGTACCCGCCTTTTGATTTTGAGCTCGGGCATCTTTGGTTTCTCTACTACCTAATGGGTGTTTGTGCGGTCGCGTCCGGTGTTGTTTGGGTGTTGTCGCGTTTTGGTCTCGCCCAAACCCTCGCCACAGCTTTGGCGTGGCCGGCAAAGAAGCCCCTCACCCTGAGCTTATATCTGATCCCTCTGATTGCCCTGACACCCTTTGCGCGGTTTCAAGGCTGGGCCATCATTCCAGAAGCCTTTGGCGATTTTCATCCCCTGCCTTTCCTCTATTACTGCCTTTGGTTTGCCATGGGCGCTGCGCTGTATTGGCATCGGGAAACGCTATCAGCCTTTCGGCACTGGGGGATGATTGCAGGCAGTTTCGCGGTTGCTGTTCTGACCATGTTCGGCGGGTTTGACGCCCTGTTTGCACCGGATGTGTTTGAAGGACAGTGGTACGAATGGGCAATTTACAGCGCCTTGAGCACCGCCGCATGGTGCCTGTTTTTCATCGGCTTGTGCCTTCGCCTGCTGAACACAGAAAACCGCGTCGTCAGCTGGTTCGTAGAGCTTTCTTACCCCATCTACATTCTGCATTTGCAGCCGTGTGTCATCCTTGGCGCTATTTTTCTCAGCTTGGGTTGGTCAGCGGGTCTGGCGTTCTGGCCGACTGTGTTGGGAGCCTTCATCATCAGTGTCGCTGCCTATTACATCCTGATCAAGTTCACGCCGCTCGACTGGCTGCTTGCGGGACCAAAGAAAGCATGGTTCCGACCGCAATGGATCGGACTGGGAAAATCCGCATGAAGGACCAACGCCCTTGAACCGAGCCGGTTTCGCCCCTGCCGTTATCGCTGGCGCCTTGCGGACCTACGCATTGGGCGGGCTGGGCGGCGTGGTGTTCTACGTTCTCAACATGCCCGCGCCGTTCATGCTCGGGTCCGTCCTGTTCTGCTGGGTGATCGGAGGCGTCTTCAAGCCAGTAAGCCGACAGCTTGATCCCGCCCCAGAACTCCGAAAATTCGCGCTTGCAGCCGTGGCGGTCATCTTGGGCTCATACGTCTCACCCGGCATTGTGCGAGAGATCCCGTCGTGGTGGCCAACGCTGCTGCTGCTCGCCGTGATTTCGCTGGTGATGACATGGACCAGCTACGGCTTCCTGCGCTACCTGCGAGGCTATGACCGCGCGACAGCGTGGTTCTCCTCACAGCCCGCCGGCCTGAGTGAGGTCATCGCCGTGTCACGCGAATACACGGACAAGGACTACATCGTTGCGCTGATCCATTTGATCCGCGTTTCGACCGTTTTCATCCTCTCCCCCATCGTGGTTTGGCTGACCGTAGACGACTTCAATGGACGTGCCGTACCGGGTGGACAGGTGCACATCTGGGAAACCAGCCTGATCAGCTGGGTGCAGTTGGTCGTCCTCGCCGCGGTTGGGGTTCTGGGTGCCAAACTGCTGCGCTTGCCGATGATCTGGCTGCTCGGTCCCATGCTTCTCTCAGCGGTTTGGGGCGGCTTTGGTGTCCTGCCCTTTGAGCGCCCGTTTGAGGGTGTTGCGCTGCTGCAGGTTATCCTTGGTTCCTCCATCGGTGCGAGAATGGCGCAGGTCAGTTTCCGCGAGTTGGGGCGCTTTGTCCCGGACGCCTATATCGTAGCGATCTGGATGATCAGCCTCGCCGCCGGAAGCGCCATGCTCATGGCCCTCTTCAGCGATCAACCCTTTGCACGAACCTTCTTCTCAGTTTCCGCTGGCGGCGCATCAGAACTGTCGCTTTTGGCCGTCGCCATGGGCTATGAAGTGGCCTTTGTAACCATGCATCATTTGTTTCGCATGGGCTTTGTTTTGGGCCTCATGCCGCTTGGTAATCCGCCGAAACCGGACAAACAGCCTTCTTGACGCCAGACTTGCCCCTTGCCGTCTAACGGCTTAGAGCACAGTGCCATGACCGCAAACATGCCCCTCTCACCGAAAGCCAGAAACCAGATCCTTGGCCTGCTCAGCCTGGTTGCAGCGCTCTTGATTATTGCCGGGGCAAGCTGGCGGCTGGCCTTGCTCATCGACAGCCGCATGTTGCGGACCCAAGGGGCGCAAGCGGCCATCGACCTTGATCAGGAGCTGACGCGTTTACGGTTTTTCCCGCGCGTTCTGGCCGAGGATCCAAGGCTGGAAGCAGCGCTGTCTCGCGGGTTCCCGGCTGATATCCTCGCGGCCAACCAGACCCTCGCGCGCATCACCACGCAATCGGGCGCAGCCTTCAGCTTTCTGATGAATACCGAAGGCTATACCGTCGCCGCCTCCAACTATGATCAGCCCAGCAGCTTTATCGACAAGAACTACGCGTTCCGCCCCTATTTCCGCCGTGCGCTGGATGAAGGTGAGGGCACGTTTTATGCCGTTGGCGCGACCACGGGCCTTCCCGGTTACTTCCTGGCTCGCGCAATGGAAGATGAGACCGGCGACCTGCAAGGCGTGGTGGTCGTGAAGCTCGATCTGGAAGACTTCATCGAGCGCTATCGCGGCACGCAGCAAGAGCTTCTGGTCGCCGACGATCTCGGCGTGATCATCCTCAGCACCAATCCGCGCTTCCTCTACGCCCCTTTGTCACCGCTGGACGAAAGCGCGCTGACCCTCGCCGGGCAGCAGCGACGCTATAGCCTGAACGAGCAAACTCAGCCCAGTCAAAGCGGCCCTTGGTTGTCGCTTGGTTCAATCGAGTTTCTGAGCGCACAGACGCAAAGCAGCGTGGAAACCTGGACCCTGCTTGCCCTGCGCAGTCGTGGCGATGTGTTGAACCGCATGGGGACCCTGCTGGCCTTCGGTGGCGCAATTCTGCTGATTGTGGTGCTGGGTGTCCTGTTGGTGCGGCTGCAACTGCGTTATTCTTCCCAACTCAGGCGGCAGGTCGCGGAAAAATCGCGCCAGCTCCAATCTGCCCAGCGCCAACTTATTGCGGATGAGAACCTCGCCTTCATTGGCCGGATGTCCGCCGCCATCAGTCACGAAATCAACCAACCTCTCGCCAGCCTGCGCTTCAATCTGGCGACGCTTGGAAAAGTCCGCGGCGACGATGAAGAAGTGCAAGCCATTGTCGGCCAGTCCAAAAACACGGCAAGCCGGATTGCGCGCGTGATCGAAACCTTGCGCCTGTTCGCACGACGTAAAGAGGCGGAGGCCAAGCCGCTGGATTTGTGCGCCGTGGCCCGTTCAGCCAATGCTGTCATGGGCGAAGAACGCCCCCGCGCTTCGGAAGCCATCGGCCTCGCCTTACCCGGCCATCCGCTCTATGTGCGCGCAAATGACGTGCTGATGCAGCAGGTTGCCATCAATCTTCTCACCAACGCGCTGGACGCGACCAAGGCCCTGGATGCCCCCCAGATTGAGCTCAGTCTGCGCCGCGATGGAGACACCGTCGTCATGACGGTAACGGACAACGGTCCGGGGGTGGACGAAACCCTGCAGGGCGATCTGTTCACGCCCTTTGCTTCTGCCAAACCGATCTACAAGGGTTTGGGGCTGGGTTTATCGCTGGCTCGATCCATCGTCGAAGACGCAGGCGGCACGCTAACCTATGACCCGATGCAGTCCCCGTTCCAAAGCCGTTTTGTGGTAAAGGTCCCGTCCTATGACTGATACCCCCGCCAAACTCTTGATCGTTGATGACGATCTCGATGTGCTGTCAGCCCACGCGCGGTTTCTGCGTGTCGAAGGCTTTGAGGTGTCGGTCGCTTCTGACGCTGCGTCGGCCTGGGCGCGGCTGAGCGAGGAAGCCTTTCAGCTGATGATCACTGACCTCAAAATGCCAGGCGATGACGGTCTTGCCTTGACCCAATGGGTGCGGGAGTCTCTGCCGGATCTGCCCGTATTCCTGATTTCGGGCATGGCAAGCACGCCTGAAGTTGTCGAGGCCATGCAACTGGGTGCCGTTGATTTCCTCGAAAAGCCCGTTGATCCCGATGCGCTGGTCACCAAAATTCGCGCCATTCTCGATGCCCACCAAGCGGCACCGCTCAGCCGTCTCCCCCGCGTGGGCGGCGAAGCTCAACCCCTGACCGACCGCGTACGAGCCTTTGAGAAGCACCTGCTCGAACAGGCCTTGCAGGATAGTGGTGGTTCGGTGAAAGAAACCATGCGTCGCCTCGGCCTCTCTCGGCGGACGCTCAATGAAAAAATGGCGCGGCTTGGCGTGCGTCGTAGCGATTCCCAATAATCGGCAAGAACTTGCCGATTTAGACAAAACGCATCCTTGAACGCTCATTTTTAAATTTTTTATCGTTTTTTATCAGGCGCTTACCCTATTTGCGCCTGACTTGCAGATGTGAAACTTTAATGTGGCACGAAGTCCGTTTGTGTTGGGAGAACGCAAACGGGAACCATTCGCGCCAAAGTATTTTGGGAGAAAAATCCATGAAAAAGCTTTTTGCTGCCGGCGTCGCATCGCTGGTCGCAGCCGCAGCTGCACCGATTGCTATGGCAGAGTCCTGGGACGTGTCCCTGTGGGGCAAGCGCCGCGCCTTCACCGAGCACGTTGAAAAGATTGCCGAGCTGGTTTCCGAGAAGACCGGCGGCGAGTTCACACTGAACCTGTCCTACGGCGGTCTTTCCAAGAACCGTGAAAACCTCGACGGTATCTCCGTCGGTGCTTTCGAAATGGCTCAGTTCTGTGCGGGCTACCACCGCGACAAGAACCCGACCATCACCGTCCTTGAACTGCCATTCCTCGGCGTTGGTGATCTGGAAACAGAGATCAAGGTTTCTCAGGCTGTCTACGCACACCCTGCGACCGTGGCTGACCTCGCTCGCTGGAACGCAACCTTGCTGATGCCATCCCCTCTGCCGCAGTACAACATCGCGGGTAAGGGCAAGGCACCAGAAACCCTCGCTGACTTCGAAGGCATGTCCGTCCGCGCAACCGGCGGTATCGGCAACGCGCTGAAGAAAATCGGCGTATCCCCTGTATCCTTGGGTGCGGGTGAAGTGTACGGCGCCATGGAATCCGGCGCGATTTCCGGCGCTGCTTTCGCACCGCACGCGCACCTGTCGTTCAAGGTGGTGGATGAGTCCGAGTGGTGGACCACCAACCTGAACCCCGGCACCGTGAACTGCCCGGTTGTTGTCAACACCGATGCGCTTGAAGGCCTGTCCGACGCGCACCGTGACGCCCTTTTGGGTTCGGTTGACGAAGCACTGGCGCACTACCTCGAAGCCTACCAAGTCTCCGTCGACAAGTTTGAAGCGGTTGTTGCTGAACGGAACATCACCAAGCTGTCTTACTCTGACGAAGACGTTGCTCGGCTGCAGGCGACTGCTGAGCCTGTGCTCAACGACTGGCTGGCGGCCATGGCCGACGCGGGTGTACCGGGTCAGGAACTCTACGACCTCGTGAAAGCGACCCTCGCCGACTAAGCGCGGTTTACTTATGATTGGCTCGCCCGTGGCCTCTGCTGTCACGGGCGAGCCCTTTAATCCTTTTCATCACATCACTCAGTGGTCCTAAGTCATGTCCGATCATGCTGTCCGGGAAGACAATTCCACGCT
>JBMZBW010000037.1:0-21177 GCA_049612785.1 Alphaproteobacteria bacterium | reverse complement strand
TGAAGTGCTGGAACACCATACCGACTTCGCGGCGGATGGCTTCAATCTGTTCGAGGTTGTTGGTCAGCTCCACGCCGTCCACCACGATCTTCCCGCGCTGGTGCTCTTCCAGTCGGTTGATGCAGCGGATCAGCGTCGACTTACCAGAGCCAGATGGCCCTGCGATAACGATACGCTCCTTGGGCTTCACCGACAGGTCGATGTCCTTGAGGACGTGAAAAGTGCCGTACCATTTGTTGAGGCCGGAGATGCTTACGATGTTTTCCATGATGCAACTCTCTATCGCTGCTTAAGAATGCCGAACCGCTCCTCAAGCCACATGGAGTAGCGGGAGAGGCCGAACATAAAGATGAAGAAGAAAATGGCGACGTAGATCAGGCCCTCCATCAGGGTCTGGTTCCACTCAACCTTGGTGACAATCTTGTTCCGCATGACGGTAAGGACGTCGAGCAGACCAATCACAATCACCAGCGTGGTGTCTTTGAACAGGCCGATGAGCGTGTTCACAATCGCCGGGATAACAGTACGGGTTGCCTGGGGCACGATGATCAGGTTGGTTTCCTGCCAGTAGGACAGACCCAGCGACTGAGCCGCCTCGTACTGCCCCTTTGGAATGGCCTGAAGACCGCCACGGATCACCTCGGCCATGTAGGCCGTACCAAACAGACACACAGCCACCAAAGTCGCGACGAGCGGCTGAGGCTGGAACTGGATGGGCAGGATCAGCGGCAGCACGAACACCGACATGATCAGAATGGTAATGAGCGGCACGCCGCGCATTCCTTCGATGAAGCCGGTCGACAGGTAACGCACCACCGGCAGGGTCGACTGACGCCCCAACGCCAGCAGAATACCGGCGCGCAACGCAAAGGCCGAACCGATCAAGCCCAGGATCATGGTGATCAGGATACCGCCCCAGGTGTTTTCCACCGGTACATGGGTCAGGAACACAATGTTACCGGGCGCATGGTCACCCCGGCTTTCGGCCAGGTCGGTTGCGTTGATCCGGTCATCGGCATTGAGGTCATCTTCGCCATCAACCACGCCATCGCGGTTCATGTCGTAGATCGGGTTGTCAGCGAACTCGGCCCAGGCCGCGTCCTGCTCTTCCTGTGTTGCGCCGATGGACGCAGGATCGCGCGTCATCAGTGCGGTCAGCTGGATCGCTTGAGGCAGGCGTCCAAGCTGGTTGTGAGCACCGTACTTCGCCTCCAACTCTTCAGGCGGCAGGTCTTCGATGGGGTCTTCAGTCAGATCGAGCAGCCCGCGCTTATGTTCAAAGTGCGGGTTGTTGATGACCGTGCCCCAAATGGCGATGACGATCGCGAAACCGGCAACAAACTGAAGGAAGCGCAGGAAGGGTCGGGCAACGCGGCCAAACCGGGTCTGTGCAATCACAAGCCCCAGCACAACCAGAACAGCCAGCGCCACAGCAGCAATCAGCAGACGCCCTGTCTCAGACGAGGTGACGCCGGTAAAGCTTGCGGACAGGCCATAGAGGGTTCGGCCAAAGCCAGCGGGCAGAACCTCGGCCACTTCGCCCGTGGACAGACGCACGCTCCACTGGTCCACGAACTCAAGGGACTGGCCCTCGACCCACTGACCGTCACGGCGAGACAGACGCAGCCCGATCTCAGCCAGGGCATCATCCATCTGTTTCTGCGTTAATTCTTCGACGTCGATGTTCGGGTACGCCCCCTGTATCGGCTCGAAGTGTGAAAGTTTCAGTGCGGCACCGGACAGGACGAAGAACGCCACAAACGGGAACAAGCCTGTCGAAATCCCGAGAACCATGCCGATTGAACCTTCGCGCAGGCGAGGCACCATCACAAAGGCCAACACGGGGATCAGCAGCAGGGCAACCAGAATGGGCCGCCACAACTGGTCACGGTCGTAGGCGTTCACCAGAAGCTGCCAGTAGTTCTTCTTGAAGACAGCATGACAGGCACCGCTGTTGGCCTTGCCCCAGTCAACGAAGGGCTGCAGGGTTTCAACGCCCTCTTGCGCCTTGTCGAGGTCGCGCGCCGCCAGAGACGATGCGATCATAGCGCCCGCACCGGCCCAATCGAGCTGATCGGGACCGTCCACAAAGAACTTCTCTGCGTCCGGGTGAACCGTATCGCCGTCAAACGCCTTCTTCAGGCGTGCATCGCGCGTGCGCCCCGGGGCTTCGCCCTCACCGCCCGCTTCGATCCATTCCAGAATAGCGGCTTTTCGCTCGGCTTGCGCGGCTTCGAACTTCGCGAGTTCTGCGTTGTTCAATTCAACGTTGGCTTCGTTTTTCAGGATATCCGCGTAGGACTTGGGAATATCCTTGGCCGCGAGGTTTCCGAGGTTATTGACGAAGGCCTTGAAGCGGCGGTCGTCAAAGGCACTGCCTTCCTCACCGCTGATATTGTCAAGGCGACGCTGCTCGCTGCGCAGTGAACCCAGACGCTCTTCGAGCAAAGTCGCCTGCGTTGCCATACGGCACGCTTGCTGCGTTTCACCGTGGAACGTGCTGGTCAGGAAGAACCAGCTGACGAAGCCCCAGATGATCCACGCAAACAGCGCAACGATCAGTACAGTCGCGACGCTGTTGACCGGTCCGGAAAACAGGTTTTCGCGCAGCCATTTAACAGGGCCAGTGTTGCCCGGAGGTGGAGCCTGCTCAGGCAGGTACTCATCCAGACGACGGAAAAAAGTCTCGTTTGACATACGTGTCTCTCCCCTGCCTTAGCGTTCGACCAGCTTCACGCGCTCGTTGACGGTATTCATCACGGCGGAGATCAGCAGGGAGTTGGTGAGATAGGCCAGCATGATGATTGCGGTAATCTCAATCGCATGGCCTTTTTGGTTCAGGATGGTTCCGTGGAAGATCGACGTGATTTCCGGGAACGAAATGATGGCCGCCAGAGAGCTGTTCTTCATCAGGTTCATGTACTGAGAGTTCAGCGGCGGAATGATGACGCGCAGTGCTTGCGGGATCACGATCAGATTGGTGATCTGGCTTTGCTTCATACCCACCGAACGCGCCGCCTCAGTCTGACCCCGGTCAACGGCCTGAATACCAGCACGAACCGTTTCAGCGATAAAGGCAGAGGTGTAGATGGCCAGCGCAGCCACCAGGATCCAGAAGCCGTTAACGATCTGCAACCCACCTGAGTCGGCGGTGTAGCGGCCAAACTTGTTGGGTGTCGGAACCGAAATACCGATAGGGCCACCAAGGATCACGAAGATCGCGCCGACCACCACGATGAAGATGGCGATCTTGGGCAACAGCGTGCCGGGGCGGTCACCCGTCCGGTTCTGAATATCCTGTGCGCGAATATCCAACAGTGTCGCAAAACAATTGGCGATCAGCAGGCCGACCATAAACACCCAGAACATGGTCCATGACGTCATGGGCGGTACTGAGGTTTCAATCATCAGCGCGTAAACGATCAGCACAATGGCTGCAATCGTGCGGAAAATGATGCCGACAGATTTGATGCCGGGAGCGTCAGTTGCCCGCTCGCGGGCTTCGATCTGGCTGGAGATGGTGAAAAAAGCGATGAACAGGATAGCCCAAACGAGGATGTAAAACGCCGTAGCAGCAAAGACCACGGATTGAGCAATTCCGTTGGCGATTCCCACGCCGAAGATAAGCAGCAGGACGATGCCAACGCCCAGCAAGCCCAACCAGACATAAAGTGTATCGATTTCACGGTCGTTGAACGCGCGCATCATATCGCGGCGGCGGCCGGCAACCAGCAATGCGCCACCCCCGATGATGATTGCGATCAGCAGCCCGACCAGCGGCGCGCCCATGGCGCTCGTCTCGAGGCTGACCGTCTTAAAGACCTGCCAGTCAAACGGTGCGAAACCAAGCCAGGTTCCGGCCCCCATGCCATCGCCAAATTTCAGCGCAGGCAGGATGATTTTTTCGTTTGATATGGATAAGCCCAGCGGACCTGAAATCGGCGCAGAGGCCACGATATTGGGCAGGGTCAGCGCCAGTGCAAAAGCAAACAGCAGCCAGACCGCCAGAGGAATATTTCGCAGAAGTTCGACGTAGATCGTCGCAGCGCGCGCAATCAGCCAGTTGTTAGACAGACGCGCGAGGCCCATGACGAACCCGAGGATGGTCGCGGTAAAAATACCGATCAGCGACACGATGATCGTGTTGATGTAACCCAGCGCAACAAAGCGGAAAACAAGGTCGTTGTTCTTCAGCGGGATGGGGAAGAACGGTGACGGATCATAACTGCCCGGCGTGGCCATAAAGCCAAGCCCGAAGTTACCGGAGCGACGCAGCAGGTTCACCTGCGCGTTGTTTACAAAGTAGACGACGGCAAAAACGATCAGACCAACGATAAACGTCTGGACCAATATGTTTCTCAGCCAACGGGTCGCGAATATGTTTCGCGGGCCACCGGAGCCTGAGGAAACGGCGTTGCCGTCAGCGGACATGTTAGGAGTTGTCATGTTGCTGGCAGTTACGTTGTGAAAGTTTTTTCTCACCCTAAGAGGGTCATGCCACGGTGCATAAACGAAGCAGCGAATTTGTCTACCGTGGATAAAAAAATAGGGCGCCTGCCGAATGGAAGGCGCCCTGTCTCAAACCTTCTCAGAGGAAGATAAGAGTTAGCAAGGCCATGCTTGCTTCGATCCTAGCGGAACGGAGGAGCGTAGAGGATGCCACCGTCCGTCCACAGAGCGTTCAGACCACGCTCGAGACCAACAGCGGTATCTGGGCCTACGTTACGCTCGAAGGACTCAGCGTAGTTACCAACCTGGGACAGAGCGTTCAGGAACGCATCGTCGGACAGGCCGAGCATGGAGCCGTAGCCACCTTCAACACCCAGCAGACGCTTTACGCCAGCAGAAGCGTCAGCGTCAGCAGCCATGTCAGCAGCGTTCGCGGAGGTGATGCCGAGCTCTTCAGCAATGATCATAGAGTTGAGGGTCCAACGTACGATGTCGCCCCATACGTCGTCGCCCTGACGGGTCACTGGGCCCAGTGGCTCCTTGGACACGATTTCAGGCAGGATCACGTGCGCAGATGGATCTGGGAACGTGGTACGGTTAGCAGCCAGACCGGAAGCGTCAGTCGTGTATACGTCACACAGACCAGCGAGGTAAGCTTCGTTGGTTTCAGCAGCGGTGGTAACAACGTATGGCGTGTAGGAAATGCCGTTGTCAGCGAAGAAGTCTGCGAGGTTCAGCTCGGTCGTGGTGCCGGTCTGTACACAAACGGTTGCGCCGTCGAGGTCAGCAGCAGAGGATACGCCCAGAGAGGTTGGGACCATGAAGCCCTGACCATCGTAGTAGTTCACGCCCTGGAAAGACAGGCCGAGGTCTACGTCACGGGAGAAGGTCCACGTGGTGTTACGGGACAGCAGGTCGTATTCGCCAGCGTTCAGCTTGTTGAAGCGCTCAGAAGAGTTCACTGGGAAGTAAGCTACCTTGTCAGCGTCGCCGAAGATCGCTGCAGAAACGGAGCGACATACGTCAACGTCCAGACCGGACCAGGAACCGTCATCAGCTTGCTCAGCGAAGCCAGGTACGCCAATGTTCACGCCACAGTTCAATACACCGCGAGCGATGGTGTCGGACAGGGTATCAGCCTGTGCGCCACCGGCAAACGCAACTGCACCAGCAGCTGCAACAAATGCCAACTTTTTCATTTTGGATTCTCTCCACATAGGGTTCGACCAACCAGCGCCTTCCTCCCCCCTAATGGTCGGAAACAGAGCAATGGCATTCACCAGCTGCAACACAGGTCGGCTACGGGCCGGAACTTAGCCAGCAGCCCCCCGCACGCAAGTATCATTTCGTCTTTTGCTCCATTTTTTGGCTGATTTCCCAAGAATTGCTGTGGATAAGGCAATTTTGAGTGAATTTCCTTAACACGCTAACAAAATTCTTCGCATAATGGGAAAAATCCGATTCGGAATAATATCAGCACTTATGAATTAAATATTTCAAAGTCTTGTAACAAATGGAGATTTTGATTCTGCGTCCCGCAGCAAACCCAGAACAAACCACCGGAAAACCATCGGTGCGCCCGTTGAGCCTGAATCCATGACGTGGTCGATTTACATCGCAAAACTGGCATATGTTTTCAAAAAGAGTTTGCAATTTGGGTCGGGAATCTGCTTGCCCATAGCGGCGAGTTAGATGATCAAGCTAACACGCGGCTTAAGGGGGAGGAGCCCATCTTGAAAGACGTTACGAAGCTGGTCCACGGTCACCGCGGCCCAAAGATGGAGCGCTTGGACGTTCGCACGGTAAATCCTGCGATCCAGCGCGGTTCGACCTACCTGTACGACAGCATTCCCCATCTTGCCCAAGCCAAGGCCAAGGCTGCGGAAATGGGTATTACGTCCTACGGCATATCGGGCGGCGACATCACTCTGCATTTCCAGGACGCTTTTTGTGCGATTGAGAATGGGTATCGGGGTGTCGCCGTGAACTCCGGTCTGCTGGCCTGCACCCTGCCCCTGCTCGCTCTGCTGCAGAATGGCGATCACCTGCTGATGGTGGACAGTGTTTACGGACCGGTTCGGACGTTTTGTGATGGCTATTTGCCGCGTATGGGCGTGAGCGTGACCTACTACGATCCACTGGCTACGCTGGACGAGCTTGATGCCTTGCGCACGGACAAAACCCGCGTTCTGTATCTGGAAACGCCGGGCTCCCTGACCTTTGAGATGCAGGACATTCCCGCCCTTGCGGGCTGGGCCAAAGACCGGGGTATCCGAACGATCATCGATAACACGTGGGCCACGGGGCTTTATTTCAAGCCGCTCGATCATGGGATCGATATCTCCTCCCACGCCGCGACCAAGTACATGTGCGGACACTCCGACGTGATCTCTGGTGCCATCATTTGTAACGAAGAAACCACCCTCGCTGTCGAGGCGACCCGCGACCAGTTGGGTCTGGCCATGCCGCCCGACGAAGCTTACCTCGGCCTGCGCGGACTGCGGACCATGGCTGTGCGGCTGCCCGTGCACTGGGAAAACGGCCTGAAACTCGCGTCCTACCTGTCCGGACGGGATGAGGTCTCCAATGTGTTGCATCCGGCCATGGAGCAGGATCCGGGCTATGCCATCTGGTCGCGCGATTTTTCCGGGGCTTCGGGGTTGTTTTCCGTCGTGATGCGCAGCGATATCAGCTGGGAGCAGCTCAATGCCTTCGTTGATGCCTTGCAGCTTTACGGTGTGGGTTACAGCTGGGGTGGCTTCGAAAGCCTTTGCGTCCTACAAAACCCCAAAGCCATCAGGACCGGCAGCCATTGGCCCCGTCCGGGTATCAGCGAAGGCTATGTCCTGCGGTTCCACGCGGGTCTGGAAGACGCTGATGACCTGATTG
This sequence comes from Alphaproteobacteria bacterium, assembly GCA_049612785.1. Lineage (GTDB taxonomy): Bacteria > Pseudomonadota > Alphaproteobacteria > UBA7985 > UBA7985 > UBA7985. Next base: position 13,839 of record JBMZBW010000037.1, on the reverse strand, counting down.
CAGATGTTGAACAAGCCTTCCACGCGATGAAAAAGGCCTAAAGCATGGATCTCAGCCCCCGCGCCATCGACACCCTGATGGCCAAGGTAAAATACACCGATGACGGACTGGTCGCGGCCATTGCCCAAGATGTCGAAAACGGCGATGTACTGATGATGGCGTGGATGAACGCCGACACCCTGCGCGAGACGCTGGAGACAGGCCGCGCGTGCTATTGGTCTCGCAGTCGTCAGGCTTTCTGGCGCAAGGGCGACACCTCCGGTCACCATCAAACCGTGCACGATCTGCGCATCGATTGCGACGGCGATACCATCCTGATGAAAATTACCCAAGTTGGTGCGGCCTGTCATACGGGCGAGCGGACTTGTTTCTTCACGTCAGTGAACGAGCTTTAGACCAGAACCCTCGTCTTTTACGTGCAAACACGGATTGCCATGACCCTTCCTGCTGACCACCCTCCCGTCAAAACCCCGAAAATTGGCGTGATTCTGATGAATCTCGGCACGCCGGACGCACCGGATGCCCCCAGTCTGCGCCGGTACCTCGCACAATTTTTGTCAGATCAGCGGGTTGTGGATTACCCCGCGTGGCTCTGGCAGCCGCTGCTGCGCGGCATCATCCTGCGCACGCGCCCGGCGAAATCGGCCCGGCTCTATGCCAAAATCTGGGATTACGAACGCGGTGACAGTCCTCTGCGGCTGATTCTGGGCGATCAGGTTGCGGCCATGCAAGAGCGCATCGACCCCACCGGGGAGCAGGTGATCTTTCGCTCCGGCATGCGTTACGGCAGCCCGAGCACAACCGACGTCCTGCACGAGTTGCAGGATCTCGGCTGTCAGCAGATCGTTCTGGCGGCGCTTTATCCCCACTACGCCGGGGCGACCATGGCAACGGGCTACGATGAGGCTTTTGATTTCCTGAAAAAGGCCAACTGGCAGCCCGCCATCCGAACCATGCCGTCCTATCAAGATCACCCGAAGTACATCGCAGCCTTGGCTGAGTCCGTTGAGGGACACCTCAAGGCCCTGGATTGGGAGCCTGATGTTATCGTCACCTCCTACCATGGCGTGCCGCAGCGTTACCTGACCGGCAAGGGCGACCCCTACCACTGCCAGTGTCACAAAACGACACGTCTGCTCGGTGAGGCCCTGCCGCATCTGGCCGACAAGCTGATGGTGACGTTTCAGTCCCGTTTTGGCCCGGAAAAGTGGCTCCAGCCCTATACGGACGAAACCATCGACAAGCTGGGCGAAGAGGGGAAGAAAATTGCCGTCGTCACGCCGGGTTTTTCAGCCGACTGTCTGGAGACGCTGGACGAAATTGGCAATGAAGCCCACGAAGACTTTATGGAGGCCGGTGGCACCCATTTCACCTACATTCCGTGCCTGAACACCGAACCTGCGCATCTGGACATGCTGGAAACCCTCGTCAGACGGGAACTTTCCGGCTGGTACCCGTTGCACCCCGGCGACTAAGCGCGCATATCTTCACCCATGAATGCTCGCGGTTCCCTTCTCACCCGGTACGCGCTCTTCCTGTTCAAACGGGAATTGAGCATCCTTAGCTATTTCCTCATCAAAGGCCGGAAACGGAGAATGTTGATGGGGGCCTACTGGCAAGCCTCGTTCCTGCCCGGTCTGCTCGGTCTGTACTTCGTCGCCATGCGGCTGCTGGGTATGGATCTGGGGCCATCGATTGCCGCTGTCGTGCTGTTCTGCGTTGGCGCGCTGGTGACCGAGATTCTGCTTTTTGAGCAAAACAAGTTCACTTGGCCTGTCTTTCAGCGGATTATTGAACCGGGCAAATTTGGTCGGGCCGTGCGTGACCAGCTGGGTTTTGAAGGCTTTCCGGGTCGAGACGGTTGGGTCTCGGTCGAGACCAATGCGCCGGAGCAAGTCCGCCGAATCATTCTGGCCAGTCTGCAGCAAACCCGGCAAACCCCGCCCACGCTGCAAACCTACTTGATGCAAGCGCCCGAGGTGAAAGTCGCCGGGATCATGGTTGGCTTTACCGTCATCATGATGTTGGGCCCGGCTGGAAGTTCGGCCTTTACCGTTCCGGTATTGTCGTTCCTGCTGGGCATCGTGCTGCGCCGCGTCAAGCAAGGGATGGACAGCGCATTGGTCTGGCCTTTCGTCGAAAACCTGATCGACTGGACCATGGTCAATTCTCTGGCTGGTGGCCGTTACGAGCGCGCTGAATTCAACTAGTCCGGCTCCTCCGCCCCCTAGCCCCACACAACGCAAAAAAGCCCACGACACTCCGGTCGCGGGCTTCTTCGCATATATCGTCGAGTTTGGCGCGGTTTAGAACGCGATGGTTGCCTTCAGGCCGAATTCCTGCCCATCCATGTTCTTGAAACCACGCTGCAGGCCCAGCGCTGTGGCATCGCCCAAGGCCAGGGTGTTGACGTTGTTGAACTGCTTAAAGTAACCGCCAATCGTCACGCCCTTTGCAGCCTGATATTCCGCACCAACGCTGAATGCTGTGCCGACCTCAGCCGACGTTGCGAAGGCACCACCAATGGCAGCATCAAAATAGGAAGCGCTGGTCGGTGCGGTTGTGCCCGCCAGACACTCGGACTCAATACCGGTACAGCCCCACTCCGCGCTGACAACCGAGCGATCCATATCGACGGACAGCTTGAGGGCGTCGATGGCGGTGTAGGAAACACCGATAGAGGCAAACTGACGCTTCACGTCGGTTTCATCGCCGGCAAATTGCTTGAGCCAGTTGGTCAGACGTTCCTGACCAAAGGAAACACCAATTTCGATGTCACCAAAGTCAACGCCACCCATGGCCGCGACACCGTAATATTCATCGGCCAGAAGATCGAGCGCGTCTTCATAAATCGGATTGCTGACCCCGTGCAGGCCCAGAGAGAAGTCATAGCCGGTGAAGCCAACGTTGTAGCTTATCTGACCGGCCAGCGCTCTGTGATCCAGATCGTAAGACACTTCTGCATCAAGATCGCCAAAGTTCAGGTGATAGCCGAGTTCATCACTGCCAAAATCACCGGAGAACTCGTGGTCAAAGAGTTTCGTCGAAACGCCAGAGCCGCCAGCCGCAAGCCCGTCAGCGTAACTGAAGTAACCCGCGCGTGCGCCGCCTTCGCGGTAGAACAAATCGCCAAAGTCGCTGCTGACCCCGACGAGCCCACGCTTAAACGTGACAGGGGAACCGGTCGCATCCAAGCCCAGGTCCAACTGACCAACCCACGTGAGACCTGCGACGTCTACGGAAGCCGTCGTTTGGATTTCACCGGTCAGATTACGGGTAGAACCGATTGCTGCATCTTCCGCGCCCACACCACCAGCGGTCGCGATCATGGATCCAGCGGTATTCAACGTATTGAAGATTGGGGAAGCGTCTTTATCGCTCCAGCCTAGGGCAACGTAGCCGCCCAACATAACATCCACTTCGGCCACGGCGATACCGGGCGCGAGGAGGCAAGAGGCGGCAAATAGCACCTTTCGCATCGTAAAAACTCCGACAATATGAAATATGAACGAGAAAATTCTCGTTTTTGAAATTACGGGTACCTTACGCGACGTGGAAACGCAGTTCAACTGGATTCGTGTATATTTTTTCGATTCGATAATCTCGCGGTGATAGTGTGATTTTTATAGCACAACTTATTGATTTACAGTGTTTTTCTGGTGCCTGAACTTAGGGATTTGGAAGTTTAATTCTGCACCAATGCCGTTTTATTTCACATTCTACATGAAGAACAAAGCATGATAATTCATCTGCTATTTGGGGAATTTGTAGTGTATTTGACTGCAAATAGGGATTTAACCAGAATTGATACTAATTTTTGGCAAAAATGATTTTCTTCGTGAAGTGGCAAGCCGGTTGCAACGATGGGCTGGAAACATTTCATTGAGGTACAAGCTAGATGAGCCCAAAATATATCGTCTCAGCCCTCCTGGTTACCGCATCTTCTGTGGTTGCATCCCAATCCGTTTGGGCAGAGGGCTATGTTAAATCATACGGGGAAGCGGCATACAGCGAAGGCTGCCACGTCATAACGCCCGGCCAATCCTATGAAGACGCCTGCATCCAATCCGGAAACTACACAGCAGCGCCGATCATTCAGGAAGGCCCCCTGCCCGTAATCCGCCAACAGGTGCAGCAGGTCCCGGAAATCCGGATCCAGAAAGTTCCAGTCGTACAGCGCGTCTATGAGCAGCGGATCGAGAAGGTTCCGGTGATCAAGCGCGTAGAGGAAGTGCAAATCCAGAAGGTGCCTGTCGTCAAACGCGTCTATGAGGAACGCATCGAGAGAGTGCCCGTGGTCAAACGCGTTGAAGTTCCCATTATCGAGAAAGTTCCGGTCATCAAGCGTGTCTATGAAGAGCGCATTGAAAAGGTTCCGGTGGTCAAACGCGTTGAAGAGGTACAAATCCAGAAAGTGCCGGTCGTCAAGCGCGTCGAAGTCCCTGTGATCCAAAAGGTTTACGTTCCTCAAGTCGTCAAAGTGCCGGTCAAAGTGGTTCAGGAAGTGCCTCAGGTTGTTCCCGCCAGCGTTGGCGTGCTGCAGCAGGTGCCGCAGTTACAGCAGCAAGTAATCCCTGTTCGCCAGCAAGCCGCGCACATCCAGACTCAGGCTGTGCCCGTCCTGCAGCAACGGGCCTATATGCAGGTTCAACCTGTGCCCGTAATCGGACAACAGGCGGTGTTCCAGCGACAGGCCGTTCCTGTCCTCAACCAGCAGCCGCAAGTTTTGCGTCAGGTGGTTCCGGTCACACAGCAGCATGTGAACGTCATTCGCCAGCCAGTGAATGTCGGCGTGACATGCGCTTTGCCCGGTGGTGGACTGGCTAGTGGGGCCAGCTGTGGCGGTGCGACAGGGTACTACGCACAACCCGCAGCGGTTCCCGTGCCGCAAGTGAACTACCGGTACGGATCGCAGCTGAACTACAATGCGCATGCCGCCACGTCTTATGGTGCAGGTGCTGCTGCCGGGATGAAAAGTGGTGCCACCGGTTCGTTTGCTAACCTGATGTCAGCGGGCGGCGCGGCGAGCGCAACGCAATCTCAGTTGATTGGTTCCAGCTCGGGTTACAGTGCGACATCTTCGAGTGCAGCTCAGAAGACGACCACGACCATCGAGGTCCGACCCGTTCCAGCCGAACTAGACAGCGGTGATATCTTTGCGCCAATCGGCGGAGAAGAAGGGTCCAGTCAAACCTATGTCAGCAATGGCTACACGACCACGGGTGACGCTGCGGCTGGCATCGTGCAAGGGGGTGAGGTCACCAGTTACGCTTGGAACTGAACGCCAGATCCTAACCTAGCCTTTCGTTATCGCTCCCGTGCTGGAGAGTGATAACGGAGGAAGGGTCGCTGCCTTGATTTTTGGGCTCAGGCAGCGGCCTTTCCATTTTCCATTGAGCCAAGCTCAGATCGCGTCTCCGCGCAGTGGGCGGTCCAAAAGGCCCCGGCTGTCACCCGGCTCCCAAATAAAGGCGAGCGGGCCATCATACCAACCGGGCACCTGACCATAGAGATTTTCCAACTCTGACTGATACAGCGGCTTGCAGTGCGTGCCTGATGGGTAAGTCCAACAGACTTCATCCCCTTCGATCTGCCAGAAGCCGGTACTTGCATCCCGGCCCGCATCCCAGCCGTTCAAGGTCTGGCCATTTTCAAGGTGCAGCTCCTGCTCCTCCCCCGAGGGATGGATGAAAACCAGCGTGTTCCCCGTCAGCAGCTCATGCAGTTCTTCGTTATTGAGCCGGCGGGTCAGGAAGTAGCGGGTACCATCGTACTCAATCGACAATTGTGTTTCAGCATCTTCACCCTGTCCCGCAGCCTTTGCGATTGCCGCGCCAAGAACCAGCATCGAACTCCCTGCGATCAGGGCCGAAAGCGCTGTTGCGAGGTGTTTGAGCTTTATCATTGGCATTACTCCAGCGTAAATATTTGCGGTGCGCCATTCTTGTCGATGGCTCTATCGGCCTCGTCGGGCTCGGCCTCAGGTACAATTTCCGGTGCCGTCGGGTAGAGCGGTTGACGCTCGTTAAGATCCTGGCTCTGCGTTACCAACCACTGCACCTGTCGATTGGATAGACCCAAAGGATCACCGATTTCAAACCGCGCCGGCATCAAGGGGCGGTCAGGTCCAAGAGGTATGGCAAACAGATCGCCTCGCTCGGTCTCCCAGATCCGCCGACAAAAGGCACCGTTGTATGTCCAGCAAATCCGGTTATCGATGATTTGCCAAGCCCCTGCGACAACAACGGTACTTTTCTCATTCCATCGCAGTACATAGCCGTCGAAGGTATGGTATTCCCACTGGGTTGTCCCGTCTTCGCGATAATAGACCCAAGTGACGCCCGGCATCATCAGTTTCATCTGATCCGTGTTCAGCGGTCGACCGGTCAGCTTGTAGACCTGGCCTTCATAGGCGACCGTCTTGGGCAGAGTGTAGGTCCCCTCCGTCACCGTTTGCTGCTTGTCCTCACCTGAACCGGCGGCTGCCTCGTCCACCGCCTGCGCGGTTTGGGCAAAGAAAAGCACTAAAATCGCCGTCGATAATTGTCGAAAAAGCAGCATGGTATCCAGTGGGTCATCATTTTCAGTCACGAAACTCACTCCTAAATAAGGCATCAGCGCGACAAGCGCATCAATCCTTTGCCAATTCACGCAACAGATTGAGCTTTTGTGAACGGCGCGTTAGCGTTGCGGATAGAAAACGATTCCTGTGTTTGAAGGACCAGTACCATGCCCCTGATCAATTCTCTGGCGGAACACCTCGACGATATCCGTGCATGGCGTCACGATATCCATGCGCATCCAGAGCTGCAGTACGACGTCCATCGGACCGCTGGATTGGTGGCTGACAAGCTGCGCGAGTTTGGTCTCGACGAAGTGGTAACAGGCATTGGGCGCACGGGCGTGGTCGGTGTCATCCGGGGCAAAGGGCAGAACAGCGGGAAGACCGTGGGCCTGCGTGCCGATATGGACGCCCTGCCCATTCAGGAAGTGCGCGACCTGCCCCATAAATCCCAAACCGATGGAACCATGCACGCCTGTGGTCACGATGGACACACGGCCATGCTGTTGGGTGCAGCGCGACATCTAGCCGAGAACCGCGACTTTGATGGAACGGTTGTTGTGATCTTCCAGCCCGCCGAAGAAGGCGGCGCGGGCGGAAAGGCCATGGTCGATGATGGCATGATGGAGCGTTTTGGCATCCAGGAAGTGTACGGCATGCACAATGTCCCCGGCATGCCCATCGGGACCTTTGCCAGCAAGGTTGGCCCCCTGATGGCCGCAGCCGATCACATCGAAATCACCATCGAAGGCAAAGGCGCACACGCTGCCATGCCGCACAATGGGATTGATACCGTGCTGGTTGCCTCGGCTGTGGTGCAAGCCTTGCAGTCCATTGTTTCCCGAAATGTTGACCCGCTGGATCAGGCCGTGGTCTCAATCACGCAAATCCACTCTGGCGATGCCTTTAACGTCATTCCGCAAACCGCAGAGTTGGCCGGAACCGTGCGGACTTTCACGCCCGAAACCCGCGACATGGCCGAGCGCCGGATTGAAGAGATCTGCGCCGGTGTCGCCGCCACCTATGGCGCGACGATCAAAGCCAACTACACCCGCAACTACCCCGCCACCGTCAACCATGCCGACCAGACCGGTTTCGCGCTGGACGTCGCTGCGGACATTGTCGGTGAAAGCGCGGTGCAGCGGAACATGGACGGCATGATGGGCGGGGAAGATTTCTCCTTCATGCTGCTGGAAAGACCGGGAAACTTCATCTTTGTTGGCAATGGCGACACCGCCGGGCTGCATCATCCCGAATATGACTTCAACGACGATGCCATCCCCTACGGCTGTTCTTACTGGATTTCTCTGGTCGAACGGGCCATGCCGCTGACGACTTAGGCGTCGTCTTCGTCCCACAGCCCCCATTGACGCGCAGCGCCGGCCCAGCGCCAGGCGTCGCGCACCATGTCGGATAGCCCCAGCTCGGCTGTCCAGCCTATGGCCTGCTGAGCGGCGCTCGGGTCGGCGAGCAGCGTGGCAACATCCCCGCCCCGTCGCTCCCCCATGACCTGCGGCAGGCTCTGGCCTAGCTCATCCTCGAAAGCTGAAACGACCTGACGCACGGAATAGGGTGTTCCGGTGCCCAGGTTGAGTGCGGTGAAGGGCTGCTCAAACTCACCGGCAATCAGGGACCGAAGCGCCATCACGTGCGCTTTGGCCAGATCAACAACATGGATGTAATCCCGCACGCCCGTTCCATCCGGCGTGTCATAGTCCTCGCCAAAGATGGTCAGATGGTCACGGTTGCCCACGGCGACCTGAACGATGATGGGGAACAGGTTGTTGGGGCGATCCTTGGGGTCTTCGCCGATGAGCGCGCTTTCGTGGGCACCGGCTGGATTGAAGTAGCGAAGCGACAGCCCGCGTGTCTTGGAACCCGGTGCGTGAGCGACGTCGGCCAGAACCTGCTCCATCATCGCTTTTGTGGCACCGTAAGGATTATTCGGCTGGACCGGCATGCCTTCGTGCAAAGGAAAAACTTTGACGTCGCCGTAGACCATGGCGGAGGAGGAAAACACGATCCCGCCGCCGCCAGCCCGCTCGAACACGTCAAACAGGGCAACGGACCCCGCAACATTGTTGTCGTAGTATTTCAACGGCTCTTCGACCGACTCACCGACGGCTTTGAACGCTGCCAGATGGATCAGGCCCACACAGGGTTCCCGCTGCAACACCGTCTCCATGGCCGCTCGGTTGCGAATGTCCACGTCGTAATGGGTCAGCTTGTTTTGCGTCAGCCGCTCCAACCGCTCCAACACCGACTGGCGCGCGTTGGAGAGATTATCGATGATGACAGGCTCGTAACCCGCTGCGCACAGCTCCACCACAACATGGCTGCCAATGTAGCCCAAACCGCCCGTGACGAGGATTTTCTGTGACATGAAACTGTCGGTCCTTTTTGCTGCGCGAAAGGTGGATTTGATGCCTTGTGTAGCAAACTGCGGCTGTAAATCTTCATGGAATCAGCGACGTTTCACCGCAAAAGCGCTTTTTCCGTCCTGCCAGGATCAGGAAAAGACGGCTTCAATCGCAAAGGCTTCGCGGGCGCGGGCCTCCAGCCGCGGGGAACAGTTGACCAGAACCGCCCCCTTCGCAGCCTGCCAAACCGGCCAGTCCTGCTGCGCGTTTCCGGCGTAGACGAAGCCGTTCGGGAACAGGTTGCTCAGGTAGCGTGCCTTGGCCTCACCGGTCAGGTTGGTCACACCATCGCTGCCGATCACACGGCTGAAATAGTCGAACTCGGCCCCAACGCGGCGGACGAACTCGTGGTCTGAACCGCTGGCGAGCACAAGCGTGCGGTCAAGCGCGCCCTGCTGATCCAACCAGCTCTCAAACTCAGTATTCCATTTCAGATAATAGGCGTCGAAATGGCGGAGAACCTGCGCCGCCAAGGCTTGCTTTGCTGCGGCACGGGGCAAGCCAAGCGCCCGGCCCGCTTTCCAGGGATTGCGCCACAGCGCCGCCCTTAAAGACCACCAGGACAAATCACCGCGATGCAGCGTTCCATCCAGATCAACAGCCAGCGGCAATCGCTCCAACCCCTCATGGGATCGGGCGACTTCAGAACTCGTTTGGGACACAGCGGCCATGCCAGCTTCCGGCTCGATTGCGACATCAGACAGGGTGACAGCCCCGCCCTGCCTGCTTAGTATAGCGATCAGGATAGGAGAGCCAATCGACATGACGCATATTTCCATGACCGTGAACGGAAAATCCGTTTCCGCTGAGGTAGAAGATCGGACCTTGCTGGTCACTTTCATTCGCGAGCATCTGGGCCTGACGGGAACCCACGTGGGCTGTGAGACCTCGCAATGCGGTGCCTGCACTGTTCATGTCGATGGGCAGGCGATGAAGTCCTGTTCCATGCTGGCGGTGATGGCCGAAGGCGCGGACGTGACGACCATCGAGGGTTTGGCCCCCGGTCCCGACAAGTTGCACCCGGTGCAGGAAGCCTTCCGCGAACATCACGGCTTGCAGTGCGGTTTTTGTACGCCGGGGATGATCATGTCGGCGACCGATATGATCCGACGCTACGAAGGTAAGCTGGATGAGCACACCATCCGGGAGCAACTCGAAGGCAACCTGTGTCGCTGCACGGGCTACCACAACATCGTAAAGGCCATTGAAGCTGCGGCAGAAACCATGGCCGCGTCGGGTGAAACCGGCGCTTCGTCGCGCTGAACAGTTTGGGGAGTGAACCTTTATGTATGACGTTTCCTACAAGCGCGCGAGCGACGTACCCGCTGCAATCGAGGCTTTTTCGCAGGGCGATGACCCCAAATACGTGGCCGGTGGACAAACGCTGATCCCCACCATGAAGGCGCGCTTGGCAGCGCCATCAGAGCTGATTGACGTGTCGAAAATTGAAGACTTGTCCGGTATCTGTGAAGATGGTGATCTTGTGATCATTGGTGCTTCGACCACCCATGCGGCTGTCCATGACAACCCCATTCTGGCCGCGAAAATCCCCGGCCTGAGTGCGCTCGCCGGGCTGATCGGGGATCCTATGGTTCGTCATCGGGGCACCATGGGCGGTTCGGTCGCCAACAATGACCCTTCTGCGGATTATCCCGCTGCGGTTCTGGCTCTGGGCGCAACTGTTCGCACGGACCGACGCGAAATCAGCGCTGATGACTTTTTCGTCGATATGTTTGAAACCGCGCTGGAAGAAGACGAGCTCATCACGGCCATTGCTTTCCCGGTACCGAAACGAGCGACTTACGCCAAATTTCCAAACCCCGCATCACGCTATGCCATGGTCGGGGTGATGGTCGCAGAACATGCAGATGGCAGCGTGCGCGTCGCAGTAACGGGGGCCGGGTCAAGTGGTGTCTTCCGATGGGAAGCCGCCGAAGCAGCGCTTTCTGGCGGCGCGATGACCGCACAGGCGCTTGATGGCCTGAGCGTTGATGCCGATGAAATGCTCGCTGATCTCCATGGCTCGGGGGAATACCGGGCTCACCTGGTCACCGTGATGGCCAAACGCGCCGTCGACGCCCTCTGACTGGTGGGACCCATGAACGGGCGCGAGGCTTGCAGTCGCGCCCGATTACACCCTGTCATGGTGTTGTCGAAGGGCAAGGGATACATAGGGATGCGAGACTTATTTCCCGCCAGAGGTCCCTGATTAATCCTCAAGACGTTCAATTTGAAAAACCCCTGTGACACAGCAGGTGGCGCGTCATTTTTTCCCTTTGTTTTCAGTCTTTTAAAACAGATGCTCCCTTGGCATTGCACGTGCATATCTTTTTAGGCCTGATAAGCTCAAACACAATCTAGGCTCCAATCTATCTGTGTTTGAGATCCCCCTTGTCAGGCTAACCTACCGAAGGGATTTCGGAGCATACTACCCCTACAATGCTCTGACTTTGATCCTGCAGGTCGCGTTATCTATCGTGAAGTGCGTGTGTTTCCGGGGCCTTCTGCCAAAGGCCAAGACAACGATACAGTGATATTTTTTCCTGGATTGCTTCATCGGAACACACGCCACCGATCCCCGTTCATTTTACCGCTCCACTCGCACCGGCGAAGCGCACTCAAGGCTTGCACTTGATGACGATGACAAAGCGCTGCAGGCGTTGTATTGGGCTATAAACAACCAGACTAACCTTTAAGCGCAGGATCAAACGGCATGAGCACTTCGGCTGGCCCCAAAACCCTCTACGACAAAATCTGGGACAAGCACGTTGTCCGTCAGAACGACGATGGCACGCACCTGATCTACATCGACCGGCATCTGGTCCACGAAGTGACCTCGCCCCAAGCTTTCGAAGGGCTTGAGCTGGCAGGCCGCAAGGTGCGTCGCCCTGACCTGACACTCGCTGTGCCGGATCATAACGTTCCTACCTCCGACCGTGCGGGCGGTATTGCGAACGAGGAAAGCCGGATTCAGGTCGAAACCCTGATGGAAAACTGCGCCAAAAACGATGTGCCTGTTTACGGCATGAACGACCCTCGTCAGGGCATCGTCCACATCATTGGCCCCGAGCAAGGCTTTACCCTGCCCGGCACCACGGTCGTATGCGGAGACTCGCACACCTCTACCCACGGTGCCTTTGGCGCGCTGGCTTTCGGGATTGGAACCAGCCAGGTAGAGCACGTTCTGGCCACCCAGACCTTGGCGCTTGCCAAGTCGAAAAACATGCTCATCCAGGTCAACGGCGATCTGGGTATGGGCGTAACAGCCAAAGACCTGATCCTTGCCATCATCGGAAAGATCGGCACGGCAGGCGGCACTGGCTACGTGATGGAATACGCGGGTGACGCGGTTCGCGCCCTGTCGGTCGAAGGCCGCATGACCATGTGCAACATGTCCATCGAAGGCGGCGCTCGGGCGGGTTTGATTGCCCCGGACGAGAAGACCTTTGCCTTCTTTAAAGGCCGCCCACTGGCACCCCAGGGTGCCGCGTGGGATGCAGCGGTCGAATACTGGAAGACCCTGCACACTGACGCTGGCGCGCACTACGACAAGACCGTGACCCTCGATACCGCAGATATCCCGCCCATGGTCACGTGGGGAACCTCGCCTGAAGATGTTGCGCCGATCACCGGCAACATTCCTCACCCCGACGATTTTGAAGACGAAAACAAGCGTGAAGCAGCTGCGCGAAGCCTCGAATACATGGGCTTAACCGCTGGCAAGCCCATGAGCAGCGTCACCGTGGATACGGTCTTTGTTGGCTCCTGCACCAACGGTCGGATCGAGGATCTGCGCGCGGCTGCAGAAGTTGCCAAGGGTAAGAAGGTCAAGGACGGTGTCCGGGCTATGGTGGTACCAGGCTCTGGCCTGGTCAAAGCACAGGCTGAAGAAGAGGGCCTGGCGGACATCTTCAAGGAAGCAGGGTTTGATTGGCGTGAGCCGGGTTGTTCCATGTGCCTTGCCATGAACGACGACAAACTCACCGTTGGTGAGCGCGCGGCTTCAACCTCAAACCGTAACTTCGAAGGCCGTCAGGGCCGCGGAGGCCGGACGCACCTCGTATCCCCTGCCATGGCAGCGGCTGCGGCGATTACCGGTCATCTGACCGACGTTCGTGACTTCTAAACCCATTCACCGCACAGAAAAAAGGATCAAGCATCATGGATAAGCTTCGTTCGCACAGCGGTGTGGCCGCGCCTCTGAATCTGGTCAACGTCGATACCGACATGATCATCCCCAAGCAGTTCCTCAAAACCATCAAACGCACGGGCCTGTCCTCTGGCCTGTTCGACGAAATGCGCCGGACCCCAGAGGGCGAAGTCATCGAAAGCTTCCCGCTCAATCAGCCGCAATACAAAGACAGCACGGTACTGGTCGCAGGAGATAACTTCGGCTGCGGATCTTCCCGCGAGCACGCGCCCTGGGCGCTGGTGGACTGGGGCTTCCGCGTGATTATCGCCCCGTCTTTCGCCGATATTTTCTACAACAACTGCTTCAACAACTCGATTCTGCCCATCGCCCTTCCACAGGAGCAGGTCGACAAGCTCATGCAGGACGCCAATCAAGCCTCCACCATCAGCGTTAACGTCGAAGCCTTGACCATCGAACGGCCCAACGGCGAAATCATTCGCTTCACTTTGGATGAAGGGCTTCAGCGCCGCTTGCTGGAGGGCCTTGATCCCGTCGGAATGACGCTCGAACACGAAGCGGACATCACCACTTTTGAAGGCACAGATCGCACCGACCGCCCCTGGGCGCACATGGCGGCCTGATCCACTCGACATGCTGCAAGGCGGCTCGGCGACACTGTCGCCGGTCGGCTGCCGCCTCCGCTTTACCTTTGCTTTCAGGGGCTT
>JBMZBW010000036.1:322-21794 GCA_049612785.1 Alphaproteobacteria bacterium | reverse complement strand
AAATTTAGGCAACTTACAGCTTTTAGGTCAAGAAGAGTAACCAAACACTCCTATTTAAACGCCTCCTCGGTATAAATTATTGCTCTAGTATCGAGATAAATTTCTCTATTTCATATTTCTAAGTCGATTCGACGACTGACTAAGCGGCTCTGGCGACCGAGGGCGGCGCAATGTTGGGACTGGATTGATTGTTGGGCTGAAATGAGCGCGTGAAACCGCTATGGTTCGGCTCCCGCGTTATGACTTTGTAAGTGAGACCCATCCATGGCTGGATTAAGAAAAGCACCTTTTGGCGGAACCGTCGTATTTCTTGGCGTAAACAGCAGTCGTGCCGAAGATCTTGCATCTGATCCTTTGACGGAAGTTGCCGTTGGCTTTGGCGGGTTCGAGGGCGAAGACCACGGCGGATTAAACAGGGCAGCGTGCTCTCGTTTGACCAACGTTCACCCAGAGGGCACGCCGGTCAAAAATCATCGTCAACTGACAGTTCTGAGCGCCGAAGAGATGGCGGAGACTGCTTCGGCAATGGGGATTGAGGGCGAGCTCGATCCCTGCTGGGTCGGTGCAAACATCGTTCTCAGTGGTGTACCCAGCCTGACAATCTTGCCACCCGGAACACGGTTACGTTGGCCCGATGGTGCGACTTTGATCGTGGATATGGAAAATGGTCCCTGCAAGTATCCCGGTGAAATCATCGATCGGCATCATCCGGGTAAAGGGAAATCCTATCCCGTCGCCGCTTATGGCAAGCGAGGTTTCACGGCCTTTGTCGAGCGGGAGGGCATGGCGCGCGTCGGAGATACCGTTGAGATCTTTTACCCCCAGCAGGCCCTCCACCCGATCCTTCAAGCCCTTTGAGTGAACGCGAAAATGCCGGGATTTGCGCGGATTTAGGCCGCGCTCTTTTGGTCAAAGTAAGACCATGACACGTCGAAACCGCCTTCCATCCAACCCCGGTCGCTCCGGCGCATCGGCTTTGCGCGCTGCTGTGGCTGGCACGGGGCTTCTTGGTATGGCTCAGGCGGCACAGGCTCAGCCCGGTTATGCCCCCATCGAAGTGCTGGCCGTTGAGCAACTCACGGACGGTGGAATTCGCATCGCGACGAATGACGGCTGGGCGACTTTGGCTTCTGACCAGTGGGCGCTGGCAGACGGACAAATTCTCGTCCGCGAAGGGACAGTCATCCACGCCACCAAAATCTTCCCTTGGGACCAGGTTGGCTATGCCATCGGCGCAGCAGGGGTGGCCGGGGGTGCGACGCTGGGCGGCTATTATCTCATTATGGGGACAGAGGACGAACCAAACGCATCCTCGCCCAACAATCCCAGTACTGAGGTCGAAGAAGAAACAGACACAGCATCTTCCGCCACAACAGCGCCTGCTGTCGTCGAAGGGAGCGGCGCGGTTGAAAGCTTTGGCGCGTATTTCACCGGAAACACCCTGATTGACGCTTTGCTCAGTGAGGATGAAGAGCACTGGGCTGGGGCCGGATCCTTTAACCAGGCGGCGACGGTCACTTACAGCTTTTCCGACAATGGCTCTGCGCTCTCCGATGAACAAAACGTTGACCCCCAGCCTATTCCTGCGTTTTTCCGCGATGCGGTTCGTACACAGTTGGACGGCATCGAAGCGGTGGCAAACCTGACGTTTGTTGAGGTGGTCGATAGTGGTGATTTTGATGAGGAAACGGGCGAAGGGCGAGGCCAGATCAATATCGTTTTGGCCGAAGACAACCTGAACGCGTCCTTTGCGGTTTTGCCGACCGGTGATGAGCCTTGGCTCGAAGACCGGGGCGGGGATGTGGTTTTTACCGGCGGACTGCTGGACGAGGGCCTGTGGGTGGATCAATACCGTGGCGGTGCCATGACCATTACTCACGAAATCCTGCACGCCTTGGGCCTCGAACATCCTTTCGAAGGCTACCTCGACGCGCCCGACTACATCGACAATCAGTTTTATACCCTACTCAGCTACACCAGCGTCCACACCGACACGTACTTTCCAAACGTGCCAATGATTGCCGATATCGCGGCCCTGCAGCACCTCTATGGTGCCAACATGGAAACCAATGCCGGGGACGATGTTTACATCTTTGAGAGTGATAAGGTCTATCTCGGCACCATTTGGGACGCGGGTGGGGTCGATACGATCCAGCATACCGGGGCGAGAGACGCTGTCATCAATCTGCAAGCGGGGAGCAGCAGTCAAGTTGGCTCATCGCCCACGAACAGCAGCGTTTACTCGGTCGAAACCATTGGTTTTGATAGCTCAGCCACCATCGACAGAATTGTACTCGATGACCCAACCGATGGCTGGGCGGAACTGTCAGACGACAACAAGTCATTCCGCCTGGTCCATGATCCGGACACATCCGATCTGGATGGTGATGGCTTGATGGGTTTTACGGTTTTTCTGGTGAATGGGGATTCCGACTACTACATCGTCGATAATCATGACGTCGAAGTCGGTCGTCGCGATAACTTGCAGATCGCACAAGGCGTCACGATTGAGAACGCTGAGGGTGGGCGCGGGGATGACGTTCTGTCCGGCAATGCGGCGGACAACATGCTGAACGGCGGTGAAGGAGACGACGTCCTGAACGGTGGTGCAGGCGAAGATATCTTTGTCTTCGAAGCAGGCTTTGACGACGACGTCATTCAAGACTTTACCATCGGTGAGGATCGTCTTTTCTTCTCCGACATCGACCAAGGCACCGCAGCCCTGGTGGGACAGAACACCGTTGTCACTGTACCGGGCGAGGGCTCGATTACCCTTGATGACGTTGACCTGACCGACCTGTGGGGATCTGAAACCCTCATCGCCTGACCCTCTATGGAACCCCTTAAATGACCGCTTTTCGCCTCTTGTCTTACCTGTGCTTCGCCGTGCTGTTTTCGTTGTCCAGCGCAGCCTCGGCGCAAACGATGATCTACCCCCAGACAGGGCAGCGCTTTGCCGTGATGGGGAAAGGTGAGCCGACGGTCATTGTCATGTACGGCTTGGCGTCTGCGATGCAGGAGTGGATGCCCATGGCAAGGCGGTTGGCAGCGCAGACTCAAGTTTTCATCTATGAGCGTCGCGGTTATGGGCGCGCACCGATTGTCGGCAGTTCGCGAGGATCGAAGGTCATCGTTGAAGAGCTTGATCAGATGCTGGAAAACCTGAATCTCGAAGGTCCCTACGTGTTGGTCGGGCATTCGTTGGGCGCCATATACGCACAGGCTTTCGCCCGGACTTACCCTGACGAGACGGCTGGAATTTTGCTGGTGGACCCGTCGGTTGAGCAGCTTGATCGCTTCATGATGGGCGAGGACGATGAAACCCTCATGCCCTTGATGACCGTCGTGATGAACCGAGGCGCAAAGGCTGAATATCGGGGGCGGCGACTGGCCATTACCGAACGCGACGAAGCCGAAGAGATGCCTGCGGATATTCCCGTGACGGTCCTTTCTGCCGGTCGAAACATGCGCGGTGGATACAGTAAACTGCAGGAGCAGGTGACCAATCTGCAAGCCATGATGACTTTCGAGAGCGACTTGGGTCGGCATATCATTGTCGAGGGGGCAGGGCATAACCTGCATCAGGTTGCACCCCATGCGATTGAGCTGGAAGTCGCCCGTCTGGTCGCCCTAGCCCGCGCTGATGAAACCAAGAACCAAGACGGCGACTAGCTAGCGCCTGAAATACTGCTCAAGCCGATCCAGCGCCCGATTCAGCAAATCAACAGGCTGGGCGTAACACAGGCGAAGATGGCCTTCGCCCTGCTCTCCGAAAGCAATGCCTGGCGCAAGCCCCACTTTCGTTTTGCTCAGGATATCCTTGGCCGTTTCCAGACTGTCATTCAGGCCATCAATCCTGAAAAACGCATAGAACGCACCGTCTGGTTTGATGAACTCGACCCGGTCCATTTGCCCCAAGCGCTCCGCCACCAGAGCGTAACCTGCGGCCAGTCTGTCTCGCTGCTGGGCCACGAAGGTTTCGCCCTCCGACACCACGGATACCCCTGCGGCCTGCACAAAGGGTGGTGCACCGGCGATGTTGAACTCGGTCAGCATAGCCAAAGGTGCTTCCAACTCCGGCGGTGTTACCATCCAGCCTAGTCGCCAGCCGGTCATGGCCCACGCCTTTGAAAAGCTGTTCAAGCCAATAAAGCGATCTTCAGGCTCTGTAATTTCGACAAAAGAAGGGGCAGCGGTCCCGTGACGGTAGAGACGGTTGTAAACCTCATCCGCAACGATCCAGATCCCGTGTTTCCGGCAGTGATCAAGCAAAACCTGCCGGTTTTCCGCGCTGAGAGTCCAGCCCGTCGGGTTGTTTGGGGTGTTGATCATCAAACAGCGCGTATCGGGCGTCAGGGCGTCAATCAGTTCGTCGAGGTCGAGCGTCCACCGCCCGTCGGCGACGGTGAGCGCGACTTTTTCCACTTGTCCGCCTGCGATTGTGAAGGCCGCTGCGATATTCGGCCAATCCGGGGCGATCATAACCACACGGTCGCCCGGCGTGGTGAGGGTCTGAGCAGACAGCATAAGTCCCTGCATGGCCGAGGCGCTTACAGTTATCCTGTTCGCGGGTATGGAAACCTTGTGCAGTGCACTCAGATAACCCGCGATGGCCTCCCGCAGAGCTGGCAGGCCGCTGTTGGGTTGATAGTGTGTTGGATCGCGGTCCAGCGAGATTTTTGCAGCATCAATGGCCAGAAGCGGAGAGCGCCATGCGGCCTCCCCGAACCATAGCGGAATAACATCCGGGTCACCCATCCCCAGTTCCGCAACATCGCGAATTTTGCTGGGGCTGAGATCTGTAGCGCGGAAGCTGACGTCACGCAGAGTCATCAGGCAGACACTTCGTCCTTCACGCGCAGCATGAACAGCAAACCGACCAACCAGAACACGAGAATTGGCATCATGCCGATGTCCATGTTCCCGGTCATGATGGTCACTGTCGCGACGGCAAACGGGCCAAGGAAGGTAGTGGCTTTTCCGGTCAGAGCCAGAAAGCCAAAGTACTCCGTGCGCTGATCCGCAGGCGCAAGGCGCGCCATGAAGGATCGACCGGCGGACTGCAATGGACCGACGAAAATACCCAAAGCCGCGCCAAAGCCGATAAACGCCCAAGTCGCTGTGGCGTCAGGGAGCCAATAAGGAGCGGTCAGGCCCGGAATGCCCAAAGCGATCAGGCAGATCAGCGAGATGACAATCACTTGCTTTGCGCCGATCCGGTCATCCACGAAGCCAAACAGCATGGCCCCAGCCCCTGCCGTTACGTTGAGCAAAATCCCGAACAGGATGATTTGCTCCAGCGACATGCCGTGACGGATGGCAGCGTAGGTTGCACCCATGGAAAACAGCGTGACAGCACCATCGGTAAAGATCATGCGGGCAAACAGGAACAGGCGCAGATTGGGTTGCTTCAGGATTTTACCGCCGGTCGAAACAACGGAACTCAAGCCCTGCGAAATCGCCTGACCCACGGGCAGACCCGTGCCCCGACGGTCAGGGGTGAAAAAGAACATGGGCAGCATGAACACAAAGAACCACCCGGCCACGATCAGGTTGGTTGAAAGCGTTGCGTTGAGTTGCGCACTGTCGTCCGCGCCGAGAACCAAAACCAGACAAACCACGAGACTGATGAGGCCGCCAAAATAGCCAAGCCCCCAAGCCCAGCCGGACCAGCGACCAACCTTCTCCTTTTCCACTAGATCCGGCAGCATGGAGTTATTGAAGACGATCCCCAGTTCAAAGCCCGCATTCGCCACGGCAACCAGCAGGATCGCCGGGATGATGAACATAGGCTCAGGCCGCATGAAGAACAGGCCAACGGTGCAGACGATGCAGATCATGGAGAAGGTGAAAATCCAAGGCTTGCGACGCCCGCCCAGATCCGAAATCGCCCCAAAAATCGGTGCGAGAACCGCGACGAGTAGGGTGATGAAAGTCTGTGAATAACCCCAGAGCGCTTGGCCGCGCGTGTCACCCAGACGCTCGCTGAGTGTCATCCCGGCTTCTTCCTCTTCGCTCAAGCAGCCTGCCCACTCCGCCGAACACACCAGAACATCAGCGAAATAGATCGCAAAGATGAAGGTGATGACGATGGTGGTGAAGGCAGAATTGGCAAAGTCGTAAAGGGCCCAGGACCAAAGGGCTCGGCCGCCCGGCTTCTGCTTTGTTGCTGTCGTCATTGGGGTGATCCTCGCCTACTGCTCAATACCGCCCGTCGTATAGCACGCTGGACCCGGTTTGGCAGGAGAAGACTTTGCTACATGTCCGGTCCTGTTGCCGTAAGCAGCGTCGTGAGGACCAGAACGGCACTAGCAACCAGCGTTTCCACGCGCAGCGCCCAGATAAACGCTGGTTTTCCAGTGAAGTAGAGTTTGTTCGCTGCTGCGATGACCAAAAGCCCTGATACTGCGAAGAGCTTGAAAAGCATGGTCCGTTGGTAATCTTGGCCAAGGTCAATTTTCCAGCCTGTGAACGTCCCAAGCAGTATGGCTCCAGCAA
Organism: Alphaproteobacteria bacterium; assembly: GCA_049612785.1. GTDB lineage: Bacteria > Pseudomonadota > Alphaproteobacteria > UBA7985 > UBA7985 > UBA7985. Next base: position 15,296 of record JBMZBW010000036.1, on the reverse strand, counting down.
GCATCAGTAGTGGAACGGCGAAGATCGCTTGTCGGCCAAAAGCATGACCCATGGTATCGCGCTCAGGGGGCGAAGCCGCGATGAGCGGAAGCAGAACCGCCAACCACCAAGCCACAATCACGACATGCACAACAACCAGCGACGCGCTGATTAGTCGGATGCCGTAGCTCATGCTGTGCCCCTCAAGACCGAAACTGAGCAACAGCCCGAAAGCAGCAATGGCGGCCAGCCACCGCCACCCGGCCAAAAGCGTAAGGGCCATGACACAGGCCGCAACAATCCGGGCCACACCGGATTGACCCACGGGGGTTTGAAGGGCGATGCCGATAAACTCACCCGAAAACGCGAGCGCCCAATCCCCGCCGGAGATGGTCAGCAGAAACTTCGCGATCAGTGCCAAAGAAGCCACCACAACCGCGATCAGTCCGACGCTCAATTGCCGCGAAAGCGTCCGATCAAAGGTGCTGCCGCCATTTACCGGCAGCGTCAGGCGCAAAGCGACGGAGCCGGCAGCGAGGATACTGCCGACATAAAGCAGGAAACGGAGCAGGAGGGCGATTGCGTCCAGTGGCACGGCGGTGCTTATTCCGCCTCAACTGCAAAACGGACGTTTCCGTTCATGGTGTGCCCATCCTGCGCAATTGCGATCCAGTGAAGCCAGTAAGCGCCCGCGGGTAGCGCTTGAAACTGAACTTCGGTTTCGTCGATGAAGCCCTTTGGAAGGTTGGTTGTGAGTTCGATCTCACCCATGCCTTCCATACCTTCACTGTCCTCCATCGCCATCATGGTATCGAGCATCGTCCCTTCCGGCGCGGATTGTACGGAAACAACCGTTAAGCGGACTTTCCGGTCAAATTGCAGGGTGACGGTATCCAGACCCGTTGCTGCGGAGGCCCCATCGCTTGGCGTGCTGCCGGACATTTTGGAATGCGCGAAGGCGGCTGTGTTGATGGTGAACAGGGCGATAAGAGCCAGAATAATTCGGTTCATGTGATCTTCTTTCATTGCTCCCGCTAATATCCGAAGAAGGCGGGTCAGGGAGAGGTTGAATTCAGTCCTTTTGATCGTCGGAGAGGGCAAACATCACTTTACACTTCTGACTGCTGCCCGCGGGGCAGGTTTCCAGCAGATTGCGAAGATGTGACGTCATCTGTTCCAGATCCTGCATCTTGCTTTCCAGCGCGCGCAGGTGGGATTCAGCGACCTGATGAACGTCATCGGCTGTCCAACTGTCCGAAGACTTGAGATCAAGCAGTTGGCGGCAGTCCTTCAACGGAAACCCCAAACGGCGCGCTCGCGCCAGAAACTTCAGTCGTGCAAGATCTTCGTCCGAGTAAACACGGCGACCGTTGCCGCCCTTTATCGGCGCAATCAAGCCTTCAGCCTCATAGAGCCGAACAGCCTTTTCGGTCAGCTGTGATTGTTGAATGACTTCTGCCAGTTGCATGAATTCCTCGTCAAACCCTTGGTTTACAGAACGAATTTAATGAGCATCCAGATGGCCATACCCATCATCATCAGGTTTTCCGTCAGCGAAACAAAGCCTAAAGGTACGTTGGAATTGCCACCCACACAGGCACATTTCAATTCGCGTTTATCAACATAGACCGCCTTGTAAACCGAAGCGGCACCAATTGTGCTGATGAATAGACCAACGGGCGCGGCCAACCACGGCAACAAACCGGCAAACATCAGCAAACCTGCGCCGGTTTCGGCAAACGGATAGACGTAAGCGTAGCGCACGCGCCGCTGGGCCAAAAGGTCGTAGCCGAGAAACTGCGTTGCGAAGCTTTCCAGATCACGGAGTTTTTGCAGGCCCAGCAGAATCATGGATCCGGCGATAAATTGCTCGATAAACCGGATCAGACTTGCAGCCGGATCGCTGGAGAAGCTCGAAAAGTTCAGCAAGAGGGACAGCAAGGCGGCAACGGCAAACAGCGCGATTACAGGCTTGTAGGTCTTGGCCTTGGGGTCCGGTATGGTCTTGCCAAGATGCTCCAGCGTATCCGTGTAACCGCCAATGCGGGTCCCGTTGATGACGATCTGCGGGGTTGTCTTGACGTCAAGCTCGGTTTTCAACGCATCCACGTCATCGCGCGACCGCAGCCAGCGATCATCGACTGTGTAACCTTCACGCTCTAACAGCGCCTTCGCCTTAAGCCCGGACGGGCAAATGCTCTTAGGCATAACCATACGGTAAAGAACGGCCTGTTTTTCAAGTGTGGCTGTTGCCATGGGATACTCTGTTTTCAACTGCGAATATAAAAGAGCGTAATTCCTGACCCTAGGGCAGGATCAAGGGTAAAGTGGATCTCTAATGAGTTCAGGCCACCGTCTGCCGTGCGGAAACCATCGAGCCATCCCTCAAACATCAAAAGTTTAGGGTGGAACACCATGTTTACAGTGTCCCACTATTGAAAAACCACGATCAGCAGGGGAATACTGCGTGATCGGGGTAAATCTGCACAAGGAACGACGAAATGACCGAGGCCTATATTATCGATGGAACGCGCACGCCCTTTGGTCGCTTTGGTGGAGCCTTAAGCAGCGTTCGAACCGATGATCTCGCCGCGATACCCATTCGGGCTTTGACCGAACGGTACTCTGATCTGCCGTGGGAAGAGGTTGATGACGTCATTTACGGAGATGCCAATCAAGCGGGTGAAGACAACCGCAACATTGCTCGGATGGCTGGACTTCTCGCCGGGCTTCCAGTGGATGTACCGGGTATGACCGTCAACCGCCTGTGCGGTTCTGGCTTGGAAGCTGTCGCCTATGCCGCGCGGACCATCAAGGCCGGAGAGGGCGATTTCTTTGTCGTCGGCGGTGTAGAGAGCATGTCTCGCGCACCCTTTGTCATGCCAAAAGCGGCGACGCCATTCAGCCGTAACGCAGAGATTTACGATACGACCATCGGTTGGCGGTTTGTGAACCCGAAGATGAAACAACTCTACGGCATCGATTCCATGCCCGAAACCGGTGAAAACGTGGCCGAAGACTATGGAATCAGCCGCGCTGACCAAGACGCCATGGCCTTTCGCTCTCAGCAGCGGGCCGCCGCAGCTCAGTCAAATGGCCGACTGGCTAAGGAAATCACACCCGTGAGCATTCCTCAGCGAAAAGGCGATGATCTCCTTGTGGAGCAAGATGAGCATCCGCGCGAAACCTCGCTGGAAAAGCTCGCAAAGTTGCCTGCGCCCTTCCGCGAAGGCGGCACCGTTTCGGCTGGGAATGCCTCAGGTGTCAATGACGGTGCAGCGGCGCTGCTGGTCGTATCTGGCCAATTTGCGGAAAAGCATGGCCTCAAGCCCATCGCCCGTATCGCAGGTGCGGCAACCGCCGGTGTTCCACCTCGCGTCATGGGGATCGGCCCCGTTCCAGCCACGAACAAACTGTTGTCACGGCTGGGATGGTCTGTTGATGACCTGGACATCGTTGAACTGAACGAAGCTTTCGCCGCTCAAGGGCTCGCGGTGCTCAGAGAACTGGGGATTGACGAAACCGGTGATGGCGTAAATCCGAATGGCGGCGCAATCGCAATCGGTCATCCCTTGGGTGCTTCCGGAGCGCGTTTGGCCTTAACGGCGGCTTATGAGCTTCAGGAGCGCTCTTTGAACCGAGCGCTGTGTACCATGTGTGTTGGGGTCGGGCAGGGTATTGCCCTCGGTTTGGAAAGAGTTTGATCTGTAAACACGTGAACTCTAGCTGCGTACGGCTACGATGGTAATGCGTCTCATGCTGGTTGTGGCGACCTCCAAATTTTCGTGACGCCAGTCTCGATCAGCCTGATTGCCGATATAGCCCAACCAAAATAGGGCGGAGAGAAGCATTGAGCGATCACCCGTTAGTGCAGCTTCGATGAGCACTTCTGCGTCTGCCCGGCTGAAGCCTTTGCTCGTGATATCCTTTCCAAAGGCCGTTTCCAGAATTTCGGGGAGCTCGTCTGGATTAGACAGCCCGGCATCAACAATGCCCTGGATGGTTCCACGAGCGTGATAAGGAGCCATCGGGTCGCTGGCGAACGCAAAATTAGCCGCAAGCAGCAACGCGCCCATAAAAGCAATCGCACCAACCATTGTACGCATGAGAGTTTCAGCCATTTTCGCCATCCAATCCTACACACTTTATCAAAATGACAATCATTGTGACGTGGTATTGTATTAAGACGAATGGTAATGAAAGAAATTTCATTACTGATTTCATTCACTATCAAAACTGCTTTCCGAAGGCTGAGTTGACCCAATCACTCCAAGGTAAAGCCGACCTAAAGCGGCTTTAGCCTCTAACGCTTCAAGAAACGCCATAGCGAGGCATAAAAAACTACCTAAAAAACTGATATTTATCAAAAAATACGATCTAAGGTAAGTAATTTAGGGTGATTAAATGAAGTTGACATCGATATTTACTTGGATGTAGAGCTAATATTAATCAACTTATAAATTAATGCCAAAGTAAATGTCAGACGAAAAGCTCAGTAAAAACGAATCTCGAAGGCTTGCGACGTTAAAGAAATTGCAAATCCTAGATACGGAGCAGGAACAACTTTTTGACAGTATCACTCATGGTGTTTGCAGAGTTTTCTCAGTTCCCATCTCGCTGATTTCGCTAATTGACGAAACCAGACAGTGGTTCAAGTCGAATACGGGGCTAGATGCGAGACAATCGCCTCGCCAGCATGCATTCTGCCGCTTTGCACTCAATCGCCAGACCGTTTTCATCGTCAATGATGCGCTTGAGGACCCTAAATTTAAGAATAATCCGCTGGTCACCGGAAGCCCTTTCTTCCGGTTTTATGCTGGCGCACCTATCATAGTTGAAGGGCATGTCATGGGGACTCTCTGTGCAATCGACACCAAGCCCCGAGAGCTTAGTGATCGCGAATCTTTTATCCTCGAGAGCTTCGCCAAAGTCGTTGCTGATGCAATGCTGATGAGGAAGGCATTGATTGAAGCCAAAGAGGTGTAACGGCACGCAAACCCTAGTGTTTCAAATAAAAAATAGTCGGATGACAAACATAAATTAAAAATAATCGAGAGAAGTGTTGAAGCTTTTATTTCACGTAGTGCATGCACTCACTTTAGGTGCAGCTGTTAGTTTGCTTTTGTACCTATTGGACGTGTTGAGGGATTTATACCTGCGAGGTTCTGACACTGAGTTGCTAGCGGTCCACATGATCGTCAGTGGCTTGATCAGATTTCTTGTTTTTTCCGTGGTCGCGCTGATATTTTTCTGTTTCCAGGTAAGCTCCCTGCGCGCATGGATGATTGTGATTTTGGCGATAGCGCTGCCTGTAAGTCCGCTTATGGGTTACAATTTGATCGTAGTGCAGCGGAAGCACTGGCTTGCTGTGGATGCAACAAATCAGATTGAATTGATAATCCCTGTCATTGTCCTCAGTTTCTACCAAGTCGTCTTAGCCAGTGTGGGCGCTTTCATCGCTTGGAGATTGGGAAAAATGCTCAAAGGGGGGACCAATTAGCGGCAAAAGTGGTTCGTCGCCTCAAAACCAGAATTTAAATCATCCGGGTTTGTCTTGGATTGAGTGCGAATTGATCTTTTACAGGCATCATGGGATGAACTGTGTCATGTTGAGCTGAAATAGATTGGGGAGAGTACAATGGCGGACTGTTGCGGACCGGGCTATGCCAGCCCTCAGGAGGCGATAGCCGCTCCGTCTGAAAAGTTGCTGTACACCATCGCGATTTACACCGGCACAGGGATCCAGAAGCCGGATTATCTCGCGACTGTTGACGTTGATCCCGAGAGTCCAACTTACAGTCAGGTCATCCACCGGCTTGAAATGCCCGGCATTGGTGATGAGCTGCATCACATGGGGTGGAACGCCTGCTCATCCTGTCACGACGATAGTTCCATGGCGCGCAAGTATTTGATCCTGCCCGGCGTGCGATCCAACAACCTGCACATTGTGGATACAGCGACAGACCCGCGTGCACCTCGTTTGCACAAGGTCATCGACGGTGCCGAGATCAAAGCGCGCGCCAACTTGTCCGGTCCCCATACGGTGCATTGCCTGGGCAGTGAGATCATCATTTCCTTCCTGGGTGACGCCAAGGGTGAGGCCCCCGGCGGGTATCTGCAGCTCGACAAGGATTTCAATATCGTTGGGCGCTGGGAAAACTCGATGGGCGAGATCAAGTTTGGCTATGACTTCTGGTATCAGCCTCGTCACAACATCATGGTCAGTTCCGAATGGGCCGCGCCGAATACCTTCATGCCGGGTTTCGACCTCGAAGAGGTTGGGCATCTGAAATACGGGCGGGAATTGCACTTCTGGGATTTTGAGAAGCGTGAACCTGTCGAAAGTTTCTATCTGGGCGAAGACGGTTTGCTGCCGCTGGAGGTGAAATTCCACCATGATCCGGACAGCACACACGGCTTCTGTGGTGCTGCGCTTTCGACCAACGTTATCCACTGGTGGAAGGGTGACGATGGGAAATGGCAGTGGGAAAAGGTGATTGATGTCGAGAATGAAATGCATCCTGAATGGCCGATACCGCTGCCCGGAGTCATGTCCGCCATCCTGATTTCGATGGACGACAAATATCTCTATCTCAACAACTGGCTGCACGGCGACATGCGCCAATATGACATCAGTGATCCACACAACCCCAAACTGACCGGTCAGGTCTTTATGGGCGGGCTGCTGGGTAAGGCACCTGCGGTTAATGGAGTTGAGGTCGCCGGCGGGCCGCAGATGTTCCAGCTCTCACTGGATGGCAAACGCCTTTATGTTACGACATCCCTGTTCTCGACATGGGACAATCAGTTCTACCCCGAAATCCGGGAGAAGGGTGGGGTGATGGTCCAGATCGACTGTGACCCCGTTAATGGTGGGATGAAGATCAATCCGGACTTCATCGTCGATTTTGGCAAAGAGCCGAATGGCCCCAGCCGCTGCCACGAGGCCCGCTATCCGGGTGGCGATTGTACGAGCGACATCTGGCTATGACCACGCATACCGTTACAATCGCCAATCGTGATGGCGCGACCTATGAAGTCTCATCACGCCGTCCGCTGCTGAATGCTTTGCTCGATCAGGGCGTTGATCTGCCGTATGGCTGTACATACGGCGGCTGCATTACCTGTGCCGCGAAGTTGGTCGAGGGCCATGTCGACCAGCGCAAACAGGTTGCCCTCAATAATCGGCAAATCGACAACGGCTACGTGATCCTTTGCGTCGCTCGAGCAACATCCGACATCACGTTGGAGGTTGGGGTGGAGAGCCACGACAAGCTCTACCGCAATCCATTCCTTGATCCGCTCAAGCCCCACGAATTAAAAGCGGATATTGCCGCGCCCAAGGAGGCTTGAATGCCTGAAGCAGATATCGACCGCCTGTATGACTACGATCCCAAGTATCTGGCGGATATTCTGAAGTCGGTGAAGACCATCGCAATGGTCGGTGCCAGCGCCGATAAGACCAAGTTCAGCTATGGCGTTCTGCGCCAGTTGAGTGAAATCGGCTATGACATTCTGCCTGTAAACCCCAATCCCAAGCTCACGGAGATCAGGGGACTCAAAGTCTATCACTCCCTTGAGGAGATCGATAAGACAGTGGATATGGTCGATGTCTTCCGACCCAAGGAAGAGCTCTATGGCATCGCAGAACGCGCAATCGCTATTGGTGCTAAAGTGCTGTGGGGTCAGATTGGCGTTTATGATGATGAGGCCGCTAAACTGGCTGAGGACGCCGGACTGCAGGTCGTCATGAACCGCTGTCCAAAAATCGAGCTGTTCCGGCCATTCTGGAAGCCTCGGCTCGATCTGGAAATCTGAGGCGCGGACAAGCGCCGCTCAATGGCGGATCATCACTGGGCTTCATTCGCGGTATTCTGCACGCGTTGTCGAGACACCCGCTTCACATCCTTGACCAAGTCCTCGATGATGGGATGGTTCCCTGTCGAACGGTAGGCCACGTACAGCGATATCCTTCTTTGACCCGTCTCATAGGGGATGAACGATAGGCCGGGTGGTGCGATTGACTGGATCCATTCAGGAGCAAGCGCTATCCCTAAACCTTGCAGAACGAATTGGAGCAGCGTCGATTTATCGATGACCTCACAAACGATGCGAGGTTGTTTGCCCAGCTCACGAAAGCCGTGCCACAGCATTTCATGCAAAATCGGTCTGGCATGCTTGGGATACCCTACGATTGCTTCGTGCAGTAGGTCACTGGCGCTGAGTGAGGGTTCTTTGGCCAGAGGGTGATCAGCGGCTGTAATGACAACGACTGACTGGTGATAAAGCAGCTCACTCGAAATGTAATCTTCTGAGGAAGGCGCGCGAATAAATGCAATGTCGGTCTGGTGGTTTTTGAGCTGATCCGAGTGGCGATCGGAGCCGGAAATTTCCAAGATCTGTGTGTAGACGTTCGGATATTTCGCTCGGAAACCAGCCAGGGTCTGGGGCAGGAGTACCGAAATCGCTTCGTCAACGCCGCTGATGCGAAGGTTCTTTAAGCCCAGTTCTGCTGTCAGGCGTACGCCTGTAATCGACTTGTCGATATCGGACAGTATTTTCTTTGCATCGCGCAGCAATTCAGCCCCGGCTTGGGTCAGGCTGACTTGTCGGGTCGTGCGAAAGAACAACGTGACGCCCAGTTCGATTTCCAGCGCGTTTATCCGGTCAGAAAGCGCCGATGAACTGAGCCCCAGCCGTTCGCTGGCTTTGCGAAAATGGAGTTCTTCGGCAACCGCGATGAAGCATTCAAGTTGTCTGAGTTCCAAATGCTCTCCCTGCGATGCCGCTTTATTTTATGACACTGACCAGCATCTTGTCGGTCAAGCGACGCTCATACTTTAGGATAAGCTCTCGCTGCTGCAAACTGTCCAGGGTGTCGTCCCGGTCTTCGAGTAAAGCGACTTGTGTCGCATCGTCCATCGAGAAATCTGCGATCTGGTCTGCAAAGTGGAGCTTGCGGGTTTCAAGGTTGATGGACAGCTCGAGCGGGGAAGAGGATTGAGCCAGCCGCACCAACTCATCGCGCAAGCTCGGGGTTACTTTTGGCAATGCGAGCCCATTCTTGCGCGCATTGTCGAAAAAGATACCGGCAAAACTGGTACCGATAATGCCATTGATACCGTACTGCTTTAGCCCCCAGACCGCGTGTTCTCGGCTGGAGCCACAGCCGAAATTATCGCCGACGATCAGGATGGAGGCTTGGTTCCAAGGGGGTTGGTTCAATACGAAACCGGGTTGCGCCTGTCCTGCCTCATCAAAACGGAGATCCGCCAGAACCCCATCGGCAAGACCGGATCGATTGATCGTCACAAGGAAGCGTTTTGGCATGATCACGTCGGTATCGACGTTGTGTACAGGAAAAGGCGCGGCGAGCCCCTGAACGGTTCTTGGCATCAGGAGGCTTCCTTTTCAAAATCACGGACATCGGCGAGGTGACCCGATATCGCCGCAGCCGCAACCATGGCAGGGCTCATTAAGTGCGTGCGGGCACCACGACCCTGACGGCCTTCAAAGTTGCGGTTGGTGGAAGAGGCGATGCGCTCGCCATCCATGGCAACATCGTCGTTCATAGCGAGGCACATGGAGCAACCACTCTCTGACCGCCAATCGAAGCCCGCTTCTCTGAAAATGGTGTCGAGCCCTTCTTCCTCTGCCTGCATTTTTGTGAAAATGGAGCCTGGGACAATGATTGCGTTGACGTGTTGGGCGACTTGGCGCCCCTGAACCACATGGGCAGCGGCTCTCAGGTCTTCGATGCGGCTGTTGGTGCAGGAGCCGATGAAGGCCCGATCTATTCTGATGTCAGCAACGGGTTGGCCCGGTTCGAGCCCCATATAATCCAGCGCTCGTTCCAGCGCTGCTTTTGCCTTGGGCGAGATTGCGGTGTCGATCTTCGGTACGTGGCCGTCGATGGCCACCGATTGGTCTGGACTCGTGCCCCAGCTCACCAAGGGAGGGATGGATGCAGCGTCGATGTTGAAAACGGTGTCGTACTCGGCGTCATCATCAGATTTCCAGATTTCGGTATCGAAGTGCAGCTGAGCGCTATGGACGCGTCCGGCTGCGGCTTCATAAGCCTTTGCGTCAGCAGCGATCAGCGCTGCGCGACCGCCCAATTCCACGGCCATGTTGCAGATTGTCATCCTGCCAGACATGGTCTGCGCAAAAATCGCGTCGCCCGCGAACTCCACCGCATAGCCGTTAGCGCCGCCAGCGCCCACGACTTGCACAACCTTCATGATAATGTCTTTGGCCGTCACACCGGGGGCAAGCTGACCTTCTACGTTCACCAGCATGGTCTTCAGTCGCTGGTATCGAAGAGTCTGAGTCGCCAGAACATGTTCGACTTCCGATGTGCCAATGCCAAATCCCAGAGCGCCAAAGGCGCCGTACGTTGTCGTGTGGCTATCGCCGCAAGCGATCAACATGCCCGGTGATACCAAGCCTTGCTCCGGCACCACGACATGTTCAATGCCCTGTCGCGGGTCGCCCAAGCCGTAAAATGCGATGTTGTGCTGCCTGCAATTGGCTTCGAGATTATCAATCAGCACCTTGGAAGCGGCGTCATGCGGTTCACGTTGACTGGTCGAATTCACATGGTCAACCAAGGCAAGGTGGGCCTCTGGCCGCCACACGCTAAGCCCTTTTTCATCCAGTCCGGAAAACGCCTGGGGGCTCGTGTATTCATTCATAATGTGAAAGTCGACATAGACCAGGATGTCACCGTCGGGCAGGTCGCAAACCTTATGGGCGTCGACGAGTTTGTCGTACAGCGTGCGGCTCATTGGACGGCCTCGCTTTCTCTGTGCTTTTGGAAAAAACCGTCCATCCGCCGGGCAATCTCTTCGGGTATTTCTTCCGCCATATAATGAGAGGCGTTCAGCCTCTCACCGTCAATCTGGCTGCCTCGTTCGCGCCAGAGCTTCAGGGCATCAAAGCACGTGTTTATGGCACCGTGGCTGGCCCATAGAATATGAGCGGGTGTGGTAAATTTCTGATCACCGTCTTCGTTGTCGTGCTGAATATCGATGGTTGCAGCGGCCCGGTAATCTTCGCAGGAGGCATGGATTGCCGCCTCGGAGCTGAAGGTGTCGATATACTCAGCTAAAGCTTTTGCCGAAAATGGATTGTTGCCCTTGGCCTGATTGAAGCATTTCAGCTTCCAGAAGCCTTCAGGATCCTTGCCAATTATCTGTTCGGGGATGGGGTGTTTCTGAATCAGGAAGAACCAATGCCAATAGGCGGTCGCAAAGTCCGCGTTGGTGTCGCGATACATTTCCCGTGTGGGTGCAATGTCCAACAGAACCATGGCCTTCGCGCTATCGGGGAAATCCATTGCCATCCGGTGCGCCACCCGCGCGCCGCGGTCATGAGCGCCGACAAAGAACCGGTTGTGACCGAAGTGTTTCATGACCTCGATCATGTCGCGCGCCATGGCTCGTTTGGAGTAGGGCGCGTGTTCGTCGTCTGACAAAGGTTTGTCTGATCGCCCATAGCCTCGAAGATCGGCACAGATGACATGGTAATCTGACGTGAGAAGAGGCGCGAGCCTGTGCCACATGGCGGAGGTTTGAGGGTATCCGTGTAACAGCAGCAGGCCAGGGGCCGTTTGCGACCCGGCGTGTCGTACAAAAATGTCGATGCCGTCGCCCGAAACCATCTGTTCTGAGAAGCCCTCGAACATAACATCCCCTATTTTGTTTGGGGAAGCATAGCAGGATATTTAGACCCTATTATCCGTAATTACTGAATAATTATTCTGAAGAATATCCTTGATGGATTTCAGCCCGCTTTCAGATGCGCGCGACCCGCCAATCAGGGTGCAGGCCGGATTGCCGGCAAAAGGTCAAAGTATCATGACCGGAGAAAAGGCCATCCTGCGTGACCAGCACAGTCCGCCACTTTCGGGCAGCAGCGCCCATGATGTCGGTGTGCAAGGTATCGCCGCACATGGCGATCTGATCGAGAGGCACGTCGGCCAGCGACTGCTCCACCAGTTCGTAAACCTCCTCAAAGGGCTTCCCGAAGAAACGAACCGTGTCGATGCCCTGATCCATCAGCAGGTGACCAAAATGCCCAGGCTCAAGAGAAAAACCGTGATCGCGGGGGGCAGCCAAGTCCGCGTTTGCAATCAGGACCGGACGTTTGTTGCGTTGGAGAGAGGCCAGCAAGAGTTCCTGACGCGCCATGGTCCAGCCTGAGGAGGAGAGAAAGAGAAAACCCTTCACATGGTCAAAGTCTTCGGCCCGGTCCCCAAGCCGCAGCAAGTCAACTTCGATATCTTCAAGAGTGTCCTCCGGTGCAGCTATCGCCCCCCAGAGGCCCGGCTTTAAGGCTGACAGGGCGGCATCACGGCTGGTGATGATTTCATCGGGTTGGATATCCAGACCGAGACGATGAAACTTATTCACTGCGCCCTTGCGGTCGTAACTGGCGGCGTTGGTCAGAATTCGAATGTCGCAGCCAAGGGCGCGAAGTTCATCGAGACGACGGTCTGCACCCTCGATCAGCGTCTCCCCGACATTGAGCACGCCAAAGGCGTCAAAGACAAAAGCCGAGACCTCATCAGCGATCTCGGTCAATGACGAAATGTCTTTTGTCGTTTCCGGCGTAGTGGCCTGCGGCATGCGGACTCTCACCTCTTGATACCGGTCAAAAATCGAAGAGGTCGTCAGCATACAGAAATCACACCAGTTGGAATGTGCCGCTTTGGGCGGTTGGTTTGAAGGTCGGGTCTATCACCTCTACCCGCGCCAATCTCACACTAAATAAAAACGAACAAAATTACATTTTCATAGGATTAATTATCCAATTAAGCCTAAAAATCCCATTTTTTCCTGAATAACTCACTTAAAAAAGTTGTTTTGTAATATTTTTTGTAATTAAGTTAGTGTGTCGCACCACAAAAACGGGTGTCGGCGCTTAACTTTTGTTCGATGCCTGAAGGGGCGGTGATGTCAGCAAAGAAGCGAAACAGACGGAGTCAGATCGTTGAGCTCGTGCTCGAACGCGGGGCTGTGTCTGTGGGCGCTATGGCTGAGATCTTTGATGTCTCTATGCAGACCATTCGACGGGACGTGGACATCATCTGCGACGGCGAAACGTTTCGTCGGCGGCATGGTCGGATAGAATTGGCGGAGCAGTACTTGAATACTCCATTCGATCAACGCGCCGGAACAAACATTTCGGAAAAGCGCGACATCGGTACCGCTGCGGCGGCACTGGTCAAGGACGGTTCGACGATTTTCATCTCGATTGGTTCAACGCCACTGAGCGTTGCTCGGGCGCTGCGGGATCGGAAGGAACTGACGGTCATCACCAACAACCTCAGCGCTGCCATGGCTCTCAGTGAGGAACAATCCAACCGGATTATCCTGCCCGGTGGAGAAGTTCGTCTGCCGGACCGCGATATTCTGGGTGACGAGGTGCTGAAGCTGTTTGGGCAATATCGGGCTGATTTCGGAATATTCGGCGTGGCAGGTGTCACGGAGAACGGCAGCCTGCTGGAATTCCATGCAGCAGAAGTTCGGGCGCGCGAGCGCATTCGCGAAAACGCCGAAGTCTCTCTGCTCGTGCTGGACCGCACCAAATTTGGCCGCATGGCACCTGCGGTCGGCGAGAACATTTCAGACATGGATTACGTCATCCTCGATCGACGCCCGGAGCCGAGCTTTGGCCCTCTTCTCGATGATCTGGGCGACCGACTGATACTGGCGGAAAGGGAATAGTGATGGACAACAGGCAGCCTTTCGTAGTTCTGCAGGACGTTGCCAAGCGCTGGAACGGCCAATTGGGTGTGGAGGAGATTTCCCTCGATATCGAAGAAGGCTCCTTTGTTGCCCTGCTGGGTCCATCCGGGTGCGGCAAGTCCACGACGCTGCGTTTGCTGGCCGGTCTGGAAATCCCCGATGAAGGCCAGATCCTGATCGAAGGACGGGATGTCACCACCAGCGCGGCTTCTGCGCGCAACCTGTCTATGGTGTTTCAGTCTTACGCCCTGTTTCCCCATCTATCGGTCGCTGAAAACGTGATTTTCGGCCTGAAGGTGCGCCGGGTTCCTCGGGCGGAACGGCGCGAGAAAATGGCTCGCGCGTTGGAGATTACCGGGCTGGTGGGGCTTGAGCATCGTAAGCCCAGTGAGCTTTCTGGTGGACAACGGCAGCGGGTGGCACTGGCGCGCGCGATTGTGGCGGGCCAGCGTTTGTGCCTGATGGACGAACCGCTCTCCAACCTTGATGCGAAACTGCGCAATTCCGTACGCAAGGACATCAAGAAATTACAACGTGATCTAGGAATTACCGTTGTTTACGTGACCCACGACCAGACTGAAGCGATGAGCTTGGCGGACAAGATCGTGCTGATGCGCGAAGGGCGGATCCAGCAAACCGGTTCGCCGGATGATCTGTACAACCGACCAGCAAATACCTTTGTCGCCGAATTTGTTGGTGCGCCGCCCATGGCGCTGATCGATCCGGGCGTGGTCGAAGGTTTCTCCGCGGACCAGACATTGGGGATCCGAGCGGAAAAAGTAGAGATTGCCGAACCGGGAAAAGGACGCCTCTCCTGCATTGTCAGTGAGGCCGAATTCCTGGGCAATGAAACCCTAATCGGGCTGGAACACACGGGCGTGAAAGGGCTGACGGTTATGAAACCCGGCCTTTCGCTCGTTCCAGTGGGTGAACGCATCGAAGTGACATTCAACAACAAAGATCTGCACGTCTTCGATCAAGCAGGCAGACGCGTATCCGAGCAAAAACCTGAAAAGTAGCAATAGATCCAAGGGAGGATGAGACTATGAAACATTTCAGAGGTATTGGCCTATCAGTCGTTTTTTCAGCAGGCCTGGCGGTGCCAGCGGCTGCTGAAACCGAACTGACCATGTACTACCCAATCGCCGTTGGTGGTGCCCTGACCCAAGTCGTGGACAGCATCGTTGCGGACTTTGAGGCAGAAAACCCTGACATCAGCGTTAACGCTGTGTACTCAGGCAACT
>JBMZBW010000036.1:0-312 GCA_049612785.1 Alphaproteobacteria bacterium | reverse complement strand
GCACAGCTGGCGGTGATGTTCTCAATCGACGCTTACGACCTGATCGAGCAGGACCTGATCCTGCCGTTCGAAGCGCTGACGGATGATGCCGACTGGCTCAACAGCTTCTATCCAGCGCTGATGGCCAACGGCAAAATCGAAGGTCAGACTTGGGGCATTCCGTTCCAGCGTTCGACCATTGTAGCCTACTACAACAAGGAACAGTTCGCTGCGGCGGGTCTGGACCCGGAAGCACCGCCAACGACTTGGGATGAAATCATCTCCATGGGTAAGGCGCTGACCAACGACGACACCTATGGCCTGATGATCCCA
>JBMZBW010000035.1:0-22401 GCA_049612785.1 Alphaproteobacteria bacterium | reverse complement strand
CGCTGGAGCAGGCGCAAACCGTTGCCATTGTTGGCGCAGGCTTCATTGGTCTTGAGGTCGCAGCCACAGCTGCACAGGCTGGCAAGACTGTCACAGTCTATGAAATGCAGGATCGTATCCTCGCGCGGGTGGCTTCGCCGGCTGTTTCTGCTGCACTGGAAGCCAGACACCGGGCCGCTGGCGTTGATCTGCGTCTGAATGAAGCGGTGGATTTCGCCTCGCTCAATGCCGATGTCGTCCTGCTGGGGATTGGTGGCATGCCTGTTCAAGAACTGGCGGAGAATGCCGGTTTGACCTGTGATGGCGGCATTGTTGTTGATGGGCACATGCGGACCTCAGACCCATCGATTTTTGCGGCAGGCGACTGCGCAAAAAGCCCAACACCGTTCTGGGACAGCGCCATCCGGTTGGAGAGTGTGCAAAACGCGATTGATCAGGCCAACCTGATCGCTGATCAAATCGTCGGCAATGGCGACATCCCCGCTTACAGTGCTGTGCCCTGGTTCTGGTCTGATCAGTATGAGGTAAAATACCAGCTCGCAGGACTGATCCCGGACGGAACCGACCTGGTTCAGACCGGTGAGGGCACAGACGGATTGGCCATTTATCATTTCAAGGATGATGCGCTGGTTGCCTGCGAAACCCTCGGCAATGGTGCCGAGCATATGTCCGCGCGCCGCTTATTGGATCAGGCCGCTGATCCTGTGTCTCAAAGCGACCTGAACGAGCATGGAACCTTGAAAGCAGTGTTCAAATCGCGTCGATAATAGCTCAGAACCGCAATCTCTGCGTTGTCACCATTCGAAAAGAACATGCGATTTTTGAAACAGGCTAGGGCTTTAATGAAGCGATGATCGATGGGTTCATTGTTTGAGCCCTTCACCGCCTGGAACCAATAAATGACCAACATGCTATCCCGGATCTTCGGTCGTTCCGAAAGCCAACCTAAAACCATCCGTGTCTTGGTGGTTGAGGGCGGCGGTGTGCGCGGCATTGTGACGGGGGAGATTCTGGGACGACTGGAGGCCGCTCTTGGCAGCCGTCTGAGAGATCATTTCGATTTGATGGCCGGAACTTCATCAGGCGGGATATCCGTCATGGCGCTGGCAACGGACAGCCTCACAGACGCCTATGAGCTTTCAACCATCTTCAATGTTCGGTCTAAGGACGTCTTCCGGCGTGCACCAAACCCGGTCCGCCTGCCTCCGCTACTGCGAGGGCCGCGTTACCTTGCGGATGGCTTTTTGCAGGTCGCCACAGATGTCCTGGGCGATGGCTGGCTGAGTGACTGCAAGGTTCCGACACTGGTGACAAGCTACCTGATCGAAGAAGGACGGCTGAAGCTGTTTGGCTCGGTCAACGAAGACTTTGATGATGATTACAAGCTGGTCGATGTCGCACGGGCCACTACGGCTGCTCCGGCCTTTTTCCCGCCCGCTCACATCGTTTCAAAGGAAGGGAAAGGGCTCTGGGGCGTGGATGGCGGTGTTTACGCCAACTCGCCCGTTCTGCAAGCCCTGACTGAGGCGCGACGCCGTTTTGGGCGAGAGTGCCGGATTGAGTTGGTCAGCGTCGGCCCCGGCGACACGCCGATAACGGTCAAGCCGGGACCAGCGCAGCAATGGGGCGGCATTTCGTGGCTTAAACCGGCCTTTGACATTCACGTCCTTGCGCTATCTGAGCAAATTCATGCATTTGTCCGCGACCAACTCCCAAACGTACGTCTGCATCGATTGGAGGTAGAGTGGGAAACCTTGCCCCGAAGCATGCGCCCCACCCCCGGCTTGGACGACCATCGCCCCCGCAATCTCGCGCGCCTGCACGATGGTTCAGTGCGATGGCTGGATAACAATGACGCAAAAATTAAAGCTGTTCGAAACGCGTTGCTGCAGGCTTCTCTGACCTAGAAAGAGGATGTCAGCGCATGATGACGGATGGTGAAATTCAAGGCGCACGCGAAGATTTGGCAGCGGCCTTCCGTTGGTCCGCGCGTTTGAATATGCACGAAGCGGTCTCGAACCACTTCAGCTTCGCGATCAACGATGAAGGGACAAAGTTCCTCGTAAACCCGGCTGGAATCCACTTCTCTCGGGTCAAAGCGTCGGATCTGGTCATCGTCGATCTTGATGAACCGCTACCCTCACCGGAGGAGGGTGGACCAGACCCAACCGCAGCCGCCATTCACGGGGCCATGCACCGCAATAATCCGCAGGCCCGCTGCGTCATTCACCTCCATCCGAAATACATCACGGCGCTTTCCACACTGGAAGATCCCACCATCATACCAATCGATCAGAACACGGCGCGCTTCTACAACCGGGTATCATACGACATGGACTTTGGCGGTATGGGGCTGGGGGATGAAGCGACGCGCCTGAGCACTTTGCTGGGCAATCGTTCAGTCGTTCTCATGGGCGCGCATGGGGCCATGACCGTTGGCGCGCGGGTATCGGATGCTTTTGATGATTTCTACTATCTGGAACGCGCTGCTGAGACCTTGATGACGGCCTATGCCTCCGGGCGCAAACTGCGCGAGCTGGACCACGAAGTCGCGGAAACAACCGCGCACCAGTGGGAGAATTATAGCTTCGATTTACGCCAGGCGCATCTGGATCAGATCAAGGCTATTCTGGACGACGAAGAGCCGGAATTCAGACAATAAAATCATTCTTTCCAGCGATCTTGCAGCCAGTACCAGTCATCCGGATGCACGCGGACCCAGTCTTCCAGACGCCCGTGAAAAGACCGCATGATTGCGTGGCCACGCTGACGCCAACTATCATCATCCTGCGCCTTAAACGGTAAAGGCTCCAAAATCGCTTCAAAATGTGAGAGCCCATCTCGACGACAAATCAGGGTCGAAACCCTTGCGTTCGTCGACAGCTGAAACAAACCAGGTGACAGCGTGGTTAGGGCTGGTTGACCAAAAAGGTCGATCATCTCGCCCTTACCCCATCGCTGATCGACAAAAATGGCCAACAATCCGCCGGCCTGCAGATGCCGAATACCTTTGCGAACCAACAAAGGGTCTTCAATCGAGACCATCTCGATTCCCGCAAGCTGCCGGCTTTTCTGCAGTTCCGCCTCAAGCCGTGGGTTTTTCAGCGGGCGATGCACGCCCATCACCTTTCGCCCGAGTTGCGGTACAATCTGAACAGCCACTTCCCATGCCCCCAGATGGCCCATAAGCAGCAGTTGGCCCCGTGGATCCTGTTGCAAAGATTGCAGCTCGGGCTGCAAACGATAGGTAACGTGGGTCTGCAAGCGCTGCTGTACGGCCTTGGTCTTCATGGCCTCGGCGACACTTTTGCCGAGGTTCACCCACATCTTCAGGCGACGTTCTTTGCGCCAGTTTTCATCGCGAAAGGGAAAGGCCACGCGCAGCGACCGATCCATGCGATTATTGGCGCGAATGGAAAATGGCCCAAACAGGACAAAGACCCGGCCCATTAGATAACCGGCCACGTCTAAGGGCAGCACCGACATCAATGCCGCAAGGAAACGATAGAGCGCCCAAACCAGTACTTGGCCCCATCTCATTATTCCACTAGCCCCCTCGGATTGCTTGCACCTGTTGGCGTGTTGGTGGGTTACAGCCCTTGTGCGCAACATTCAAGCCCGCCACCGTCGCGGCAAATTCACCAACATCTGTCAGCGCTGCTGCATCCATTTGAGAGAGCGCAGAGGCACGGAGCAAGCCCTGCTCACGCAAGCGAGCGAGCGTTCCAGCCATAAAGGAGTCTCCCGCCCCGACCGTGTCGCCGAATTGTTCTGGTGTGAAGACAGGGACATCAACCTGCGCGGCTTGTGACCACAGCCGAGCGCCCTCGCCGCCTCGGGTAACAATGAACAACGGAACGTTGAACCGGTCGCGGATGCGATCTGCTGAAACACTCCAGGACTGGCCCGGATAGAGAATTTCGAGGTCTTCATCAGAAATCTTGAGGATCGATGTCTGAGAATACAGCGCCTCCATCCACGTTCGATATTCGTCCATATCAGCAATAAAAGACGGTCGGACATTGGGATCGAGCGAAATCAGGACGCCGCGGCTCGCCAGTTGCTGCACCACTTCCGCCCAGATTGCAGCATCAACCTTTACCGCTGTTGCCAGACTTCCAAGATGAAAGACGGAACAGGTGTCCGGTACATAAGCAACCAGCGCATCTGCCGACATCCGGTCAACGCGATCCGCCGTCCCTTCACGGTAGAATTGATAAGCGGGCTGCCCTTCGTCGGTAAAGCTGACGACGGCCATAGACGTTGGCGCGGAAACAGGATTGGTGATCAGATCTCGGGTGCCGTCGGCTTTCAACGTATCCAGCAACAGCGCACCCAGCGTGTCACGACTAAAAGGACAGAGAAAACCAGTGTCTTCGCTCAACCGGCCCAAGGCACGCGCAATGTTGTACGGACCACCCCCGGGGAAAGCTTCGTATACGGGATAGCCCGTTTCAGTCGTCACAGCAGGCTGTTGGATGAAGTCAATCAGGGACTCACCGGCAATGGTAAACATGCGTATCTCTCAGGCTAAGAATTGTTCTCGGATGATGCGCTCGTCGAGATGTTGTCCTTCATCAAACAGCAGTGTGACACCGTGGCCTTTGTCGGTGGTCACTTGAACCCAGGCGATGTCACGGAATTCTGTGCTGTCTGCCGTTGCCGATACGGGCCGACGGTCCGGAGATTTGACCTCCATCCGCACAACCGTTTCATCATGCAACAAAGCGCCCCGCCACCGACGCGGACGAAAGGCCGATATCGGGGTTAGGGCGAGAAGCCGGGATCGCAGCGGGATAATGGGTCCGTGAGCGGAAAGATTGTAGGCTGTACTGCCCGCTGGCGTGCTCACCAGAACGCCATCACAGACCAATTCATCCAACCGCTCAATGCCATCGATCATGATCTTGATCTTTGCGGCCTGCCGCGTCTGCCGCAGCAGCGAAACTTCGTTGAAAGCCTGCGCTCGGAACGTCTGCCCGGATGCATCTTTACCAATCATGTTGATCGGCCAGACTTTAACCCGGCGGGCGAGCGTGAGCCGTTCCAGCAGGTTATCCGGGTCAAAGTTGTTCATGAGAAAGCCGACAGTGCCCCGGTTCATCCCGTAGACTGGCGCAACCTGACCAAACTCCCGCAGAACATCCAGCAAATGGCCATCACCGCCCAGCGCAACGATCACATCCGCTTCCCGTGGGTTTACGTAAGGGTAAATGGATCGCAGCTGCTCTAGTGCTTCCTGAGCAGTGGGCGCATTGGAGGCCGTGAATGCTATTTTTAGCGTTGGTTCGGTCATGTCTCTACTTACCGTGGACCTTAATCGTTTTGAACTGTCCAGTCTGCCGTCTGGCCCAGACTGCAAAACTATTGCTTTGATTGTACCGCACACGGGATCGCTTTGGGGGTCAATTGCGAAGAATCGGCCTTAGCCTTGTGTTTACAGCGGTGAATCGCTGCTTGTTTCGGACTGTGCGAGTGCGCTGAACACTCCATATTGACAGGTGAAACCGAAAGAGCTGGATGAATCACCTTGAGCCAAACAGAACGCGTTACCGCCGCTTTCATCATCATTGGAAACGAAATTCTGAGCGGTCGAACCCAAGACGCCAACCTGTCATTTCTGGCCCAGCGCCTTGGCGAAATCGGCATTCAAGTTGCTGAAGCGCGCGTGATCCCAGATATCGAGCAAACGATCATCGACACTGTTCTCGAACTGTCAGCCAAGGTGGATTACGTCTTCACTTCGGGTGGAATCGGCCCGACGCACGATGACATTACCGCGGATGCCATTGCCAAAGCCTTCGGTACAGAAACCTTTGAACATCCGGAAGCCGTTGCTGTTCTGGAACGGCATTACGCCAAGGGTGAGTTTAATCAGGCGCGTCGAAAAATGGCGCGTGTTCCGCGCGGTGCGTCCTTGCTGGATAACCCCGTTTCTTCTGCGCCCGGCTTCAAAATCGAAAATGTGCACGTCCTGGCAGGCGTACCGAAGATCATGCAAGCCATGGTCGATATGGTGTTACCGTCGCTAACCGGCGGCGCAGTTGTCGAAAGCCGAACCATCACGGTGCTCATCGGTGAGTCCGTCATCGCCACAGAAATGGGAGAGGTGCAGGAGGCTTTCGCAGACATCGACGTCGGCTCATACCCCTACTTCAAGCCCGGCGCTTCTGGAACTTCGATTGTGTTGCGCGGGTCGAATATCGCCAATCTGGATGCTGCGCTGGCCGCCATCACGGAAAAGCTGCAAGCCCGTGAGATCGAAATCTGGGCGGGCGACCATAAATAAAAAGGGGCGCCGGAGCGCCCCTGCGAAGACCCTACCCCAGAGCCTTGAGTCGGTCTAAAGCAGCCTCAACACCGGCCTTTGCCTGCTCCGCATCCGCCAGAAGTGCTTTGTTTTTGGCGATGACCTCTTCGGGTGCGCGCGCCACGAAGTTTTCGTTGCTCAGCATGCCATTCAGCTTGCCAATGGTGGCGTCGTGCTTGCCCATTTCTTTGGTGAGGCGGTCGATTTCTGCTGAAATGTCCAGAAGGCCCTCCAGTGGAATGACGAAGGTTGCTTCTTCGACCACCACTTGAGCTGCGCCCTTGGGCATGTCGCCTGTCAGCACCTCAATACTTTCCAGCCGCGCCAGCTTCAGCAACTGGTCCCGGTTGCTCGCAACCCGCGCAAGCGTGGTCTCATTGCCGCCACTCACCTGCACGGCCACCTTCGCCCCGGCAGGAATATTCAACTCAGCTCGTGCCGTTCGGATAGCGGAAATCGCGCCAATCAACCAATCAACTTCCGCTGCGGCAGCACCCGTACTGGCGGGCAAATCAATCGTCTCTGGCCATGGTGCTGTAATCAGTCGTTGACCCGATTTGTGCACCGCATCAGCCACAAATTGCTCAAACAGCGCTTCACTGACAAACGGCATAATTGGGTGAGCCAGGTGGACCAGACGATCCAGCGCCCATGCCATAGTCGACCGGGTCTCGGTCAGCATATCGGTGTTTTCCGTGTCATAGAGCATCGGCTTGGACAGCTCGATGTACCAGTCACAGAACTCGTGCCAGATGAACTGGTACAAGGCCGAAGCTGCGCCGTCATAGCGGTAGGTTTCCAGCGCCGTATCCATGGCCGCAACGGTCTCGTTTACCCGGCTGACAATCCATGTGTTGAGCACGTGGGTCACCTTGGCTGGGTCGAAGCCATCAGCGATCTTTGCCTCGTTCATCTCGGCAAAACGCACGGCATTCCAGAGTTTGGTTGTGAAGTTGCGGTAGCCCTCCACCCGGCTTTCTGCCAGCTTGATGTCACGCCCCGGCGCGGCCAGCGCCGTCATGGTAAAGCGTAGCGCGTCAGCGCCATACTTTTCGATCAGGTCCAGCGGGTCGATCACGTTGCCTTTGGACTTGGACATTTTCTGCCCGTACTGATCCCGCACAAGCGTATGGATGTAGACGGTCCGGAAAGGGACATCCCCCATGAAATGCAGGCCCATCATCATCATTCTGGCAACCCAGAAGAAGATGATGTCCCACCCCGTAACAAGCACGTTTCCAGGGTAGTACTTATCCAGTTCTGGGGTCTTTTCAGGCCAGCCAAGGGTCGAAAATGGCCATAGCGCCGAGCTGAACCAGGTATCCAGCACGTCTTCATCTTGGCTGAGCGCCACTGCGTTACCGTAGTGCGCATCCGCTTCGGCCTGCGCCTCTTCGATGCTTTCAGCCACGAACACCGTACCATCCGGACCATACCAAGCCGGGATCTGATGCCCCCACCACAGCTGCCGGGAAATACACCAGGGTTGGATGTTGCGCATCCAGTGGAAGTAGTTGTCGGCAAAGTTCTCAGGCACAAACTTGGTGCGGCCATCTTCCACCGCAGCAATGGCCGGTTCCGCCAGTTTCTGCGCGTTGGCGTACCACTGATCCGTCAGCCACGGCTCAATAACCGTACCGGAACGATCACCATGCGGGACCATATGGACGTGGTTATCGATCTTATCGAGGCAACCCAGCACTTCAAGGTCTGCAACAACCTTCTTCCGCGCGTCAAAGCGATCCATCCCCTGATAGGCGGCTGGAACTTCTTCATTCAGTGTTCCGTCAGCATTCAGGATGTTGATCATTTCCAGATCGTTACGCTTGCCAACCTCAAAGTCATTGAAGTCGTGGGCCGGCGTAATTTTCACCGCGCCAGAGCCCGTTTCCGGGTCGGCATAGTCGTCTGCAACAATCGGGATCAGTCGACCAACCAGCGGCAGCTTTACATGCTTGCCCACCAGATCCTTGTAGCGGTCATCGTCGGGGTTCACGGCAACACCCGTATCGCCCAGCATGGTTTCCGGACGCGTGGTCGCAACCGTGATGAACCGTCCTTCTTCGCCATCGATGGGGTATTTGAAGTGCCAAAGATTACCGTCGATTTCCTTTTGCTCGACCTCCAGATCCGAAACCGCCGTTTTCAGTTTCGTATCCCAGTTCACAAGGCGCTTGTCCTTGTAAATCAAGCCTTCGCGGTAGAGCTGCACAAAGGTCGTTTTGACCGCCTGACTCAGCCCTTCATCCATGGTGAAGCGTTCACGGTCCCAATCGGGGGTTGCGCCCAAGTAACGGAGCTGGCGCGTGATGGTATTGCCAGACTCTTCTTTCCATTCCCAAGCGCGGCGGAGGAACTCTTCCCGACCAATGTCTTGCTTCGTCAGCCCTTCTGCATCCAGCTTGCGGTCAATGATGGCCTGAACTGCGATGCCAGCGTGGTCTGTACCCGGCTGGTGGAGTGTATCGCGCTGCCGCATACGGTAGTAGCGCACCAGCACATCCTGCAGCGTAAAAGTCAGGCCGTGGCCCATGTGCAGCGTGCCGGTCACGTTAGGTGGCGGCATCATGATCGCATAGGGCTCTTGGGTCGAAGCTGGGTCTGCGGCGAACGCACCCGAACTCTCCCACGCCTCACGGTATTTGGCTTCAGCGGCAGCAGAGTCGAAAGTTTTATCGAGCATGGTCTTCAGTCTTGAAACGGCTTGGAAATTTGAAGCAAGGCACCACGAAGCCAATCGAGATTCAAGCTCGGATACGGCGTAGGAGAGCTGCGAAGCTCGCGTTGATCACCTCTGTGGGGAACGACGGTTCTTCTGATGCTCAATCCATTCGTCAACAACGGAGCGAAGTTCCATTTTCAAGGAATGCCAGTCTCGATCCGGTATGGCCAAAGCCTCTACATCAACCGATTGCGGTAAAGCCTCTACCTCGTCTTTTTGCGACCGCAGACTGCGCCAATGATGGATCGGCGCGACCGCTTCGACAGCAACAGGTTCGGGAACGTGTATGGCATTAATCGCCACCATCGATGGAACGTCACTGTACATGCGCGAGGACGAATAAACAGGCGATGCAGCCGACTGGCTCCGATCACGAAGCACGGGTGGCAAAGGCGGTAGTTTGGTGCGACGGGCCTGCGCTGCTGCCAATCGGCGTTGCTGCGCCCTGACGGTGTCGGGCAGAAAAGTTTCCGAAGCAGGCTGCTTTGCGGCAGGATCAACGGGCGCAGCTGGGGTCTCGGCGAATGTCTTTTTTACGGACATAAGCACCTGATCCATACTGACTGCATGTCTCGCTGCATCTTCGGTCACGATCATCCCTCGCCCAAGCTCGCAAAAGGTACGGAAGAGCGTAGCGAATCGATGGAATGAGGTGAAGGGCTTCCTAGCGGTCGTAGAGTAAGGTGGCCAGATTCTGGATTTTACGGTTCTCGAACTCGCGTTCCGGCTCATAATATCGCACAGGAAGCTGCAAATCGCGCGCCGAAAGGCGTCCGATTGCGGCCAGCAAATTATATGCGCCCTGTACAACGTCGACTCGGGCAGACGATGCAGACACCTGAGCACTTGTCAGTGACTGCTGAGCGCTGATCAGATCGATGTTGGTCTTCGTCCCCGCATCGAGCTCGGCTTCTGACCCGCGCAGCGATAATTCAGCAGCATAAATCTGCGCCGCGCGCGCATTACCAACGGCCTGGGCGGTCTGGAATTGGTTCCAAGCCTGAATCACCTGTTGTTCGACGGCTGCTTTGGCGGATCGCAGCTGTTCTTCCAAGCGGTAGATGGCGATTTCGTCCTGCCGAACGCGCGACTTATAGATCTGCCGATTCCCGTAAATCGGAATTTGCACGCCAAACGATGTGGAAAAATCAGTTGAACCACCACCACTCAGAATGTCGTTATTGCGCTCTGCTGAAAGTCCGATCTGATAAGCGGGTTTCAGATTTGCGGCAGTGACCTTCTTCTTTGCTTCTGCTTCTGCCAGTGAAACTTCCACCGCGCGAACTGATGGGTTTTCCTTGATCGCAGTCGCCAAGGCCTCATTGAGGGTACGCGGCAGGTTGGCTGGAAGTGGCGGGAAAATCAGGCTGGTTGGATTGACCCCAAATACCTGACGATAGTTAGCATGAGCGATGGCCAGATTGCCGCGCGCCTGCTGCGCATTTGCGCGAGCATCAGCTAAAGATGCATCGACCTGCGCGACGTCGGTTCTGGTGCCAGAGCCCGCTTCGTAGCGGGACTTTGCCGCCTCCAGCTGACGCTCAAGAAGCGTTATGTTGCCAGCTTGCAGGGAAATCGCGGACTGCGCCTGAATGACGCCAAGGTAGGTTTGGATGCCTTGCAGGATGAATTGTTGCTCACTCTGCTCGTAGTTAACCCAACCGCCTTCAACCGCTTTGCGGGTCTGAACGACGCCACCTGAGACTACCGGAGAGATGGTTTGACTGACAGAAACGCCACCACTCAGGCGGCCGCCACTGGTGAACTCACCCGCATCGCGCAGAATTTCCGTGTAACTCCGGCTGAACGCTGTATTCCACGTCGAAGTGACCTGCGGCAGAGCATTCGCGGCAACTTCGTTGAATACCTCATTGGTGGTCTCAGCCGTGTACCGAGCCGCCATCAAGTCAGGGCTATTATTATAGAGGGCGACCAATGCCTGCTGGAGCGTGTCAGCTTGAGCTGTCACGGTTGCCGCCGTTATCCCAACAAAAGTTGCGCCTGTTGCACACAGACGTTTTAGGAGGGGTGCATTCCGCACCATCGCTCGATCCCCAGCATTTTGCTTTTTATTATGCGACGAATATAGCTGGGGATTACGTGTAAGAGAAGGACAACGATTCAAAAATTCGCAAAATAATCGTATGCGAGCAGGAAAAACTTACGATTGAGCCTAAAAATTGAAGTTTTTAGGTGCATCGAACTCAGGCAAAGCAGGAATTGCCGCGTCGAAAACCGAAACTTCACCCAGATGACCACCGAACTTCGTGAACAGAGTCGCAGCGCCGTAGCCTTCTCCACTGTCCGATACGACAGCCATTGCACGGCCACCTTCTTCAAGGAAATCGGCCAAGTTTGCTGGAACTTGCGCGATTGAACCGCCAAACAGAATGACATCGAAAGGGCCATGCTCGGCTGCAGCTTGCATGAGCGCACCCTGCTCAATCACCACGTTGGTAATGCCCATCGATTCCAAGGCTTCGCTCGCCATTTCAGCTTGGCCGGCGATGCTTTCTTCTGCAACCACGGTTTGTGCGACACGTGACAGGACCGCAGCAGCATAGCCCGTCCCTGCGCCAACGATCAGCGCGTGGGAGTTCGTATCTGCCTGCAAGGTCTGGATCATGCGGGCAAGAACGCGAGGTTCCATCACGCAACGCCCGCCTTCCAGCGCGATGTCATCGTCGACATAGGCAATGCCGCGCAGCTCGTCCGGCACGAAGAGTTCGCGCGCAATAGTTTCAATCGCTTCTATCACGGCCTCGCTGGTCACGTTGTTGGCGCGAATTTGCGAGTCCACCATATTGATTCGGCGGGCATCAAAGCCGGAGTCAGAGGCGCTGCTGATCGAAGACATAGTATTTTCCATGAGATGGATGATTCGGTGTTGGCGCTTTGTAAAACGCATCGGCGACAAGCAGAAGCGCGAAAAACGCCATGCGCTGTTCGAATTTTTGCTTAGACGTGACTTCTTGCCGCGTCCTGGATGGCACTCACCATTGAGGCCAGTCCGTTCTTGCGCGTTGGACTCAGGTGGTCATCCAGGCCGATCTGCCCGATAAACTCCGGTGGGTTGTCGAGAATATCTTGAGCCGGCTGGTTGTCATAAACCTTGAGCATAAGGGCGACCAACCCCCTGACAATCGCTGCGTCTGATGTCCCACGCAACTGGATCCGCCCCGCCTCATCGGCGGTCCGAAGCAACCAAACCTGGCTTTGACACCCTTTAAGAAGGTTTTTTTCGACCATCTCGTCCGATGTCAGCTCCGGCAAGGCGTCACCCATCTGGATGATATAACGGTACCGGTCCATCCAATCGTCGAAGAATGAAAAATCTTCGACCAAGTCAGCCTGTATATCTGAAATGGAGGGTCGCTCAGTCATGGTCATTCAACCTCTAGGTTCAAAATAGGGGATAACTTTTTACTTAATCCATTCACGACCTGTGCAAATGGCGTGCATCAGCCTGTTTTTCCGCAGCGATCATGGTACACATAGGTGGTCGGCAGGCAGTAAATGATCATGCCGAGCAGAAAAAACAATTGTCTAAAAACTCTCGAGGGATAGATCCGTGAAACGTATTTTGGCGTTCGCAGCAGCTGCTATGGCTGTTGCAGGCACTGCAGCAGCTGACTTCATGCCTGCTGTAATCTTCGATATGGGCGGTAAGTTCGACAAGTCTTTCAACGAAAGCGCATACAACGGCGCAGAGCGTTTCAAAGCTGAAACCGGCGTTGAATACCTTGAGTTCGAAATCACCGACCCTTCTCAGCGTGAAGGCGCACTGCGTCAGATGGCTGAACTTGGCGCAAACCCAATCGTTGTGATGGGCTTTGCACAGGCTGATGCTATGGCTGTTGTTGCAGCCGAATTCCCAGACACCAACTTCGGCATCGTAGACGTTGGCTGGCTGGGCGGCGACAACCTGCGCCAGTACACCTACAAAGAGCACGAAGGCTCCTTCCTGGTTGGCGCTCTGGCTGCCATGGCTTCTCAGACCGGGTCCGTATCTTTCGTAGGCGGCATGGACATTCCACTGATCCGCCGCTTCGCTTGTGGTTACGAGCAGGGCGTACGCGCTGTTAACCCTGATGCGACCGTCATCGTGAACATGACCGGCACCACTCCTGCTGCTTGGGGCAACCCAACCCGCGGTGCAGAATTGGCTCGTGGCCAGTTCGACCAAGGCGCTGACGTTGTATTCGCTGCTGCTGGTGGTACCGGCGTAGGCGTATACCAGGCTGCTGCTGACGCTGGTAAGTTTGCAATTGGCGTAGATGCCAACCAGAACTACCTGCACCCTGGCGTAATGCTTTCCTCCATGGTTAAGCGCGTAGACAACGCTGTATTCGACACGTTCATGACCGCAATGAACGACGAGTTCGAGCCTGGCGTATTCGATCTGGGCCTGGCTGAAGCTGGCGTAGGCGCTGCTATGGACGAGTACAACGCTGACCTCGTTTCCGACGATATGATGGCTTCTTTGGCTGAGTTCGAAGCTGCAATCATCTCGGGCGATCTGGTTGTACAGAACTTCACCGACGAAGGCTTCTCCTTCGAAGGTTCCTGTGTGAACTAAGGGACAAAAGGGCAAGCCAAACCGGTTTGCCCTTACCGGTTCGAACACACAAAAATGCCGTTGCTCTTGATTGAGTGGCGGCATTTTGCTTTTGAGGACTACCAAAGCAAAAAATGTTGCGAATTCGGGAAAAGACAGGAATTTAATCTGCGTTAATCGCGCAAATTTGCATTTTTCTCTGATTTTCTATCGAAATCTGGGCTAGGGCATTTTACTGCTTTTCTGTCAGCACGTTCCTAGGCAAGCTGGCGCATCATTCTTCGCGCAACAAACGGGGTTATCCCCTACCCTGCGCAGGATTTTATGAGCTAAATAGACGCATGACAAACTTTGCTATCGAACTGAACGGTATCTCCAAATCCTTTGGACCCGTTCAAGCCAATAAAGATATTGATCTCGCCGTCGAGACTGGAACAATCCACGGAATCGTGGGTGAAAATGGCGCAGGGAAATCGACCCTGATGTCCATTCTCTATGGCTTCTACGTCCCGGATGAAGGCTCCATCAACGTCTTTGGTGAACCCCTGCAGTTCAACTCATCACAAAAAGCGATCGAGGCGGGAATCGGCATGGTGCACCAGCACTTCATGCTGGGCGAACCTTTCACCGTCCTGGAGAATATTATTCTTGGGGCGGAGGGTGGCTTCCTGCTTGGCGGTGCAATGTCAAAGGCGCGAGAAGCCTTGCTGGAATTGTCAGAACGCTATGGTCTCAGCGTCGACCCTGATGCCGTTATCGGTACGCTGCCAGTTGGTGTTCAACAGCGCGTCGAAATCCTCAAGGCGCTCTATCGCGGAGCCAAGGTTCTGATCCTTGATGAACCCACCGGGGTGTTGACGCCACAAGAAGCCGAAGCGCTGTTCGATATTCTTCGCTCCCTCAAAGAGCAGGGGACGACGATCCTGCTGATCACGCACAAGCTGCACGAAATCATGGACGTGACAGACCGCGTTTCAGTGATTCGGCGGGGAGAGATGGTGGGCCACCGCGAAACGGCAAACACATCCCCCGAAGAGCTCGCAGAAATGATGGT
This sequence comes from Alphaproteobacteria bacterium, assembly GCA_049612785.1. Lineage (GTDB taxonomy): Bacteria > Pseudomonadota > Alphaproteobacteria > UBA7985 > UBA7985 > UBA7985. The sequence goes on along the minus strand of JBMZBW010000035.1, from coordinate 7,757 downwards.
CGGGCGGAAAGTTCTACTGGAAGTCGACAAATCGCCGGCTCAACCTCGTGATGTCGCCTTGTCAGTCAAGGGGTTGGACTACGTTGACGACCGAGGCATTCAACGGCTTTCCAACGTCTCCTTTGACGTAAGAGCCGGTGAAATTCTGGGGGTGGCAGGGGTCTCCGGCAACGGTCAGGCCTATCTGCTGGAGGTGCTGTCGGGCATGCATGCAGCCAGTGGCGGAACAGTTACTGTGAACGGCCAACCGCTTGCAACCACACCCGATGCCGTGCGCCGACAATCCATCGGACACGTGCCGGAAGACCGGCAACACATGGGATTGGTGACAGCCTTCCCCGCTTGGGAATCGGGCATTCTGGGTTTTCAGGCGTCGGCGCTTTATTGCAACCGCGGTGCCATGAAAACCGGGACAATCAAAGAGAGCATGGGCGAGCTCATGACTAAATTTGATGTTCGCCCCCCCAACCCACTGCTCGCCACAGCGAAATTCTCGGGCGGCAACCAACAGAAAATCGTCCTGGCGCGGGAAATTGACAAAGCGCCTGACGTCCTGTTGGTCGGGCAACCAACGCGCGGCGTCGACATTGGCGCAATCGAGTTTATTCACCGTCAAATCATCGCCATGCGTGATGCCGGTGCAGCCATTCTTCTCGTCAGTGTGGAACTGGAAGAAGTACTCAGCCTGTCCGACCGTGTCGTTGCCATGTTCGATGGCTTCTGCTCGCCGGACCGCATTACGGCTGAAACCGACGAGCGCAGTCTGGGGCTGCTCATGGCGGGCGAGTTTGACCGAATCACCAGTCAGGGGATGGCAGCATGAGCCAGTCACGCGAACTCCATCCAATCATCAACTACGGTCTCGTTCCGATCCTGCAGCTGGTGCTCGCTTTTGCAGTCGCGGGTCTGTTGATCGTCATGATCGGTCAGAACCCGGTTCAGGCCGTACAGCTTTATATCACCGACGTTCTTCTCAGCCCCGTTGGTATCGGGCAGTCGATCTACTACGCCACAACGCTGATGTTTACCGGTATGGCGGTGGCTTTGGCGTTCCACGCCGGGCTGTTTAACATTGGAGGCGAGGGTCAGGGCCTGGTCGGGGGGATTGCCATGACCGGCATTGCCCTGCTGATGATGGGCCATTTTACCGGTGGCGTCGGATTGCTCTTGCCGGGCTTCCTGGCCGTTCCGATCCTGTTTGTTTTCGCTGCACTGGGCGGTGCAGCCTGGGCCGCCATTCCGGGTTATCTGCAAGCCTATCGCGGCTCGCACCTCGTCATCACAACCATCATGTTCAACGCCATTGCCTTCTCGCTGGTGCTGTTCCTGCTGACAGGTTGGTTCCAGAACCCAGAAACACCGGGTGACCCAAAGTCGCCTTTGTTCCCGGAAAACTGGTGGCTGTGGAAGCTGGGTGACTACTATCAGCTTCAGCTTGTTGGCCTCGAAGCCCAGTATCAGGAATTCAAAGATGCGGGTCTCAAAGTCAAAGACATCAAAGAGCAACATGCCGATTTCTGGGATCAGCGCGCGCTGGCTCGGTCCATGAAGAACAGTGCGGCGAACGTGTCGTTCCTCTTCGCGCTGCTGTTGGCCGTCGGGTTCTGGTTCTTTGTCTGGCGCACAAAGTGGGGTTACGCCATCCGCGCCATTGGCTTTAACCAGACCGCAGCGCGTTACGGCGGTGTCAATGTACCGCGTACCATGGTGATGACAGTCTGCATCTCCGGCGCGCTGGCGGGTCTGGCGACCACGAATATCATTCTGGGCAACGGCTCGGACTCCGAGCATGTCTTGCGCGAAACCGGTCTGGTTGGTTTGGGCTTTGTGGGGATTGCAGTGGCACTGATGGGACGCAATCACCCCTTCGGTATCATCCTCGCCGCCCTGCTGTTCGGCTCGCTGTTCCAATGGGGAGAAGTGATCCAGCTCAAAGGGCAGTTCATCCGCCCAAAGCTCGACATCGATAAGGAAATCGTTGTCGCGCTTCAGGGTTTGGTCGTCCTGTTTACGGGCGCACTTTACCTGATGGTCGTCTGGGCGGTTCAGTGGTTTGCTAACCGTGTTCTCGGCGGGTGGGGTTTTGTCAAAGAAGAAATCGGTGAGGAGCGCGCGTGATGGATATCATCGAACTCCTGCTCTCGCTGGCGCAGTCCACCCTGCGCTTTACCCCCATTCTGATTTTTGCGGCAATGGCGGGCGTGTTCTCTGAGCGCGCCGGGATCGTGGATATCGGGCTGGAAGGCAAGCTGCTCATCGGCGCGTTTGTCAGCGCGACCGTCGCTCATTACGTCGGCTTCGGCCTCGCAGGAATGCTCGCGGCTATGGGCGCTTGTATTGTCTTCGGCTGGCTGCATGGTCTGGCGACCATCACCTTCCGCGGCGACCACGTCATTTCGGGTCTTGCCATCAACTTTCTGGCTGTTGGCCTAACGAAAACCATTGGACATGCCTTGTTCGCCAAAGGCGGCGATACGCCGAATCTTGGCGGGCCTGATTCAACGGGTTGGGAGCGCCTTCAGGGTCTGATCCCCAAACAGTTCTGGCTCGATGTCGCACCCGGATTGAGTGAAAACCCTCTCCTGCTCAACATTCTGTCCATTCACGGCTGGCTGATCATTCTGGCCTTCGTCGCCGTGTTCACGACCTGGTGGGTGCTGATGCAGACCCGCTTCGGCCTGCGTCTCCGCTTTGTGGGTGAAGAGCCGCAAGCCATCGACACCGCAGGCGCGAGCGTCACGGCTTACCGCTATGCCGCCGTGACCATCGCGGGGGCCTTGTGTGGCATCGGGGGCGCTTACCTTTCAACCTCCAACATTGCCAGCTTCACACCGGGCATGTCGGCGGACATGGGTTACCTCGCACTCGCGGCTGTCATTTTTGGCAAGTGGCGTCCTTTCCAGGCTATGCTCGGCTGTCTGCTGTTCGGCTTCCTGTTCGCTGTGAAGGACCGTTTGGATGGAGCATCCGAAGGCATCCTGACGCAGATCCCAAGCCAGTTCTTCGAGGCCCTGCCCTACATCCTCGTCGTTGTGGTTCTCGCAGGCTTTGTCGGCACGGCGCGGGCACCAAAGGCTGTGGGTCGTCCCTACGTCAAGGAGCGTGAATAGTGTCTCAAGACCTTTTCGAAGCCGCAAAAGCCGCACAAGCTCGCGCGCACGCGCCCTATTCCAACTTCTTTGTTGGGGCGGCAATCCGGGATGAAAACGGCGATGTTCATGCCGGCTGCAACATCGAGAATGCGGCCTACCCCTCCGGCTGGTGCGCAGAGCCCTCAGCCATTTCACACATGATTGTCGCGGGTGGTCGCGAGGTTAAGGAGTTGCTGGTCATCGGCAACTCCGACGACCCGTGCATGCCCTGCGGCCTTTGTCGGCAGCGCTTGCTGGAGTTTATTGACGACACTGCCAGCGTGACGGTCCATCTGGCTCACCCGGAACGAGGCATCATCAAGACGCTGACTTTTGCCGACCTATACCCTCACGTCTTTGGCGCTGAACAACTGCACAGCTAGGAACCTTCCGTGGCTTATATTCCTCAGGAAACCATCATCAAAAAACGGGATGGCAAAGAGCTGTCCGATGCCGAAATCCACGCTTTCATCGAAGGTGTCACCAACGAAACAGTTGCCCGCGAGCAGGTTTCCGCCTTTGCCATGGCGACGATTTTTCAAAAGATGACCGTTGAGGAGCGACGGGCGCTGACTCTGGCGATGCGGGACAGTGGCGAGCGGCTGCTGTGGGATGATCTGGACCTGCCCGGCCCCATCGCGGACAAGCACTCTACGGGTGGAGTGGGCGATAAAGTCTCCCTGCTGCTCGGCCCAATGGCAGCGGCTTGCGGCCTGTATGTGCCAATGATCGCAGGGCGCGGTCTGGGGCATACCGGGGGAACCGTCGACAAATTTGAGGCCATTCCCGGCTATTCCGTCGCGCCGGACAATGCGACTTTCCGGAGTTTGGTCAAAAGCAACGGTGTCGCCATCATCGGGCAGACCGCGAACCTCGCCCCTGCAGACCGTATCATCTATGGCGTGCGGGATATTACGGGGACGGTTGAGAGCATCGACCTGATCACGGCGTCTATCCTGTCCAAGAAACTAGCTGCGGGGCTGCAATCCCTCGTGATGGATGTCAAAGTCGGTAACGGCGCGTTCATGGCGACACTCGACGATGCGCGCGGGTTGGCTCGGTCGATTGTTGACGTGGCGAACGCTGCGGGCTGTCAGACTTCCGCGCTCATCACCAACATGAATTGGGTGCTGGGACAGACAGCCGGTAACGCCGTCGAGGTGCGAGAAGCGGTTATGGGGATGACCAACCCTGCCGAGGCTGATGAACGCCTGATCACCATTTGCGTGGCGCTGGTGGGTGAAATGCTGGTGAACAGCGGCCTGATCTCCAGCCCCGTCACCGCGCGAGAACGCGCACGGGCGTCGCTGGATGACGGATCGGCGCTCGAACGGTTTGGTCAGATGGTAGCCGGCCTTGGTGGTCCAGCTGATTTTGCTGAAAATCCTGACAAGCATCTGGCAAAAGCTGCCATCGTGCGGCCCGTGTATGCTGAAACCGGCGGCTATGTTTTCTCGCACGCAACGCGAGATCTGGGTGTTGCTATCATCGGTTTGGGCGGTGGACGCACTCAGCCGGGCGCGCCCATTGATCATGCTGTCGGCTTGAGCGACATCGCGGGCGCAGGGACTGAAGTCGCGCCCAACGGTCGTCCTTTGGCTGTGGTCCATGCAGCCGATGAAGATGCTTTTGACGCTGCAGCCCACGCCATTCGCGCTGCCATCGAAGTCTCCGAAGAGCAGCCAGCCCCCCGCCCCCTTGAACTCGACGTGGTACGCTAAGCATGGCGCGTGCTTTTATTCTGCTGTGCGATAGCGTTGGTTGCGGTGGCGGTCCGGATGCAGCGGATTTCGTCAATATCGACGTGGATACAGGGGAAACCATCCCGGACACCGGCTCAGATACGCTCGGCAACATCGCGCGCTGGCGTGCCCAGCAGGATCAGCCGCTGCATCTGCCTAATCTGGCACGTCTTGGACTGGGTTTGGCTTGTGAGAATGCCACCGGCTCAATACCGCCAGGACTGGATTGGCCAAAGGCTGGTTTTACGGGTGTTGTCGGATCTGCGATTGAGACGTCGCGTGGCAAAGACACCCCCAGCGGTCACTACGAAATCTGTGGCTCGCCCGTTGATTTCGATTGGGGTTACTTCCCGCGGGAAATTCCATGTTTTCCTGACGCATTGATCGCAAAGCTCACACAGGAATGCGGGCTTAGCGGTGTTTTGGGGAACAAGCACGCCAGCGGGACAACCATTATCGCTGAGTTGGGCGAGGAGCATTGCCGCACCGATCAACCGATTGTCTACACCAGCGCAGATTCCGTGTTTCAAATCGCCGCGCACGAAGAAACCTTTGGCCTGCAACGGCTCTATGATGTCTGCGAAGCTGCGCGAAAGCTTTGCGACCCCTTGAACATAGGCCGCGTGATCGCTCGACCCTTTGTCGGCACCAATGCCAGCGATTTCCAGCGCACAGGAAACCGTAAGGACTACGCAACCCCACCCCCTGAAAACAACCTGCTGGACCGTGTTGTACAGGCGGGGGGCGCGGTTTGGTCGGTTGGGAAGATCGAAGACATTTTTGCCCATCGGTCGATTTCTCACCGCAATAAAGCCAGCGGCCTCGAAGCACTGTGGGACGGAACATTGGATGCCGCCCGTCGCGCTGGTGATGGCGACCTGATCTTCACGAATTTTGTCGATTTTGACAGCAAGTATGGCCATCGGCGGTTGCCTGGGGGTTATGCTGACGCTCTGGAGTATTGGGATAGCCGCCTTCCAGAGCTCTTCCCGCTGCTGCGCGACGGCGATCTGGTGCTATGGACCGCTGATCACGGCAACGATCCAACATGGCGCGGTACAGACCACACCCGCGAACAAGTCCCCATGCTGTTTTTTGGCCCCTCTGCACCTAAGGGCGTAAACTTAGGCACGTCCTCAACGTTTGCCGATATGGGCGCAACTTTGGCAAAACACCTGGATCTTGAACATCTTTCTGCCGGAAATTCAGTACTTTAGCCACGTTTCTTGCGTATAAAGTTTAAGAAAGCACCTTTTCTTTCCCCATAATGTTCTGCTATACCACCGCAGAATATTTTGGGAATTTCCTCATGAAGACTCTTGTTTTGGGCGCAATTTCAGCCCTGACTTTCTCATTTTCTGCTGCGGCAGAACCTCTGGTGGGTGGTGATATGGCGCTGGCCCTAGGGGGCAAAATGCTCGCTGGTGACGACGGCAAGTTTTACCGCTTTTATGCAAATGGGCTGTTGGAAGTCACGGGTGACGATGACGCTGATCTCCCCATGTCCTTTGGAAAATGGGAGGTTGGTCCGAAGTATCTGTGCCTGAACTTCCCCGGCAGCGATGAACGCAACTTCTACACGCTCGACGCAACAGGCGCTGGCCTTGATAACGCCGGTGATGAGGGGTTTGAGGGGGCGCTTGATATCATCATGGAGCCTATCGACGGCGGAATGATTGTTTCCGGCCTGTTGGACGCACCACGCACAATTCGACTGCAGCGCATGCTGGACGAGGGGTCGGAAGCGGCTGCGCTCAAGCCCCTGCCGGACATCGTGAACGAGATTAAACCCGTTCTTCTGGCAGCAGACGCGATGAACCTGCTCAAATCTGAAAACAAACTGCCGACAGACGGCGCAGAGGGCGCGGACTAGCGCCTTCTGCCACGCGCAGGATCAATCGGCGGGGATCAGGTGCCGTACAACCGGTCCCCCGCATCGCCCAAACCGGGCACGATGTACCCTTTTTCATTCAAGTGATCGTCCAACGAAGCTGAATAGATCGGCACATCGGGGTGATCTGCGCTGAATTTGGCAACGCCTTCGGGAGACGCCAGCAAGCAGATGAATTTCAGATCCGACGCGCCCTGGTCCTTCACAAGCTGAACCGCGTGAGACGAAGATCCACCGGTAGCAAGCATGGGGTCACAGACCAGCGTTACCCCTTCATTCACATTCGGCAGGTTGAGGTAATACTGCTCTGGCATCAGCGTATCTTCATTCCGCTTGAGACCAACAAACCCAACGCGAGCCGTTCTTTCAAGCGCCAGAAGTCCATCCAGAAAACCGTTACCCGCCCGCAGGATGGAAACAACATTCAACGGCAGCGGTTCCCGCACAGGCGCATTGAACGTGGTCAAAGGTGTTTCGACCGGGCGCTTTGACATGGGCCAATCGCGCAGGGCCTCGTAACCCAACATGAAGCTGACATCGTGCATAAGCGAGCGAAAGCGCGCCATGTCGGTTGCAACGTCACGTAACTGGCTGAGCTTGTCGGTTACCAATGGATGGTCAACGACGGTTAATGTATCGGACACAGGGCTTCCCCACTTGTTCTTTTATCTGCTTCAAGCCGCTTCAGACGCACTCACCCGCATCATCAGAGCGGAACGAGTGGCATCATCCATGAAACCAGCGTTCAAAGCATTTCGCGTAATGGTGTAAAGGTCTGGCACAGACAGTCCAGCGACATCCACTGCAAATCGGTACTCTGCCCCCAAAGAAGTGTGGAAATATGGGGGATCATCCGATGCAAGCGTCACGTAACAGCCGGCATCCCAGAGCCCGCGCAGTGCATGCTCCTGCGGCGTTGGAAAGACTTTCAGCGCGACGTTGGAGCCAGGGCACACTTCAAACGGTATCTGACGTTCAGCCAGTTCCTTGACC
>JBMZBW010000034.1:0-22464 GCA_049612785.1 Alphaproteobacteria bacterium | reverse complement strand
TTTATTGAGCCAAGCGCAGGCGGCCAGGACGTCTTTGTCCACATCTCTGAGGTCCAGCGTTCTGGTCTCTCTGGCTTGAACGATGGTCAGGCGATCTCTTACGAGCTGAAGGTCGACTCTGCACGCGGCAAGACCTCTGCTGTAAACCTGCAGATTGAGCAGTAAGCGCTCATCCGTGGGATAGGGGCGGGATAAACACCGCCCCGAAAACCTGCATCAGAGATAAATCGCGACGAGTTGTCGGCCAGCGATGACCGGCTTCAAGTCTGCGCCCCAGACAAGCATATCCTGACTGGAGTAGCCCTGCGAGGCGTGCTCTGCGCGGGATTGCAGTAGCCACCAGCCATCCTTGTATGGCTGCGGGTTCTCTTGGAGTACGTTCACCATCCAGGTGAGCGAAGAAATCGGTTTGAATTCCGTAAACTTCGGCATCATCGCCGGTGGTGGCATGTCGGCCAGCGCAAGCAAAGACACCATTGACGGCGCAATCGTTTCTTCGAATTTTACCCAGATAAAATGGTTTGTTTGATCGGAACCACTGCGTGGCATTCCGCCTTTTGCCAACCGTGAGTCGAAGAACTGCGTAAATGTTGGGCGCATTGAACCGCTGAAATAGCGCTGCGCATCTTCGGGTTCGGGAAGGTCAGGCACGGGCAGGTGCGTTTCTTCGAATGCGCTTTCCCGCGCAATGCCGAACGAGAAAGTTGATCGGGTCGCCAGACCTTTTTCTGCGATGACATCGGCCTGCGCCACGGTCATAGAGCGCCCTTGGCGGATCATTTCCGGCTTAACGGTCAGCTCTCCACCTGCTGCGCCGATGAAGTTGATCATCGCTGAACGAAGCGGTGGTAGGCCTTCAAAAGCGCGGCTGACCGTCTCAAGACCCAAGGCGGCTGTCAAACCGCCATAAGTCGATTGCCCCTGCGCCCACCCGGACGGAATGTCGACGTGCTGGATGCCATTGTCACCTGCGCGCATGCTGTTCAGTAATTCGGAAAACCCTGCGTCCATTGTGCTCTGGCGATCCTCAGTTATGGTTCTGGGGGACAGTGATCGTCTTGCTTTGGGAGAGCAAGATTTTCTGAGGACTGGTCAGCTCTGCTGTTCAATCTGGCAATTGGTGTAAAATGCCCTACCTCAGACGAATGATGCCGTGTCGCAATCAGCCTTAGGGTGCCTGTGTTATGCCGACGATGTCCAAGATTAAAGCCGTGATGCTTGCTGTTGCGTTTGTGGTTTGTAGTGGCATGACTGCTGCCGCTGAAACGCTGAAGCGGGTTAGTCCCAATCTCGAAAATCCATGGGGTATGAGTTTTGTTGACGAAGGTCGCCTGCTGGTCACTGAGCGGCCAGGGTCCTTGCGACTTGTCGATCTGGATCAGGGAACAGCAGACCGTGTGAGTGGTGTTCCCAAGGCCGTTGTCGGCGGTCAGGGCGGGATGCTGGATGTCCTCTATGACGATGGCGATGTTTTCCTGTGTTACTCGGGCAGGGCCTCTCTGGGGCGCTCTACGACGACTTTAGGCAAGGGGCGACTGGCTGGGACAGTTCTGGAAGACTTTGAGCCATTATTTGCAGCTTCAAATCCTGGATATGGGATTCATCATTTTGGCTGTCGGATTGGTATCGACCCGCAGGGTTTTGTGTACCTCAGCATCGGTGATCGCCTGAACCAAGACAGCGCACAGGACATCAGCACGCATCTTGGGACCGTCATTCGCCTCAATCGGGATGGAACAATTCCGGATGATAACCCCTTTGTCGGGCAAGAAGGGGCCATGCCTGAGGTTTTCAGTTTGGGACACAGAAACCCGCAAGGCATGACCATTCACCCCACCACCGGCGCGGTTTGGACCAATGAGCATGGTCCGCAAGGGGGTGATGAGATCAACATCATTCGGGCAGGTGAGAATTACGGCTGGCCCCTCCTGACTTTTGGAGAGCAGTACGGCGGTGGCAAGATCGGGATTGGGACCAGCGCACCCGGTTTCGCTGACAGCGTTTGGCACTGGACCCCGTCCATTGCGCCAAGTGACATGACTTTTGTACCGTCTGGCTCACAGTTTCCCGAATTCGAAGGCGACCTGCTGGTAACCTCGCTGAAGTTCAAGCAGCTTTACCACGTGCAGGTGGAGGGCGAGAGCGTCGTGGGGGAGCAGGTCGTGTTGGACCGGCGTCTGGGTCGATTGCGGGACGTAGAGGTTGGTCCCGATGGCGCGATTTATCTGCTGAATGATGAGTCAAAGGGCGGTGTTTACCGGTGGAGCCGCGACTAATCTGACATCTTCAAGTCTGTTGCAACCTGTCCTAAGCTGCGCCCAACACGCAACGGCCCAATAGGCAATGGATTAAGCACAGCATGGACATCGCCATTTTCCCCATTCTTGTAGAGTGGCTCGAAACTGCTTTTCGCATCGCGCACGTGACAACGGCAATCGCTTGGGTCGGGTCGTCGTTCTATTTCATCGCTTTGGATCTGGGGCTTCGACGCGATGGTCCTTTGCCTGAAAAGGTTAATGGTGAGGAATGGCAGGTCCACGGCGGCGGGTTCTATCACGTTCAGAAATACAACGTGGCACCGCCTAATCTGCCAGAGCATCTGACGTGGTTTAAATGGGAGAGCTACAGCACGTGGCTGACTGGTTTTGCCATGTTGGTGTTGGTTTACTATCTAGGCGCTGATCTCTATCTGGTTGATCCGAACGTGCTGGATATACCGATCTGGGTCGGCATTCTGATATCGCTGGGTTCAATCGCGCTGGGCTGGATCTTTTACGATCGCTTGTGCAAAAGCCGGTTTGGTAACGATAACACCCGCTTGATGATTTTCCTTTTCCTCGTGCTCGTGGCGTTGGCGTGGGGGTACACTCAGGTGTTTAGCGGACGTGCGGCTATGCTGCATCTGGGCGCAGCGACGGCAACGATCATGTCTGCGAACGTGTTCCTGATCATCATTCCAAACCAGAAAATCGTCACAGCGGATTTGCGGGCTGGGCGCGAGCCGGATCCGAAATACGGCGTGATCGCCAAGCAGCGCTCGACCCACAACAACTATCTGACATTGCCCGTGCTGTTTCTCATGCTCAGCAATCACTACCCCTTGGTGTTTGCGAGCAAATACAACTGGCTTATTGCCTCTCTGGTGTTTCTGATTGGCGTCTGTATTCGGCATTTCTTCAACACGCGAGACGCACGAAAAGGCAACCCCATGTGGACTTGGAGTGCGGCTTTCGTGTTGTTCGCAATCGTCATTGCGCTTTCAGTCTGGCCCTTTGTCTTCAAGGGCGACCGAGGGCAGGCACAAGCAGCGACACTGACGGCGCAGCAAGAACGGCTGATGGCGGCGGAAACCTTTGATGGCGTTCACACCATCATCTCGAACCGCTGCACCGTGTGTCATGCGGAACAACCAGCGTGGCAAGGGCTGTATGGCGCGCCAAAGGGTGTTGCACTGGAAACGCCAGAGGAAACGGCGCTTCATGCCAAACGCATATATATGCAGTCAGCGCTCAGCGTCGCTATGCCGCCTGCGAACAAATCCAACATGCTTCCTGAGGAACGGCTGCTGATCAAAGAGTGGTACGAACAAAACCGCTAAGCTGCCGAACATCTGCCTATCGTCGCAACGATAACCCTACGCCGGCCAAGACCAGAACAGACGCGCCGATAAAGAGCGGTGTCACGCCCTCACCGAGCAACAAAACACCCCCCGTTGCGGCGATCACCGGGACCGTAAGCTGCGCTAAAGCGGCTGTTGTGGTGCGCAGTTGGGGCAAAATCAGGTACCAAAGGGCATAGCCCATGCCAGAGGTGACTATTCCCGATAACAGGGCAAGACCCACCCCGGATGTCGTCAAAATCTCAGTTGATGGCGCGAGCGCCCAGGCAACCAATCCCGCCGGTGCAGCGTAAAGAAAGTTGGCGGCTGTACTGGCCAGAGGGTCTTTCGCTTGCTTGCCAGCCAGAGTGTAAAAGCCCCAACCAAGCGCGCTAATGATCATCAGCGCCGCAAAAGGAAGCGAAGGGGCCGCTGCTCCCGGTAGCAGGAGAAGCACCAGGCCGCCGAGCGCTATCACCGTTCCGATCCATCGCCACAGGCTAATGATTTCTTGCCGGTTCAGGATCGCCGTTGCGAACATCGTGATTTGCACCACACCAAACAGCAGTAAAGCCCCAAGCCCAGCGTCGATCTTCAGGTAAGCAAAGGAAAAGCCGATGGCATAGACGGCCAGAGAAATCGCACCAACAGCTGAGCCCTGTCCAAGCCAGTCAAAGCGCCTTTGACGCAGGCTGACCAGCACTGCCAGCGCCATGGCTCCGCTTGCCAGCCTGATTGCAGCAAAGGCATCGGGCGAAATCAGGGCTTCGGTCAAAGCCATCCGGTTCAGGATGGAGTTTCCTGCGAAAGCAACCATAGTGATGGCAACGAGGAGTGAAAGGCGTATCACCGTGTGTGAAGGACCGGAAACCAGTCTTCGCGCAATCGCTCACCCGCCGTCATGTCGTGGCCGGGGAAAGGCGGAGAGGTGCGGCCCGGACGTTCGACGTAGCGGGCATCATCGCCGACAAAGCGTAAAGAGAAAGCTCGACGTCGCTGGGTGCTTGTGTTGCCACGGGCGCCATGCAGGGTCTTGAAGTTAAATGCTACCGCATCGCCAGGTTCGAGGTCCCACTCCAACACCTTCATATTTTCCGCATCGGGGTCGGGGACGGGGATGTAATCTTCTTCGTTGGGGTAAAACTTGTCTTCCTTGAGCCAGCGCGTTGGCAGAACCGGTTTTGGCCAGCGGTGAGAACCCGCAACGCACCGCAAAGTCGCAGCGGTAACAGGTTCAACGGTCGTCCAGAAACTCACGGTTTGCTGGCCCTCGACGAAGTAGTAAGGCCCGTCTTGATGCCAAGGGGTTGCTTTGGTGGTGCCAGGCTCTTTGACCAGCACATGATCATGGAAGAATTGAGCTTCATCACTCCCCATGAGCTGCGCTGCGACATTGGCCGCCTGTGACTGACGGATGACGGACTCAAAAGCTGGAATGCGCGTCCAGTTGCAGTAGTCGTCAAAGAACCGGCCTCGCTCACCGTCCTGCAGGTTTTCAGCTGCATAAGGGCCGGGCTCGGCCATGTTTTGCTCGATGCCTTTGGCAATCAGATCCACCCAATCGGCAAAGAGGCCTTTCACAAGGACTGCGCCATCGCGCTGATAGGCTTCAATAACTGTAGGACTAATCATCATCGTGAGAGCTCTTTGGCTTAACGGAACGCACGCTGGATTAGAGGGTTTGTCCGCCTATGGGTCAATAAGTTTGAGCCTGACCGGGATGGGCTTGCACAGAACCAGAAAGAGGATGGCCGTAAGAATGGCAAGGATTGAAGCGATCATTTCGTTCGCCAGCAGCAGCAAGGAGAAGCGCTCCAAACCAATTGAATCAGCAATATAGGCAAAGAACAGGTTGTCTGAACGATAGAAGGCAACCGTCGAAACTAGGTTGTCCAGCACAAATGCGAAGAGAAAGAGCGTGAAGGCTGACTGGATGAGGCTGCGACGCCGGAAGAGATGCATGGCCAGCTCAATCGGGATGAGAATTAGCCCAGCCATAGCAGTGGTATAAAATTTATTAAAAATAGAACCGAAAATAAAATCATCGAGGATGACGAGATAGAAAAACAGCAGATAGACGAGAAAAGCTGACGCCAGTGCAAAAAAAGAGAGCACCGAGATTACCAGCAAGCTGAGCAATGACCTCTTCAAGAGATAACTGCTATTGCTTTGATCCTCGTTCAAGTTCACCCCTGTTTAGACCCCCATGTAAAAAAAATTGAAAGCTTTGAAGAACTCACAAAAGATAGGTGTAGAAAGCAAATTAATTATGAAAAATGGGAAAAAATTTTCATAAATGCTAAATCAGTTCGCATTGGTCAAAATTTAGGCTTAGTAATCTTCTCGAATTTATCGAACATATATATTTTCTAGCTATTTAAGGTAAGTTTTCAAGCCTTGGACCTAACATCGTAGTCCGTTCACAAATAGCGGACTTAGGAGGTGCGGCCGTTGAAAGGTCGGCTCGGTCGCCTAGTTTCCGAGTAAATTGAAGAATGTACGAAGGGTGGAAATACAGGTGACGTGCGCGCTAACCGGACGCAATACGCAACCGTTAATCCCCTCCGTCCTTGAGAGGAGTCATGGTCATGAATAGGCGCAATGCTCTGCGATTTGCTGCTGGATTAGGGACTGTTTTATCCGTTTCCGGGCCGCTTATGGCGCAAGCGGCTGAGACTGAAAATTCTGATGAACTGGGTACAGATAGCTTGATAATTGACGACTTCTCAATGGCACCAGAGACGAATATTGGGGGGCGCTGGTCCTATGTTTCCGACCGTGTCATGGGCGGCGTGTCCAATGGTTCAGGCGCTTACGAAGTATTGGATGATCGACTCTCGATCCGGCTGTTTGGGGATGTAAGCACCGATAACAACGGTGGCTTTATACAGGTCAGCTTGCGTGTGGATGGTCGTCGGCTCAATGCGAAGCAATACTCAGGTGTAGAAATCGACGTTCAGGGTAATGGCGAGAATTACAACGTGCACGTCACGACAACGCGCAGTTTCCCGCCTTGGCGATTTTACAAGCATACCTTTCCCACCACTTCTGAGTGGACACGGTTGCGGCTTCCCTGGTCGGACTTCACCAGTGAAACATTCAGGAATCCGCTCGATCCGTCGACAATCAACAGACTCAATCTGACCGCTTACGCCCGCGACTTCACAGCGGACCTTGCCGTGAGCCGGATTGCTCTTTATCGCTAAGGAGCATTGGCAGTCCCGCCCTAAACGGGTTTTCAGGCTGTTTCTGCGGTGACAGTCGATTGTGAAAGTCTTCCTTAGGTGTCGGGCTAGCCTGTGAAATCTGAAAACAAAACGCCTCCGATTGTTGTGATTGGAGGTGCCAATATGGATCTGACCGGGCAGGCGGGGGTGCCCATTCGCTCGGGCGATTCCTTGCCGGGGCAGGTCCGAGCAAGCGCTGGCGGCGTGGGAAGAAACATAGCCGAAGCCCTTGCCCGACTGGGACGCTTCACAAAGCTGATTGCTGCCTTGGGCGACGATGGATTTGCTGAAGACATCGTGCGCCAAACCTCCGTTGCTGGCGTAGACTTGCGCGCGACCCTGCGTGTGCCAGAGCAGACGACATCAACCTATTTATCTGTCCTCGACGCAGCCGGAGAGATGCAACTGGCCATCAATGATATGGGGCTGGTGGAGACGTTGACGGCCAAGGTTCTTGCGGAGCGCCGACGCGATCTGGAGGATGCTACAGCGTGGGTCATTGATGCCAATCTCAGTGAAGAGGCGCTGGCGTATTTGTTTGAAAGCGCGCCGGCGCATATCCCAATTTGTGCTGAACCCGTGAGCGCGATCAAGGCGACGAAATTGACCCGGTGGCTGCCGCAGATCAAGCTGCTGAAGCCCAACAGGATGGAAGCGGCTGCACTGACCGGTCTGGCCGAAAACAGTCCCGTTGAGGATTTCATAGCCGCTTTTCACGATTTGGGGGTTGGTCGCGTTGTCATATCGCTGGGTGAGGATGGCGTGTTGGGCAGCGACGCCACCGGGGAGCGGTTTGTTCAACCGATTTTCCCTGTGGCCATACAGTCGGTAACCGGGGCCGGAGACACGCTCATGGCCGCGCTGGTTGATACTTTTCTGGCAGGGATGGCTCTTTCGCATTCTCTGCCGTGGGCGCAGGCTGCGGCGAGCCTGTCGCTGCAATCCGACCGCGCCATTCACCCTGGCTTGTGTGAAGCCGCAGTCCGTTCAGAGCTAGAGGCCCATAAATTATGATCCACCCCATGATCGAAACGTCTGCAGCCGTGGGGGAGGCGCTGGCACAGGGCAAACCCGTTGTCGCGCTTGAGTCGACCATCATCAGCCACGGCATGCCCTATCCACGAAACGTAGAAACCGCCCTGTCAGTTGAGCAACAGGTGCGAGAAAACGGGGCTGTGCCTGCGACCATCGCCGTTATCGGTGGCAAGCCGACGGTCGGGCTGACGCCGGATCAGATCGAGTATCTGGGTAAAGAGGGCCTGAATGTTACAAAGGTGAGCCGCAGAGACCTGCCACAAATCATGGCGACGGGTCGGGATGGCGCAACGACGGTTGCCTCAACCATGATCCTTGCCAATCGAGCGGGGATCCGGGTTTTTGCGACCGGCGGCATCGGCGGTGTTCACCGCGGCGCGGAAAACTCGATGGATGTCTCAGCCGACCTGCAGGAACTGGCACAGACCAATGTTGCTGTTGTTTGTGCGGGTGCCAAGGCCATTCTGGACCTGCCCAAAACCCTTGAATACCTCGAAACACACGGCGTTCCGGTGCTGGGTTTTGGGACGGATGACCTGCCTGGTTTTTATACCCGTGAAACCGGATTGCAGGTGGATCACCGCGTCGATGCCCCGGCGGATGTCGCCCGGCTCATGCAGGCTAAATGGCAATTTGGCCTCGATGGTGGCGTTCTCATCACCAACCCTGTTCCACAACAGTTCGCCATGCCCAAGCAGCAGATTGATCAGGCCATTGAGCAGGCATTGTTGGAGGCGGAAGAGCAAGCAATCACGGGCAAAGACTCAACCCCGTTTCTTTTGGCCCGCGTGACCGAGCTGACGGGGGGCGATAGCCTTTCAACAAACATTCGTCTGGTGGAAAGCAACGCACGATTGGCAGCGTTAATTGCGTGCGAAGTCGCGGAACTCGACACCTGACTTAAGGGCGCGCAACGTCCATCGAGTAGCTGTCAAAGCTGATGTCTCCCAACCATGACCACAGCGCCAGAAGCGGCTGGTCGCCCGTTTTTGTGGCGTGATCCTCGTTGGATTGATGCACCACAAAGCTGTCTGGCGGGCGAGGGATCCAGTCTTCGCTGACGTGCTGCCAGAACGCTGTTCCTGAGACGATGTGGTACAGCTCTACCGCTTCGTGCCGATGGCGGGGGTAAAACGTGTGCTTGTCGTGCCAATAGACGCCGAGCCGGATTTCATCACTGCTGAGCATTCCGTCTGGTCCCAGAAACTCCACGTAAGCCCGGTTGGTGTGGTCGCTGTCCGTAAAGGCGCCTCGGGTCTGCCACGCCAGAAACGGGGAAAGGCGTTCGAGCACTTCGACCAGTGGGTCACGATGGAGCGGGGCGAGAGCGCCTGAGAGGACAACATCGTGGGTGTGCAGTTGCCAGCTCGGGCGGCGTTCCTTGTTTTCGCGAAGCAAGCGCGCGGTTTCGCGACCATGATGCGTTTCGGTTGCTTCCAAACGTCGAGCAAATTGATCAAAAAGCGTGGCCCATGCCGTGTCGAGCGTCGAAAAATCCATGCCCACCCATACCTTCACCAACAAACCGAGTGGGTGAATCGGATAGGGGACTTTACGATTTTAGCGCGCTTGCCAGCGGCATCACGGCGCCGCTTTTTCGGCAATGGACGTGCCGCAGGCCCATCCAGACGACCATGCCCACTGGAAATTGTAGCCCCCAAGCCACCCCGTGACGTCAACCACTTCACCGATGAAATAAAGACCGGGGACGCTGCGAGATTCCATGGTCTTGGATTCAAGTTCTGACGTATCGACGCCGCCTAGCGTAACCTCTGCGGTCCGATAGCCCTCGGAGCCTGTTGGCAGGATTTCCCACCGGTTGATCCGCTCGGCAAGCCGATTGAGGGTTTTGTCCGACTGATCGCCAATACGGGCCTGTGACAGGGCGGGGCCAAGGATCGATTGTATAAGCCGGTTCGGCAGTCGATCAGACAGCAAGGTTGACAGGTTCCGCTTGCCAGAGTCTGCGCGCCACCTCTTCATCCCTTCGCCTGCGTCCCAACCCGGTGCGAGGTTCACTCGGATTGGCGTACTTTCGCGCCAGTAGCTGGAAATCTGCAGGATCGCCGGACCAGAAAGGCCGCGATGGGTAAATAGGATGGCTTCCTCAAAAGCTGTTTTGCCGTGATGAACAACGGCATCCGCCGCAACTCCGGCGAGTGCCTTGCAGTCTTCGAGCAAGGCGTCTGTGAAGGTCAGTGGGACCAATGCAGGACGGGTTTCCGTAACGGTCAACCCAAACTGCTCAGCCAACTGATACCCCAAACCCGTCGCGCCCATTTTCGGGATCGATTTACCGCCACAGGCGACAACAATGTTGTGGGCGGACAGGCTTTGCTGCTGACCCTCACGCTCGACCTGTATCGTGAAACCGGTATCGGCCTTGGACAGACCATGCACTTGCGTGCGCAGCCATAGCTTGGCACCGACGCCTGCCATTTCGTCGAGCAGCATATTGATGATGTCTTTGGCGGTTCTATCGCAGAACAATTGGCCCAGTGTCTTTTCGTGATAGGGAATGTTGTGCCGGATCACGAGATCGAGGAAGTCCCACTGCGTATATCGCTTCAGGGCGGATTTGGCGAAGTGGGGGTTCTGAGACAGGAAATTCTTAGGCTCAGCGCCCATGTTGGTGAAGTTGCAGCGCCCACCGCCCGAGATCCGAATTTTCTCACCCGGCGCTTTGGCGTGATCCAAGACCAGCACCGATCCACCCCGCGCACCTGCAAACGCCGCTGCCTGCATCCCTGCGGCTCCAGCGCCAATGATGATGGTATCGAAGTGCACCTCTGTGGTCATGCCCGCTTACTCAAAGACGCAACAGCGCCAAACCCTCGTTAAATAGGCTTGCAGTTTTAGCCCATTGCGACCATCGAAACACGATCAGATCGCAAGGAGCAGCGTCGCATGGCAAGCTTTGATTTTACCGGTAAAACAGCCTTGGTGACAGGCGCAGGCAGTGGCATAGGCCGTAACATTGCGCTGGGTCTGGCCAAACGTGGGGTCAGGGGACTGGCGCTGTGTGACATCCGTGAGGATACGGTGCGGGAAACGGCTTCTTTGGCGCAGGCGCTGGGCGCGCAGGTTTCTGTCCACGTCTTCGATATTGCCGACCGTTCTGCCATCGAAGCCTTGCCAGGGCAGGTGAGGGATGAGCATGCCTCGATTGAGGTGCTGGTTAACAATGCCGGCGTCACGCTGGGTGGTCACTTTGATGCTGGTACGATTGATGAGTTCGAGTGGGTGTTGACGGTCAACCTGCTGGGCGTCACGCGGATGACGCGGGTTTTTCTGCCCCAGCTCAAGCAAGCTCCAGCGGCGCAGATCATCAATATTTCATCGCTGTTCGGCCTGATTGGTGTTCCGGGACAGGCGGCTTACTGCGCCAGCAAATTTGGCGTTCGGGGTTTCTCGAATGCGCTCATCGCTGAGTTGGATCAGAGCAATGTGGGTGTGACAGTCGTCCATCCGGGCGGGATTTCAACAGAAATCGCCAATCGCGCCCGTATGCCGGCTTCCTTGACCGAAGAGCAGCTCAGCAAGGGGCGAGCATCGGCCAATAAGCTGCTCGTCATGCCGCCGCAGCAGGCGGCTGAGATCATCTTGGACGCTGCAGCCCGACGACAGGAACGGGTCATCGTTGGCCGTGACGCCAAGATAGCGGCACTGTTTGAGCGGTTTTTCCCGGTTCGGACCTGGCAACGCTTATCCGCGCTGTCTCCGAAGGCGAAACGGGCATCCAAGCCCCATTGACTGGTTTTGGGGTGTGCGGGCGAAGCCAGTGCGCCGCCCGCCCGTTCCTCTTACTTGGGCAAACCCATCAGAACGTCGCCTGTCATGGGCGTCATCACCGTGGTTTCAACCAGCGCACCGGCATCGATCCGGGCTTGGGTCAGTTCAGCATCATCACGGAAGGACGCGATGCTTTCCGGACCGGCAAAATCAATGAGCACCAGCAGCTTGTTATCGTCGTCTGCTTCGGTTCCGGCATAGATCAGTTTCATGCCGTAGGCTTTCATTTTGTCCTGATTGGCCAAGGCCATATCCCGCCATGGTGCGAAGCCTCGGGCCAAGTCTTGAGTCAGTTTTACAATCATTGTCGTCTTCTCATTTCCAAAAGTTTCACAAGTACTAATGGAATGATGGAGTCAGCCCACGACGGTTTGCCAGTAAATATGAACAAACTTTCCAATATTATTGAAACTAGAAAATAGTCCGCAGTTCAGCTTAGGGATTAGCCTAATAATCGTTCGTCCCATGGGTAGTCTGACAGCAACTCGTATCCGTCTTCTGTGATGAGAACCTGTTGTTCCAGCTTGACACCATCCCGCTCGCCCACGGCGCCGCAATAGGATTCAACGCACACAACCATGCCGGCTTGAAAGGTGCCGTCGTAGATCTGTGTCCGCCAGGGGTGTTTGACTTGTGGGTATTCGTCACACATCCCGACACCGTGGAGCAAGCAGCTGTAAGCATTGGTCTGAAACGCAGGATCCATGGGCTTGCACAGGTCACGGAAAGCGTGGAGGCCCAAACCCGGTTTGAGTAGGGCCATGTTATGCTCAACCTCGTCCAGGGCCAGTCGGTAGAGTTCTTTCTGCCGTTTCGTAGGCTCCGAAGGGCCGCAATGGATCGTCCGGGAAATATCTGCAAAGTAGCCCATGGGACCGACCATGTCGGTATCGAAACCGACCAGATCCCCGTCCTGAATCACCCGCTGTGAGGCTTCCTGTAGCCAGGGATTGATCCTGTCGCCGCTGGCCAGCATTCGACCATCGTGCCAATCCCCATTGTTGGCGAGGTTTGTATAGTTCAGTAAGGCCCAGAGTTGGACTTCCGTCACGCCGGGGCGCAGGGCTTCTTCCACCTTGGCGATGCCCAGTTGAGCCACGGCACAGGCCCATTTGATGCAGTTGACCTCATCGACATTCTTGATCACCCGAGCGGCTTCTGAGACCTGAACACCATCAACGACATCCAGACCACGGCTGTCCAAAGCTCGGGTAAGGCTTGGATTGACATACTCCAGCGCGACCCGACGCGTCGTGTCGCCAATTTCACTCAGGTAGGCTTCAATATCATCGGCCAGTGCCTGAGCCAGTTCTGTTAGATCTTCACCGCCGTCGAAGTAATGCAGGGGTCGCCCTTGCCGTACGTCATCGACGACAGCCGTTGCCCCATAAGCCGCATTGATCACCAGCGGACCTTCGACAGGAACGAAGACATAAGTGGTGGGGATATGGGACTGGAACAGCGCATAGGTTCGGTATTCGGCGGCGTAGCGCAGGGAGATGGGGTTCACCAACATCGTCATCCCCACGCCCCGCTCGCGCATCTGTTGGCGAAGGCGCTCGATCCGGTAGGCGTAGAGCCTGTCAAAATCGATTTCCGGCATTTCACGATACTTGCGCAGATCGCTCCATTGCTCGCCGATGATCATATGATCGGGATGATTTTGGGTCATAGCATTTCTCCTGACCCCTCATGTGTCCTGCAAACCTCGAAACCGCTTTTCTGGCAACGTCTCAGCGTCTGTCGTTTCATGACAAAAGAAAGAGCAACGAGAAACTTGCCTTAAAGTAGACGGATTTAGGCGTATAACACGGAGCTGTTATCCACAGCCGCAAAAGTTGCGGTTATCTCGTTACTTTAGAGGTTTAGCTGATGTTCAGCACTTTGATCGAATGGCTCCTTACACCCGTGAATTTCGTTCGACAGACCTTTGGATGGCTGCCTGAGGATGATGCAGCGATCAGCAGCGAAGAGGTGACGTTACAGCAAGCGAGGATGGCTAATGGTGGGCCATCGGCGAGCAATTTTGCCGCCTTACGTCAAAGCGCTTATGACAGCGACGAGGGCACTTCGACCCTTGTCGATGCCAACAACTTTGCCGGATTGTCCGTTATCGCACCGGATCGTATTTCCACCGAAGACTGGCACACGCTGTCCCTGGCTGAAATCGACGCGAAGCTAGAGAGCAGCGGGCTCGATCCGATTGGTGATTCTGCGGGAGATCCGTTTTACCACCTGACACCGGATGAAATTGATGCGCTCTCTGATGAGCAGTACGTTGCCATGACAGGTGCGTTTGGGTGGGACGACCTGTATTTGCCCGGTTGGGAAGGGGTTATTTTAGCCTCCGATCTCGACGTTCTTTCGCCCGCGGAGCTGGATGCCAAACTGCTTGCTGGAGGATTTGAGGCTGTCGGTACCGAAGAGTCGCCGTTTTATCACCTGACCGGTGAGAACATCCAGTTGCTGCCCGATACCGCCCTGCAGCAATTGAACGAAGACGAACAAGCCGTTTACCAGTCGCTGGGCTATGCCGTTGCGGGGGGTGCGTTCACTGACACTGGGATCACAGATACAGGCACCGTTTCCGATGGCCAGAGCCAGTTGGACTGGCTGGTGGGATAAGCACGGGGCTGCCTGCGGGTGGCAGGCTGTCGGTTATCGCGCCAGTTTGCTGGCATCATGTGCGCGGTTTTGCGGCTCACTTTGTGCCCGGTGGAGGGATTATGGTTCTTGCCACGACTGCGAGATCACCCATCTTTCTGGGAAACAGCCAAGGATAGCCACCATGACCTTTCGCCCCGTGAAATCAGAGACTTTGGCGCAGCCAACGATGGAAGGTGCAGGCGTTCACCTGCACCGGGCTTTTGGATTTCATAACCCAAGTGCTTTTGATCCATTTCTGCTGTTTGACGACTTTCGCGGCGATCATCCGAGCCAGTTTGAAAAGGGCTTCCCCTGGCATCCGCACCGGGGGATTGAGACCATTACCTACGTGCTGGCGGGTACGGTCGATCACGCTGACTCGCTGGGCAATCAAGGCAGCCTGGGAGCGGGGGATATTCAGTGGATGACGGCCGGCAGCGGTATCATGCACCAGGAGATGCCTCACGGAAATGACAGGGGCCAGATGCATGGGTTTCAGCTTTGGGCCAATTTGCCCTCGTCCCTGAAAATGACGGGGCCCCGGTATCAGGACGTTCCATCAACCGAAATTCCGGAAGTCATCGACGATGACGGAACGCGGGTGAAGGTTATCGTTGGAGAGTTTTGGGGCAAGAAAGGCCCGGTGGACGGGATTGCTGCGGATCCGCAATACCTCGATGTCTTTATCCCTGCGGGTGTGCGGAAGACGTTCAAGGTCGAAGTGGAGCGGCACGCCTTTGCGTACATCTTTGAAGGGTCTGGAACCTTCCGTGATGCCTCTAAGCCTTTTGGCGTGCGGGTGGAAAAAGAAATCAACGGAGAGGAGGTACACCTGCGCGACCTGTCCGGTAACCGCACCTTGGTCCAGTTTGACCGCGGGGATGAAATAACAGTGCAGGCAGGGGAACAGGGCATGCGGTTCTTGCTGGTTTCCGGAAAGCCGCTAAAGGAGCCTGTGGCCTGGCATGGACCTATTGTCATGAATACGGGTGAAGAACTGCGGGAAGCGATCCGCGATCTCCAGAACGGCACCTTCATTCGCGCCCAACCCGAAGGCCTTTAGAACCCGAGGGCGCCTGACCAAACGGACCTTCGGACGCCTTTACTTGAAGCGCCCTGTCGGGCGCTGATGGGGGTCAGTTTTCGATGAGAATTTCGTCGTCTTCGCTGCCGACGTCGAGATCAAAAACAATGATCCCGTCTGCGCCGTTGAAGCACAGGCTGGTCAAAATACCGCCCGCTTCCTGATGCTTAGGGTGCGCAGCATAGGCATCCAGGGCGTCTTTGTTCATAAAGGTGATAATGAACCCGGTTTCATAGGCCGGTGACTTGCCCTCAAAATCTCGGTTGGGGCCAGCGGCGTAATCGTAAACGCCATCGATCTCGTCCAATACCTCACCGATCATTTCGTAAGCATCCATGAGCCGGTCAAATTCAGCATCAGGAGCCAGGTTCAGGAACACACAGTGTTTAATCATGACGAAGCGGTCTCCGAATTGGTGCTGGCAGCTTGCAGGGCGGTAACGGCAATGAGGTCAAAGACGTCCTGCGCACTGCAGCCGCGAGAAAGGTCGTTGGCTGGTTTAGCGAGACCTTGCAGAATAGGCCCGATGGCCGTTGCTCCGCCGATCCGCTGGGCGATCTTGTAAGCGATGTTGGCGGCTTCCAGTGAAGGGAAGACAAACACGTTGGCGTCGCCTTGGATCTGAGAGTCTGGCGCTTTGGATGCTGCGACTGCGGGAACATAAGCCGCGTCGAATTGTAATTCTCCATCCAAGACCAGCGAAGGCCGTTGGCTGCGGGCCATATCCTTGGCCGCGTTGATCTTGTCGATGCTGGGGTGACTGGCGCTGCCCATGGTCGAAAAAGAAAGCATTCCAACGCGCGGTTCCTGCTGAACAAGCGTCTGGAAACTATCGGCTGAGGCCAACGCAATTCCCGCGAGTTGCTCTACGGTCGGCTCGATGGTCAGTCCGGCATCGGCAAAAACGATGGCACCGGCTTTGTCGCCGTGGCGCTCCTGGTTGAGGATCATGAGAAAAAAGGATGAAACCGCACCCGCTTGCTGATGCTTTCCAATCACCTGCAAGGCCGCGCGAACGGTGTCAGAGGTGGTGGCAACGGCCCCGGCGATGGTGCCATCAGCGCGCCCCGTATGGACCAGAAGCGCTGCGAAATTCAGCGGGTCCTGCGCCGCGTCTTCGGCTTGCTGCGGCGTGATGCCCTTGTGCTTCCGGCGCTGGAAGAAGGCGTCAGCCATGGCTTCACGCAAGGGCGAAGTCGCAGGATCCACGTGTTCGATAGTGGCATCAATCCCGATTTTTCCAATGAGATCAGTGACAACCTCAGCCCGACCCAAAACCGTGATTTTCGCCAGCCCGGCTTGAGCGGCCAATAAACCGCCTTCGACCACGCGTGGGTCTTCGCCTTCGGCCAGCACAATATGCTGCAAATTGGTCTTGGCGCGTTGGTGGATCAGGGCAATGGGATCAAGCATGGTCTCTGAGCTCTCTGTGCAGAGGAATGCGCCCTTGTAACGGTCGCGTGGCGCTCAAGGCCAGCTTAAACCAAGTCAGGGCAGATCATTGAAAGTGACATCCGGGCAGAAAATTACGATCAAATCAGCCCGGATTAAGCGCGAAGGAGCTGGTTCTAAAACGAGATTGCAGGTTTGAAAATTCGACTGTCACTTATTGTTTGCTCGGACTTATCCTTGGTGTTAGCTTCCGCTCCATTCTTGAGGGGTACCGTGGCGGAGAGGCTACGCACCGGATTGCAAATCCGTGTACACCGGTTCGAATCCGGTCGGTACCTCCATGATTTTCCCCCGATCAGCCAGCCGATACCAAGCAGCAAAATCGTTCTTCTTTGGCGCGTGTCATAGGCGTGAACGCCAAGTCCGCGCGTTTGAGCCCCTAGGCGCTGGACCCTCGCTCGGATCGAACTTCGCAGGGAACGCCGTAACAAATGGTGTTCGAGGGCAGGTCTTTCGTCACCACGCTTCCCGCGCCAATAATGACGCCATCTCCAATCGTGACACCCGGCAATATGCTGCAGTTCATGCCGATCCAGACGTTGTTGCCAATGGTGATCTTTTCGGGCCGTGCTGGTTGCTGTCTCATGGGAAGGGAAAGATCAGCGTGGCCATGATTGACCGAACACAGAACAGTGCCACCGCCGATCATCACGTAGTCGCCAATCTCAATTCCGTCTCGTGGTTCGTACAAGTGAACGCCCGAACTGAAGGAAACTTCCCGCCCGCACTTGAACCAACCCTGATCGATGCGGATCGACGCGTTGGGGTACAGGATGAACATCTCGCCCAAGTCGATTTTGCCCCGTGGTCCCACGTAAATGACGGACAGTGGTTCAAGGATAGTGGTGTCGGGTAGCGTACCTTCGCCCTGAATATCTACAACGGCGCTGGGGTGAATGCCTTTATCGATCACGAGAAAGAGCCTTTGGATGACAGTTTGACGCCAAGGACGAGCGCGATAACGCGGCGCACCGTCTTTGGCCTAAGGGGTGCTTTAGCGATGTTTTGTTGCAGACCTAAGCTAACGCGCGGCTTCGTTGAGTGACAATAGTGATATTGCACTTGGATGATCAGCTCGCATGCTTCAGAAAATCGGCATAGGCCAAAGCAAGCCCCTCGTCCAAAGTGGTCCTTGGTAACCAGCCAACGGCTTTCATCCGAGAGCTATCCATCAACTTTCGTGGGGTGCCGTCTGGTTTGCTCGCATCAAGCGTGATCTTCCCTTGGAAGCCAACGGCTTTGGCAACCTTGGTGGCCAGCTCTGCGATGGTCACTTCCTGTTCGCTGCCAACGTTGACCAGCTCTGGCTCATCGTACAGCGAGAGCAAGGTAACCAGTGCTTCAGCAAGATCGTCGACATAGAGAAACTCACGCAAAGGCGTTCCTGTGCCCCAAAGCACGGTCTCAGCGTCACCGCGCAGCTTTGCTTCGTGAAAGCGCCTTATGAGGGCAGGGATCACGTGGCTCTTGGTGGGGTGATAGTTGTCTCCGGGGCCGTAGAGGTTGCAAGGTTGAGCCGAAATAAAGGCGCGTCCTTCCTCTCGGTTCAGGTACTCGCACAACTTAAGTCCTGCAATTTTGGCGATTGCGTAGGCCTCGTTCGTTGGCTCCAGCGGCCCGGTGAGGAGGGAATCTTCGGTGATCGGTTGCGGGGCATGCTTGGGGAAAATGCAGCTTGACCCCAGAAAGAGCAGCTTTGGCGTGTCAAATTCACGGGCGGCACCGATGACAGCATTTTGGATTTCCAGATTTTCGAACAGAAAATTGGATTTGTCCTCGTTATTCGCGATGATCCCGCCCACTTTCGCAGCGGCCAGAACAACGGCGTCAGGGCGTTTCTGATCGAAAAAGGCGTGAACCGCCGCTTTGTCTCGCAGATCAAGCTCTTCGCGGCCTGCTTCAATTACCTGAACATCACCGCGATGTTTCAGGGCACGGGCCACCGCACCACCAACCATACCGCGATGACCAGCAACGAATACGGATTTTCCAGCTAAATCAAAGGGCATCTGGTTCATAGGTCAGATCGTATCTGTGGCTGTTTCCAGCCTCTTGAGCCATGACTTTCAGGTCGATGCGAACCATTTCTCGGACCAGTGATTCGAACGAAATCTGCGGTGTCCAACCCAGTAAATTTTTGGCCTTTGTCGCATCACCCAGCAGCAAATCAACCTCGGTAGGACGGTAGAACAGAGGGTCGACCTCTACGAGAATGCGGCCCGTTTCGCTGTCTCTGCCTCTCTCTTCGCTGCCGCTGCCGATCCACTCAATCTCAACGCCAACTTCACGGAACGCCAGCTGGACAAATTCACGCACGGAATGGGTTTCACCCGTCGCCAGGACGAAGTCGTCCGGCTCATCGTGCTGCAGGATCCGCCACATCCCTTCGACGTAATCGCGCGCATGTCCCCAGTCACGCTGGGCGTTCAGATTTCCAAGATAGAGCCGATCCTGTTGGCCCAGTTGGATGTTTGCAACGGCGCGTGTGATTTTGCGCGTGACAAACGTTTCCCCGCGAATGGGGCTTTCGTGGTTAAACAGGATGCCGTTGCTGCTGTAGATTCCGTAGGCTTCCCGGTAGTTCTTTGTAATCCAGTAGGCATAGGCCTTGGCCGCAGCGTAGGGCGAGCGGGGGTAGAACGGGGTTTCCTCATTCTGCGGGGTCTCGACGACCTTGCCATACAGTTCTGAAGTCGAAGCCTGATAGAACTTCGTGGTCTTTTCCAATCCAAGAATGCGAATGGCTTCCAGCAGGCGCAAGGTTCCGATGCCGTCCGCGTTTGCCGTGTACTCCGGCGTCTCGAAAGACACCCCGACATGAGACTGGGCCGCGAGGTTATAGATCTCATCTGGGCGATAGCGCTGGACGATCCGCACCAGGTTGGTGCTATCGGTCAGGTCACCATAGTCAAACTGGAAGCTTGAGCTGTTCGGCTCGTGACGATCGATAAACAGGTGCTCAACGCGCCACGTATTGAAGGACGAGGACCGTCGGCGAAGCCCTATGACCTTGTACCCCTTGGCCAAGAGCAACTCAGAAAGGTAGGCACCGTCCTGACCGGTTACTCCCGTTACTAAAGCGGTTTTAGTCATGGCTTACCTCGTCAGTTGCATCACGTCCGTAAACATCCTCCAGCCGAACAATGTCGTCTTCGCCCAGATAGGAGCCCGTTTGCACTTCGATGATAATCAGTGGAATTTTTCCGGGATTGCTCAGCCGGTGGACTGCGCCCAAGGGGACGTAGGTCGACTCATTTTCGGTCATCTGCCGCTGATCGCCGTCGATTTCCACCAAAGCGATGCCTTTGACGACAACCCAATGTTCGGCCCGGTGATAGTGCTTTTGTAGGGATAGAACGGCTTTCGGTTTGACGCAGATGCGTTTGACCTGAAATCGGTCACCCTGCACGACACTTTCGTACCAGCCCCACGGTCGGTAGACGCGGCGGTGACTGTTCATTTCTGTGTGGTCATCCCCCAGCAATTCAACCAACGCCTTTACGTTCTGGCTGTTGTCTTGGCGGGTGACCAACACAGCGTCCGGGGTGGCGACCGCAACGATGTCTTCAACCTCATGGGTCACGACCAAAGGACCGGAAGAGGAAACAAAGGTGTTTCTTGATCCAATATTGACGGCGTTCCCTACTTTGACGGAGTTCATGTCATCCGGTTCAAAGGTTTCGCTCACTGCCTTCCAACTGCCGAGGTCAGCCCAGTCAAAACTGGCTCGCACAGCACCGATGGAGCTCGCGCGTTCCACAACTTCGTAGTCGAAGGAAACGGGCGAAATCTGCTCGAAGGTTTCGGCATGCAGAACAAGGCGCTGCAAATCCTCTTTCGCTGCCGAGACAGCCTCTTGGCATCTCTTCAACAGTGCAGGATTTATGGTTTCGACCAGCGCGTTGAGTTTTGCTGGCTTAAAGATGAAAATTCCGGAATTCCAGAGCATTGCCGGGTTTTTCAGATATTCTTCCGCGCGGGGCAGGTCTGGTTTTTCATGAAACTGGGCCACAGGCACGGCGTCTTGTTCTGCCTCGGCTTGCGTGAGTTCCAGGTACCCGTATCCAGTTTCTGGATGCGTGGGTGAGATACCCAGCAACACGATTTCGTAATCGTTTGATGCAGCAGCAGCCTTGATCACGTCAGCGCAAAATACCTTGGTGTTTTTGATCAAATGATCCGACGGGCAAACGACCACAGGAACATCACCCTCACCGCGTTGCGACAGCAGGCAGCTGATCGCAACGATTGCTGCGGCTGAGTCACGCGCACACGGCTCCAATACAGTCTCAAACCCGTATTCACCCACGTGTTCGGCAATCAGAAAGCCGTGCTGCTGGCTCCCGATTGCAATCGAATGATTGATGCTAACCGTTTCACTCAGCGCTTGAAGCCTTTTGGCGGTCGTTGAGATCATGGGGCTGCCGGTGCCAAAACTGCCAAATTGCTTGGGCATGTCTCGGCGGGACTCAGGCCACAGCCGCTTGCCTTCACCACCGCAGAGAATGGCGAGATTCAAATGAGAAATCGAAGTCGTTCCAGATGCTTTCATGGGTCAACCAAACTTCGGTATCGGTTCAAAGAGTGGAGGAACATCGATGTTGGCCGGTTTGAGGTCTTGCCGGGAACGTGCAACGGCAGCGTGGAGCCCTGCGGCCACTTCCTTCGCAAATTTTTCCCCGTCAAACATTGATGTTTGCCGCTTGTAAGTCTTCAGGTGGTTCTTAACGCGCGCGAGTTTGTCCGGGTTTGTGGCGAGCTCAATCGCCAGTTCCACGTACTCTTCAATCGACTGGGTGTTCAGACAATCCAGGCCTATGACTTGGTTGAAGGAGCCTGCTGTTCGGTTTGTGTAGCGGTCGCCAGGCATACTGATCACCGGCAGTTCCGCCCACATGTTGTCCAGCGTTCCTGAGGCCATGCACACGGTGAAGGTATCCATCGCAAAATCCGACACGTGCAGCCGTGCGTAATGCTTTGATTTCGGCTCAACCCGGCTCGCAAAGGTGTACCGACTATCGTCTATTCCTTTTGATTTCAGATAGTTAGAAATCGACCATACGGTATCGCGCTTGTTGGCTTCGTTGAACCACAGAACCGCCTTTGGCACTGCCTCAAGAACGCGCACCAGCGCGTCAAGATAGGGTTTATTTATTTTCATATGATTATTGAAAGCATTGATAACGATGGCATCCTCGGCGAAGCCAAAGTTGGCTTTAGACAGCGTATTGTCGAACTCAAAAACGCCGCTGGTTGCAAAAGCAGACGGCAAACGGATCTCTTTTTCAAGCTCAATGTCGGTAACGGCCTGATTCGCTGTGAAGGGGTCATTGATGATATAATCAACGAAATTCAAGCCCAGATTACCTCCGTGTCCTATCCAGTAAATGTTCAAGGGAGACAGGCGACGCATCAGCAAACTGGCAAGGTTCAAATTCATGAATCCATCCAGGTGAATTATTGCATCGGGCTCATATGATTCAATAAAATCGATGGTTTCTTGAATTTCTGTGGGAATTTCTTCTGAGACTACAAAAGGATCGCTGTGGCTTGTTATGTTTTTTACATTAGTTGCATGGCCAAAAATTCTCTTCTGATAGAGATCGTCTTCCGACACCTCGCCATCGTTT